>NZ_PQDH01000005.1 GCF_002964605.1 Vallitalea okinawensis
GGGTCTATGGAGCAGTGAGCCACGGAGGGCGAACCTAGCTGTCTAAGACATGGACGTCTTTCCAGCTAGCGTAATAGATCCCCCTACATGCTTGACTCTATGTGATACAATCCCCTCTAGATTATTTCCCCTCTATCCCTTATAATATTGGAAAGAGGTGGCACATATGAAAAAATTATCGATTTATATAGAAAAAGAATCCCTTATCTTATTACTTTATTTAATTATCTATTTTTTAATAAATTTATTATTTTTAGATACCTTCCCCTTTGTTCATTCAGATGAACCTTGGTTAAGTGGTTTAACCAGAAACATGTTGGCAACAGGAGATCTTGGCACAACAGAGACCTTTTTTAATCTTTATCCAAGATACCCTCATGCTATTAAAATACTTTTTCATCTTTTTCAAATGCCCTTTTATCTTTTATTGGGTTATAACATAACAAGCTTTCGTTTAATGTCCTTACTGTTTTCCATAGCTTGTCTTTATAGCTTCTATAAAATCTTAATAAAACTACAAGTAAAGACCACCATGGCTTTAATGATTACCATATTACTAAGCCTTAACATCCAGTATATTTATACCTCCCATATGGCAAGACAAGAGATTGTCATACTATTGTTCTTTTTATTAGCATTCAATACCTATCTAAAACCCTTTAGTACAAGGCTTCCTTCTTGGTTGATTCTTGGAAGTATTATCGGGTTAAGTATCGGTATTCACCCTAATAGCTTTATTTTAGCTGTAACTTTTGGTTGTCTTTACTTATATGATATAGCCACAAAAGAAAGAACATTTAAAGAACTTATTTACCTTATCATAACTGTAACATGTTTTGCACTTCTATTTGTGGCAATGAGCCTTAGCATGAATACTACTTTCCTACATGATTATTTAAGTTATGGAAGCCAATTAGGCATCACCATGACTCTACAAGATAAAATTATGGGTATCGTCCCTTATTATCTTAAACTATTTAAAGGAATTAGCGGAACCTATTTCATCCCTCCTATTCAGCTTGAACTCATCGTTATTACCTGCTTATGGTTCGTAGCCTTTATCTATGGTTACTTTAAAAAAAATCATACATTTATAAGGCTTGCACTTGTTATATTAGCCATTCAAATCGCTTTTATCATTGTTGGAAGGTATAATGCTACCTACGTAATATTCATCTTCCCTTTTGCCTATATGAATCTAGCTAAATTACTTGATGGAATAAGTATTGCTGTAAGAAAAGGAAGCTTAATATTGTTATCCATGTTAACTGTCCTTTGCATCTTTTCAGTTATTGAAGATGTGAAGATTATTAAAACCTCCTCTCCTAATACTTATGATCAGTATTTAGAGAAAATTGCTCAGTATGTTGCCCCTTCAGATAAGGTATTAGCTAATCTTAATTGTGAGTACTATTTTGATAATGGTCAACTACTAGATTATAGAAATTTAGCTTACTTAGATAATGAAACCTTTGAAGAGTATATAAGAAATAATCATATTAAATATATCCTTTACCCTGAAGAAATGGATTATATTTATCGTAATGTGAACTGGCAAATTTTATATGGTGACATGATTTATTACGAAGATATGAAAAATTATATTAATAATAATTGTCAAGAGGTAGGTTCCCTCACCTCTCCACTCTACGGTATACGCATCGTTAAATATATGATGGATTATGATTGGCAAGTCACAATTTACAGAACCGATGTAGTGGAGTAATAAATTTACTCCATTTCTTGTCGAACCCTTTTACACATCTCACTATATGCATCCGTATCTTGTAGTGGTTGCTGGTTATGAATCAAAACAGCTCCCTCTTCTTTTAGAACAAGAATCTCTGTAGACATCTTGATAGCCTCATCTACATCGTGAGTAACAAATAGAACCGTTATATTCTCTTGCCTCCATAATGTCTTAAGAAGCTTTTGTAGCTTTTCTTTTGTATGAACATCAACACTACCAAAAGGTTCGTCCATCAGTAGTATTTCTGGCTCACAGGCTAATGCTCTTGCAATGGCAACTCGCTGTTTCATACCGCCTGATAGTTGATATGGATACTTCTTAATAGCCTCTTCAAGCCCTACTTTTTTAAGGAGTTCTACTGCCTTTGCTCCACGTTCTTCTTTGGGGACCCCTTTATACTTCAAGGCAAATTCTACATTCCCTTTAACAGTTCGCCAAGGGAATAATTGATCAAACTCCTGAAATACTAAGATCCTCTTCATGGAAGCACCCTCAATAACTTTATCATCGATGTATATGTTACCTTCCAGTGCTTCATCAAATCCGGCTATGAGCCTAAGTAGAGTTGTCTTTCCTATACCTGATTGACCCACAATAGAGAGAAAGCGTCCTTTCTCAAGAGTAAAGCTTACATCCTTAAGAACAACTTTATGATCATATATTTTTGTTAGATTCTCCACATTAATGTATGATTTCATTTTTCATTCCCCACTTAACAATGGTCTTTTTCTCTATCCATACAAAAAGAGTATTTTCAACTAAAAATCCTACTAAAATGATGGCTATAAGTCCTGCATACATCCCTGCAGTGTCCATGAATACTCTCTTTTCAAAATAATACCAACCAATACCACCCATCATGTTCATTGCTCCAAAAATCATTTCTGCGCTGATTAGTGCCCTCCATGCTCGTGACCAGCTGATCCTTAATCCTGCTAAAAAATAGACACCACTAGCAGGAAGTAGAATTTGAATAAAACGCGCCATACCATCCAATTCATAATTCTTTCCAATATCTGTGTAAATGCTTTTGGTGGATTTAAAACCTGTAGTCATATTAATAGCTAACGGCCATAATACAGAGTGTATAATGATAAAAAGAGCTGCATCTTCACCAGTTCCTACCCATAAAATAACTAAGGGCATTAATGCTATTCCAGGTAAGGGATGGGCTATAACAGTAAGGGTATCAAACAAGCTATTGAATACCTTCGATTGACTATTCAGATAGGCCATAATGATACCTACTAATGTAGCTATAATCATGCCAACGAATATGATTCTTAAGGAATAATAAATCTGTATAAACAAGTCTCCCTTTATAAGTTCCCACCACAAAGCCTCT
Source organism: Vallitalea okinawensis (assembly GCF_002964605.1). Taxonomy (NCBI): domain Bacteria; kingdom Bacillati; phylum Bacillota; class Clostridia; order Lachnospirales; family Vallitaleaceae; genus Vallitalea; species Vallitalea okinawensis. The sequence goes on from NZ_PQDH01000005.1 coordinate 3,096, forward strand.
AGTATATCAACCATAGAAGGAAAAATACTCGGATTCCATAGTTTCAAAAGGTATAATACTTGCCACAAGGATAACAACAGAAGGGTCCATACCAACTTTTGGACCCAACTTTTCTCAAAAAGATCTTTTATTAATCCCATAGAACTTCCTCTAATCCATAATTTTCTTTAAGATACTCATTCCTGTACATAAAATCAATAAATTCTTCTACACCTTCTACAGCATTAGAATAGACCATTCCTTCTTGGTTGAGGTAGCTTTCCAATACTTGTACTTCCATATTATAGACTTCTGCTAAAATACTTGTAGCCTCATCTTTGTTATTGTTCATGAAATCAATAGAACGATCAAGAGCTTTTAAAAAAGCTTCATAATGTTCTCTACGACTATAAAATTCTTCTGTTCCAACCCCAACAATAAACGTAAAGGAGTGACCAACCGCTTCTTCTCCTGTTACAACTAAATGATGCTTAGGATTATCTAGTTCCATGAATAAGTAAGGAGGTGAAGTAAAATGTGCACTGATCTCCTTCCCAGCTTCCAGCGCCACCATTCCATCGGGATGTTTAAGGGTCACTAACTGCTCATCAAATACAGAGGCATCCCCTAGTTGTTTCTCCGCAGCCATAGACAGTAAGATATGTTGAATACTTCCTGGTTGTGGTAAAGCAATTTTATCTTCAAAGGCTATATCTTCTAAACTCTTTATATCAGGATCGTTACTCACTAACCCTAAAGGACAGCTTGATAGACCAGACATGATCTTCCACTCCATCCCATTATCCAATCCAATAAGGAAAGGGGGGATCCCCATAAATCCTAAATCCACTTCATTAGCTAGCATAGCTTCCCGAATTGCAGCCGTGTTCCCGAGTTTTTTCCATTGTATCTCTGCATCTGGGAGTTCTTCTTCCAAAAAGCCTTTTTCTTTCATGATCTGTAAAGGTGCATATGCTAACCCATATTGCTCTGCGATTTTAACTGTCTTTACCTCTTCCTTCATACATCCAGTGAATAAAAGAGCTATACACAATAAAGAAATCCATATTTTTTTCATTTGATTTTGCCTCTCCTTCCCCTGATGACCAAATTGTTGCCTTTTTTATCCTTAATCACCATGGTGTCATAAGCTTTATTAATGTTATCTATTAAGTCCTCTTCATCCTTACCAGTGATAATCATATAACCCGCCCTTTGAGTGGCATTAATCCGAGGTTGAAGGGTTTGTCCTACATCTACATTATAGTTCATATTGTGTAAACCTTGACAGTTTAACATCTCCTCACGGGACGTCTTTCCCTCTATAGTACCTTCATTAGCAAAAAACAGTTGACTGGATAAAAAGCTTTTATTTTCATGAATATCATAACTCTTCAATGCTGTGTAATCCACTTCTTGCCCCATGGAATAATCAATAACCATTCCTAATATATCAATACCTGTAATCAGTGGTATAAACTCATCCTCATAGGCACCACCAATTCGACAGGCTATTTCATTTACAAGTACTCCTTTATTCCCAATAAGCATCTGAAAGTAAATAGGTCCATTTTCTATATGGAAAGCTTCTACAATTGCATGACTAATCCTTATAATCTCTTCACCGTAGTCTTCCATATATTTGGATGGAAACTCATGTGAGGAACATATACCAATATGAAGCTGATCTTCAAAGGTTACTCGATCTGTTATGGTAATAATTTTTGTATCACCATCTTTCACCCAGCCTGTTATAGTAACTTCCTCACTGTCATAATAGCTTTCAAGAAGAGCTTCCTCTTCTCTCGAATAGCTTAGAGTCTGATCAATGAATTGCCGAATTTCATCAGCAGTATGTAGTTTATAAATACCCCTCTGACCTTGAGAATCTAAGGGTTTTAAAACAAAGGGTGGTTCAATTCCAACTAACTGAGCATCTTTAAACTCTTTGGTTAATAAGGTATATGGAACTATAGGAATGTCATGATCCTTTAATATTTTTTTCATAGCCTTTTTATTCGTTACATTATACCCTGTTTGTTCATCAAGAAACCTAGGTAGATCTAAGGCTTCTGCTATACGATTGACCACATAGACCGGTTGATCTGTTCCAGTTGTCATAATGCCACTTATGTCTCTTGTTTTGGCTAGTGCCAATGTAGCATCCACATCAAAAGTACTGGCAAGTCCTACTTCATCAGCTATAGCTTTACCCGGTGAATCTTCATAATAATCAGTAGCTAATACTCTATAGCCCATTTCTTTTCCACGACTAATGGCATTACATTGTGCTTTACTGGCACCTAGAATCATCAATTTCATTGAGTAATCTCCTCTATTTCATACTGGTTACCATGCTTGCGAAATGGTTTCAAACAAGGTGTAAAGTAGGTTATTAGTTTCATGTAGAGTCTTAACAATCTAGATAGATTATAATTAGAACTACCTTCTTTTCTTTTTCTATGGTTAATAGGTATATTAGCTACCCTCTTTGTATAATGGAAAATAACTGCCGATAAATAGATAAACCGATAAGGATACCTACTAATTATTTTAACCACATCACTGGTCATGATTCGATAACTACTAATTTTTATTGCTTTTGGTTTTCCGATAATGGTATTAAAAAGCCAATCTGTTAACATCGTTCCTATGCTCCGGTATTTAGCATGTTGCTTTTGAAAAGGTATACCATAAACCACGTTGTACCCCTCTTTAATTTTCTTATAAAGCAAAGGAATGTCACCTGGGTCATGCTGACCATCATCATCCATAGTAATGCAATAAGCGCCTGTCACGTGGCGGATTCCACACAAGAGAGTATTCTGTTGTCCAGCATTTTCCCTAAGTTTAATACTCTTAATCTGCTTAAATTGATGACTTAACCTTTTCATCACTTCATAACTATCATCTTTGCTTCCATCATCTACTAATAGAATTTCATAAGTGAAGTTGTTCAGATTAGCATCTATTTCATAGCAAAGTGTCTCGATAGATTTTGCCCCATTATAAACAGGAATGACAATGGATAAATCAACCATATCTCTTGACTCCTTCAACAAAGAATGTTTGGATACAAGTACTAATATACTCTATTTCTTCATCCTTTAAATCAGGATATAAAGGTAATCGAATAACACGCTTCCCCAAATCCTTAGCATGGAGAAAATCACCTTTTTGATAGCCTAGTTTACTCCCCATAATACTGTCATGTAAAGGTACAAAATGAGTAGCAGTTCCAATACCCTTTCTTTTCATAAAACCTTTAAATGCTAAAGCGTCCTTCACATGTTTAAATTGAATAAAAAACAAGTGATAGTTTTGCTGATTAGCTGGGGTAGGCGATGAATAACTCAATATACGATCATCTAGTATTTCTTTCATAGCACTTTCATAGTACTCAAATATATGCTTACGTCTCTTTTGAATCTTGTCCATCTCTAATAATTGGGCATATAAATAGGCCATGAGCATTTCAGATGGTACGTAGCTAGACCCTACATGAACCCACTGATAATAATCTACCTGACCTTCTAAAAAACTCTGCCGATCTGTACCTTTATCACGCAAGATCAGTGCTTTTTTATATAACAAGGTATTATCATTAATAGCTAATGCGCCGCCTTCACCACACCCTACGTTCTTTGTGGAATGAAAACTAAAACATCCAAGATGCCCGATGGTGCCTAGAGGCTTCCCCTTATATGTAGCCCCTAACCCTTGAGCAGCATCTTCAATAACAAATAAATTATGTCTAGCAGCTACTGCCATCAGTCGGTCCATATCGCAACTGCTACCACCATAATGGACGATAAGAATAGCCTTGGTTTGCTTTGTTATTTTTTTCTTCAGTCCATCTAAGTCCATCTGTAGTGTTTGTGGATGAACATCAATGAATACAGGTTTGCCCCCACTAAGAACAACAGCATTGGCTGTAGAAGGAAAGGTAAAAGTCGGCATTAAAACTTCATCATCCTGACTTATATTCAACAATTGTACAGCCATTTCTAGGGCGTGGGTACATGATGTGGTCATGACGATTTGTTCTTCCTGTAGAAGAGATGCTAGGTGTTCTTTCACTTTAGTTGTATACACTCCACCTGATCCGATGGCACCTTCTTCAATGACTTTTCTTATATAATTGAGCTCATGTCCTGTAATTGTCGGTCTAAAAAAATCAATGTACATATTTTTCACCTTTTCAATTATGCCTTTTTAGTCTAAAATATAAGTAACCCAATTGGGAGTAATATTATTTTGAGGTGATTACAATGAAAAAGATCGATTGTTTAGGCGACTTTTGTCCAATACCAGTTATTAAAGCCAAGGATGCATTTAAAAAATTAAGTCCAAATGAATCTTTTATGATAATAACAGATCATAGTTGCGTTGTTGAATCTCTTTCCGCTCAATTTAGTAAGTTCAATTGCATTATAGAGACCGACGAAGTTATCAACGGCGTTTGGGAAATCACTGTTACTCGTCTTTAACAAAAGCTTTTTTGACCAATTTGTTTGAAATACTCAATAGTATCCCTTGCTTCCTTTGATACACTATCCATCTTTTTACTCACCAAATATAGTTCATAGGTTAAATCCAGATCCTTCACATCAATGATCTTCATGTTCTTTAAATACAAATCTCTCTTAACGGCAACATAGGGTAAAAATGCTGCTCCAAAGCCATTGTTAATGGATGATTTGATAGCACCTATATTATCTATTTCAAAGATAATGTTTAGATCACTAATGGTCTTACATTGTTGTCTTAAACGATTTTCTAGTAGTTGTTTTACATTATGATTGGAAGTTGACCATATTAACTGTAAGCTAAACAGCTCTTCAAAATCAATCTGTTCCTTTACATTATAGCTCTCAGATGCTACTAGTACATACCGTTCCGTACCTATTTTGTGAACATTCATAGAACAGTCTTCTTTTGGTTTCTGATCGATGATACCAAAATCACATATATCATTTTGAACATCTCGTAACGTATCTTGGTTAGAGCTTGAGACGAGCTCATAGCCATACTTTGGGAACTTTTGCTTAATACGATAAAGCACACATGGTAAAGAATAGGTTACCAAAGACCATGTGGCATTAATGCGAATCTTTGCATTGTTATGATCCAATTCATCCATAGCTTCTAACATTTTATCATAGTTAATTAAGATGTTCTCAGAGTATTTTAAAACAATCTTCCCCATCTCTGTTAATTCAACACCTTTATTACTCCTCTTTAATAAGGCTTGGCCTAAACTCTCTTCCATCTTTTGAATCAGCTGGCTTAACGCTGACTGAGATATATGGGATTTCTTAGCCACTTTGGAGATACTTTTTTCTTCCGCTATTTCACAAAAATATTGTAAAGCTTCTATATTCATAAACATCCCTACCTCGTTTATATAATAACTTCAAGTTCATTTAAATTTTCATGTATATTTATGCATCATCTTAGATAATAGCTATCCCTCTTTTGCAAGCTATGAATGCAACGATTGCATAATGTGTTAAATAAATAACAATCTCGTTTTTACTTATCAGTATACTACTACTATACAACAGGGTCGTAGGCATTTCAATATAGTAGAATTAATTTCCACATGACAGCCTATTAAAAAAAGTAATACAATATTAATAAAGGTAATATAGTATAAGTCATTTTTTATGTTATGATGTTTTTAGGAGATTGTTAAATACAAAACAGATGTTCAAAATAAGTTAAAATTGCATAAAGGAGTGATTCGATGAGTGATGCTGTTAAGGTAGAAAACGCTTCTGGCAGTTCATCTATTAGAAGATCCTCAACTCGGTCACGTACTCGCCGCAAGAAGAAAAATCAGCTTCCAATTGGCATCGTTGTCTTTGTCCTTATTTTATTAGCAGGTGCTTACTTCGGTTTTCAATCTGCTTCACTGGGACTTCAATGGATTCTTGGTATATCTTTTGGTTTCATACTTCAAAAGTCAAGATTTTGCTTTACTGCGTCTATGCGTGATCCATACTTAACAGGTAGTACTTCAATAACTCGTGCAGTACTCATTGCCCTTGCTGTAACCACAATTGGTTTCACAGCTATTAAATACGGTTACTACATCAACGGATTACCTATTCCAGGTATGAGTTATGTTGTACCTATTAGTCTAGCTACGATTATCGGTGCTTTCGTTTTTGGTGTCGGTATGGTTATTGCTGGTGGTTGTGCTTCAGGTACACTTATGCGTGTAGGTGAAGGTTTTAGCATGCAGGTGTTATCTCTTGCATTCTTTGTTATTGGTTCACTTTGGGGTGCCCACGATTTCGAATGGTGGAGTTTCCACATCATTTCAAAAGGTCCTAAAGTATTTTTACCTGATGTCTTCGGATGGTTCGGAGCAGTTGTAATTCAATTACTAATTATCTTATGTTTATATATGGTTGCTGTAAAATATGAGCAAGCCAAAACACAGGACTAAACGATTTATGTAGGTAACTCAATTCCTACGCCAGAACTATTATAATCTTAATATCATAATAATATATCATAATATTAAAAATGGAGGAATTAAACATGAAAGAATATGTTATTGATTCATTTGGAGAAGCTTGTCCAGTACCTTTAATTAAGGCTCAAAATAAAATTAAAGAAATCGAAGTTGGTGACGTTGTTGTTTTACAAATCGATCACAGCTGTGCTATGAAAAACGTTCCTGAGTGGGCTCGTAAAGATGGTCACAACGTAGAAGTTGAAGAAGTAGATGATGGCGAGTGGGAAGTAATCATCGAAAAAACTCACTAATAAAGGTCCTAACCTCTTGAACACATTAATTCAAAGGAGGTGTATCATTTGGAGGCAAAAACTGAGGAAAAGTTTTTTAATAAAGTTCAAAAAAATGAATTCTATAAGAAATGGCTTAAAAGTGCATGGCCTTACATAACTGGTGCTATCCTTTTATCCTTATTTCAAATCGTTACGCTTGCTACAACAAGTGACCCATGGGGTGTGTCTGGTACTTTTGCAAACTGGGGTGCTTGGATTTATGAAGCTTTTGGTGGTAGCGTAGATAAATGGTACTACTTCAGTAGCGAAGGAGCTCAGGCTACACTAGAAGCTGGCTTACTTGCTCATGGAGGCTCTATAAGAAATATCGGGATTATCTTAGGAGCATTACTTGCTACTCTTTTAGCTTCACAATTTAAATTTAAGAAGATAAAGAGTAAGAAGCAAGTCATCGCTGCTGTATTAGGTGGTCTCATGATGGGTTACGGTGCTCGTATTGCTTTTGGTTGTAATATTGGAGCATTATTCAGCGGAATCGCATCCCTTTCCTTATCTGGTTGGGTATTCGCTATCGGTATGTTTGGCGGTGCCATAATCGGAAGTAAATTGTTAGTTAAATTTTTTATGTAACTTTAGACACTTACACATTTTTCTACTTTCAATTATATAAGATAATTTCATGATTACTATAGAGATTAAATTCTTGAATCATGAAATTATCACACATTCATTATCTTTTTAAAGAGAGGAATTCTTGCATTTAATGCTTGCATTCCTTTCTTGCATTTTAAGGTTGTTATTACTTTTTCTTATGTTGTATAAGGAAATTCATTTAAACGAGGAGTGTTATGACTATGCCAAGAGAAAAAAAGATTGAAAACTATGACGTTGTAATCATCGGAGGTGGAGCTGCTGGTTTAACAGCTGCTATTTATGCAGGACGTGCTCGTCTTAATACATTATTAATCGAAAAAGCACTAGTTGGTGGTCTAGCTACTTACACTAACGAAATTGAAAACTATCCTGGATTCCCAAATAGCCCAAAAGGTGAAGATATTACTAACTTAATGAAAGAACAAGCTAAAAAAATGGGTGTTAAGTTCAAACTAACAGATGTTAAGTCTGTTGATTTAAAAGGTGAAGATAAAGTTGTTGAAACTTTTAGAAATAAATACATTGCGAAATCCGTTATTTTAGCCACTGGTGGTCGTCCAAGAATAACAGGTGCTAAGAATGAAGAAAACTATCTGTTTGATAAAGGTATCTCCTTCTGTGCTACTTGTGATGCTGCTGCAAATACAGATAAGCATGTTGTTGTTATTGGTAGTGGTGACGCTGCTATTGAAGAGGGTATGTTCCTCACTAAATTTGCTAGCAAAGTAACTGTTTCTGTCATGCACGATGAAGGTATTATGGACTGTAATGAAATTGCTAAAGAGGCTGCTTTAGCAAACCCTAAGATGGAGTTTGTATGGAATACAGTTGCAGATTCTTTTGAAGGTGAAGGACATTTAGATAAGGTTGTCCTTAAGAACTTAAAGACTGGTGAATTAGTACCTGTTGAATGTGACAACTGTTTCGAATTCATCGGTTACATTCCTAACACAGAGATCTTTAAAGATCAAATCGATTTAACTTCAAGAGGTTATATTATCACTAATGAAAAGATGGAAACTAACATTGAAGGTGTTTACGCTTGTGGTGATGTACGCGAGAAGTGGTTAAAGCAAGTAGCTACAGCTGTCGGTGATGGTGCTATTGCAGGTTTTGCAGCTGAAAAATATATTGCTGAAAGTGAATGCTTCCATGATATTATCATGCAAAAAGAGAAACCCGGCTTAATCTATCTATACAATGCTATTGATGCATCATCAAGAGAATTGCTCACATCAATGGAAGAAATCCAAGGTAAATTCGATGAACAAGTTGTATTGAATAGAGTAGATATCTATAAATCTACAGGTATTGCTGATCGTCTAAATGTAGAAAACTTCCCAGCTGTTGTTATTACAAAAGATGGCGAAGTGGTAAAGACCATGACTGAAGATATCAATGTTGATGAAATCATGGATACCTTCAACTCAATTGCATAGATAACCCATAATTATTGCCAATGTCAACTTGTACCCTCCAATCACAAGTTCGGACATCAAAAAGAGCTTATTTTCCTCCTAAGAAATAAGCTCTTTTATTATTATTTACTTTTTACGTTATTTTTGCGATGAGATATTGTTTTCTCAGGGTATTTATTTCTTTGTTGTTTCCACCATTTATCCAATTGATGTTTAAGATCTTCTCTTTCATATTTATAGGAATCAACATTATATATGTTTCTTACCTCTGCTATCTCATCCATCAAATCATACATCTCATAAATAGGCTCATCTTCACCACATGCAAGCCGCATTAATTTAAGATGATCTTTTCTTAACATTGTTAGATTATAGTCTTTTTTCTCTCCAATGATGGAATAGGTCTCATTTCGCCACTTGGTGTTATCATTGTTTAATAAATCCACTAAACTACGGGATTCAATATTATCTTTTTTCCATTTCTGGTCTCCCGCAATATCTAAAATAGTTCCATATAAATCTAAGCTATTAACGACTTCATCTCTAATCGCTCCTCTACTGTTGCCATGAGGTGGCTTGATAAACATAGGCACTTTACAACAGGCATCATACATCTGCCCTTTAAAAAATAATTCATATGCACCCATGTAATCCCCATGATCAGAAACAAAAATGATCATTGTATTATTCCATAGTTGGTTTTCTTTTAGATAACTTAATAGTTTTCCAATATAATGATCGATCATTGAAATTTGCCCATAGTAAGCAGCCAATAATTTTTTATAGTCTTGGGCACTATAAGTTTCGCTTATCCTTTTCCTAAGATTTCCTACTGTTTTCTCAAAGATCGGACTTTTTTCCATAGAAGCATAGAATTGTGGTGGTAATTCAATCTCCTTATGGTCGTACATGTTTTTCCAAGGTAATGGCGGCATATAGGGTTGATGTGGTCCAAAAAATGAAGTGAACAAAAAAAATGGCTTTTCTTTATCTCTCCGCTCCATGAACTGAATGGATTCCTCTACAGTCCAAGGAATATCATGTTCTTCTTCTAAACGAAAATCACTTCCCATACTAAACTGAAAGATATTACTATCAAAACTCTCCTCGTCCTTATCAAATAATACTACTGGATCAATATTCTTATCATCAAAATAATTATCTCTTAACCACTCTAAATAATCAGAATAGCGATCGTCATCTGCATAAGTTGAGTAGGGTGCATCATTTAATTTTCTATATTGAAAACCGAAGTTATTTTTATGAGGCACAAAATGTAATTTCCCACAAAGTGCTGTTGAATAGTCTTGCTTAATCAGCCTATCTGTCATCAACTCTGTACCTTCCTTGAATTCAACCCAATTGTTGATAACGCCACACCCTGGTGGGTATTGACCACTCTTTATAGCGGCTCTTGCTGGAGCACAAACAGGTGATGGTGTATAGGTATTACTAAAGACTATGCTTTCTACAGCAAGGCTATCTAAATGGGGCGTTGAAGGGACTTTTTTACCATAGTATGAAACACTATCAAAACGCTGCTGATCTGTCATAATCATCAAAATATTGGGTTTCACAAATCTTCCTCCACTCTTACTTATACCTAGTGCATTCTAAAATCATATTTTTTAGGGATAATGATATCTTCTTCTTTTACTGCAGGGTTCTTCTTTTTAAATAGAAGTATCCACAGTTCAGTAATTGAAACTTCTCCTTCTCGAATATCATCTACCATTAGTCCACCATCTGAGTCCATGATTTCAGAAGCTTGATCCACATCTCCTGTATGCGCGTATGCAAATGCTAGATACATCTTAATGCGGCCTACCTTCTTTAAACTCTTATCAAGCATAGCATAACATTCAATAATTGCACCATAGTACTCATTATTCAATAATATCTTCAGACAGCTTTCACATAAAGAATAATCATTACTTTTTAACTGTATAGCTTTTGTAGCATATTTGACTGCTTTTTTAATTGCATTCATGTCTATATATAAATAAGCAAGAGCATGGTAGGCCCAGGGGGTAATGTCTAGAATTATTGATTGTTCAAAACAAATTAGTGCCTTTTTATAATCCTTATAATACTTATACATGATCCCTAAGTGATACCAAACATACCAATTGTCTATTCCTTCATTTTCTGAGGATTTTTCTAGTATCTTAAGCCATTCTTCACCAAGCATAAAACTCTGTGGTACCTTATTTACATCTTTATTATCAAAATTACCTTCTTCTAGTAAAGTGATCCAATCTTTAATGTTATCATCTTGCCTTGTGAATTCAAGGTATTCACTTATAAGTGGTTCTCCTTGCTTTTCTCTTCGTAGATTTTCTAATCCACCAAATCCACTTGCGTTACTTTTAAGATCAAACTTTTTCTTTCCTATTGTATGTTTTGTTTTCGTTACTAAATCATTTAAATTGTACTTTCCCCATAGTTCTTCTATGACACAGTCTACTGCTAGTACTGCATCGGAATAGTTATTGAACACTTGCTCTGGGGGTAATTTTAAACTAGTATAACATTCCACCCATTCCCAAGCTGTATGAGGCGGCATTGGAACACACTCATATTGAGTTTTTGCAAGACCGGCTTGAATTTCTATATATTTTCCAGCTTCTTTAGTTAATATATCTTGCCAATTATCTGAACCTTGGAGATGACCCCATGAAAATAGTTTTCTTCCTCGTAATTTATCAGAAGAAAACTGAAGAAGCCCATACCCCGTTTCATCCAAGTTAGTAATGTACTTTCTTTTATTTTCTTCAATATCAAAGAAATAATCGACAGGTGCATCTATATCATTATAGTATGTAATATCTTGATTGATTTCATTGTCAATCGGAATAGCAACCTTTCGAATACTAGGATTGATAGAATTTTTATAAGAGGATGTGGCTGGTACAACAATTCGCCCATGGTCAAACTCGGGAACCGCTATATTGGACCACCAATACATAGGTATCATCTCATCATTACGATTATCAATTCGCATACGGCAGAATAGAATATCAGAATCCTCTTCTAACCAGAAATCCATTTGATAAGTTACTTGACGATTTCTTTCAAACTCGTACAATCGTAAAATGGGTATGCCATCTTCTCTTACAGTTTCTGCTACATTCATTGGTTCACAAGTAAAGGATGAATGACCTATAGAACCAATATTCCATTCAACACCTCCACTGAACCAAGCATTCCTTATAGCTAGATTTCTTGGCTGAATCACATCATTAGTATAGAGCAAATTACGCCCTTCTTTCTTATCAAATAACTCCCAAAGCCTTCCACCAAATTCTGTAAGAAATGTAGCTTTCAAATATTTATTTTCAAGTACGGCTACATTAACTTCTTTTCCTCTTAAATGAGTAGTGTATTGATTTTTCTCTTTATAAGGGAAACAGCCAGCTATTTTGCCATATCCAATAAACAGCCCTTCATCTTCTGACAAGTGATTCTCTTGCTTTTCTTTATTCTGAACATTAATCATTTCACCTAAAGATGGTACAGATGAATCACCAATGAATTCAACACTTTCATATACTTTTTTTGTTAATGTTAACGTTGGTTTCAAAAGACAATTACCTCCTTTATAATCTTTATGTTAATCCCTTTAGTTTAAATCAGTTCATTTTCCTATCATTATGTCAATTATCCTTTCACTCCACTTGTTGTTATGCCTTCTATAAAGAATTTTTGTGCGAATAAAAACAGTATCAATACCGGAATTAATACTAATGTTGCCGCTGCCATTTGAGTGGTATAATCCGAAGCCATTGAAGTAGTGAATAGCTTAATTCCAACAGTTAACATTTGTTTTCTCGTGTCGGAAATAAATATATACGGGTTCATGTAATCATTCCAGCCCCATACGAATGTAAATATAGTCATGGTAATCATTGCAGGTTTAGTTAGAGGTAGTATAATTTTATAAAAAACTTTAAAATGACTACAGCCATCAATAATTGCTGCCTCAGAAAGAGACATTGGGATCGTTATAAAAAATTGCCTCAACATAAATACAAAAAAAACATCAAAGGTACTTGGTAATATTAAACTCCACATGGTATCTGTAATATTTATGAATTTAAAAATTACATATTTAGGTATAATGGTAACATCAGGAGGCATCATCATTGCTGCTAAAAAAACTAAAAATATTATATCTCTTCCTTTAAATCTCAATCTAGCAAATGCATAGGCCGTCATACTTACAATAAAGGTTTTTAATGCTACTGTTAGTGTAATCATCGTTAATGTGTTAGCATACCACCTAGTAAAGTAATATTCTGGCAAGAATAAATTCTTGTAATTTTGTAAGATAAACGTTCTGGGGATGAGTTGAATAGGGTATTCAAACATTTGGTTTAATGGTTTAAATGATGAAGATAGCATGAATAAAAAAGGGTAAATATTTAATATTCCAATAATTAATAAAATTGCTGTTAATATCAACTTCCCTACTATTCCTTTTTTATTTTTCTCTGTCTTTACTAACCACTTGTTTGTATTGGTACGAATCTCTGTCATTTCTATCTCCTTTCTAATAACTTACTAAAACTTCATATATCACTAAACTCTATTCAAGTATCAAGTTTTAGTAGCTTACAAATCTTCTCTGTCCCTTCCATTGAATAACAGTAATAATAAGAATAAAAACAAATACAAATATAGCTTGGGCACTTGCATACCCCATTCTATAAGAAGCAAATGTTTCCCTAACAATGTTTAGGGCTAATACCCGTGTAGACGTACCTGGTCCTCCTTCAGTAAGCGCGTGAACCACACTGAAGTTTTTCAGAGAGCTTATAATGGATGTAATGGTCAAGAAAAATGTTGTTGGTGAAATCATTGGCAATGTAACGTGAATAAATGACTTCCAACGATTAGCACCATCGATCTGTGAAGCTTCAATGAGTTCCCTAGGCACCCCTTGTAAAGCTGCTAGATAAGTAATAAATTGTAGTCCCATTCCCTGCCATACTGCAATGATTACCACTGTTGGCAAAGCTGTCTTTGCTCCCATTAACCACATGGGCGGATTAGTCATTCCTAATGTCATTAGTAAGTTATTAATAGGACCTTCAATGGGATCGAGTAATAATCCCCATACAATTGCAATAGCAACTATATTGGATATATAAGGCATGAATATCATGGTCTTAATAGCATTTTTTGCATATATTTTCTTATTAACCATTAAAGCTAACATAAGACTTAATAACATGATTAAAGGAACATATATAACCGTATATTGAACACTTTTTGAGAATGCTTCCCAAAAATATGGATCATTAAACATCTCTAAGAAATTATCAAAAAATATAAATCTCACTTCACTTATTTTACTTATAAATCGTAAATCTGTCATGCTTATTACAAAAGATAAAATAAAAGGTAGTGCGTGAAAAATTAGAAATCCTAAAGCATAAGGAAAAATAAAGAGAACTCCAGTCAATGCTTCTTTCTCTGCTATGGATAATTTCTTTTTTTTCATCATAAAATTCTTCCTTTCAATTCTCGAGTTTATTGATATTTATGTTTTTTAAAAGCCTTGCAAAAAGCAGTGGCAATCACTACTTTTTGCAAATTATTCTTATTTATTTAGATCATCATTGATAGCTCTGTTAGCTTTCTCTTTAATTGATTTCATCGCTTCTTCTAGACTCTTTTCACCAATACCGTAAAGTCCACCTTCTTCATTGAAAGCTTGATTAATTGCTACATCACCAGGACCTACGATCTTCTCCGGATATACAATCCTTTCTGGGTCAAACCAAGCATTTTTTATATCGTCTACTGTCACCCCATCTTCAACAAATGGAACGACCAATTGCTCTGTAATATATGTATCTAATTTTTCTTGACTAAGGTCTACTCTCGCAGGTACCCTCCCATATCCTAACTTGTATAGATCCTCAGCAATAATTGTAATAGCTTCAAAAGCTTCTTCTACATGTTGGGAAGTTGTAGGTATCCAATAATTCCCCGTTACAGAAAGAGTTGATTTATCATACCCCTCTGGGTAAGGCATTGGTAATATACCAAAATCCCAATCTCTAGGATATTTTTCTTCATCACTCATTAAGATTGTTGTCCAGCCACCGCAAACAAACATACCGTAATTTCCTGTAGTGAAACTATCATATGGTAATTGTTTACTATTCATGGTCAAAAAATCTGGTTGTACTTGATAGTCATTTCCAAAAGCATAATTGAATGCTAAGGCTTCAGCAAATGCTGGATCATCATGATTTGATGAACCATCTTCTTTGTAATGTGGAACACCTTTTTGTGTAGCTAACATATAGTTGTAGTTGTTCCATTCTGTAACCATATATGATCCGTAAATACCTTTTGAAATATCGGTTAATTTTTCTGCTGTTTCAATATACTTTTCCCATGTCCAGTTATCTGCTGAAGGATATTCCATCCCTGCATCATCAAATATTTTTTTATTATATAGCGTTAACCATATATCTGAAATAGCTGGAACCCCGTAAATAGTACCATTAAATTTAGGAAGAAATTGACCAAAAGACCCTTCTAAATCGTAGCCAACATTATTAGCTAATTCTTCAATAGGCATTATAACCCCTGCACTATGCTTCCTTTTCATATTTGGATAAGCATCATAACAAATATCAATTTCTTCTCCGCCCATTAAGCTAATGAGTAATTTATCTGCTTCTCCGTCCTTATGTTGTGGAATAGTCCATGCTTCTACTTTAATCCCTTTTTCAGCTAATAAATCAATCATATCCTGTGTTTCACCTCTCTGAGCCTCCTGAGCAGTAAGAGCCCATTTTAACACATAGTCCTCCCCATTATCACTACTATTTACTTTAGAACCTACATCTCCACCATTTTCTTTTTGGCTATCACTGCTTGTAGTACCTTGTGAATTCTCTTCACCTGAGTTAGTGCAACCACTAAACCCACTAACTAACAGCGTTGCCATCAATAACAAAGATATCATTTTTTTTATCCTAGTCATTACAAATCCTCCCCTTCTTATGTTTTAATAGAATAAATGTAACGTTGCTATAAACATTACACTAAAAATTATAATATTGTTAGTTCAATCAAGCTATAAAGCATTTTTTGCATTTATAGTGTTTTTTTGTACTATTCCATAAGGGGCATTTTAATTGTCACAACTGTCCCTTGATTCAATGTACTTTCAATCCTAATCCCATACTCTTCTCCAAAATAAAGTCTTATTCTTTCACACACATTAGATAGTCCTATGCCCCCATTCCTTTTCATTTCCTTCACGTCTACTTCTTCATTTCCCATATCTTTATAGGTATTTAACTTATTCATCACTACATCTAATCTATCTTTTACCATGCCTTTTCCGTTATCTTCTATGATAAATAATAAGTGTCCAACATCTTCTAATACTGTAATCTTAATGTATCCCACCCCTTCTAATGGTTCAATGCCATACATAATTGCATTTTCAACTATGGGTTGTAAAATTAATTTTAATGTCTTATAAGCCTTAATATGTTCATCTTCTAAATGAATCGTCATGTCAAACTTGTTACCATATCGTATTTTCTGGATGTTCACATAAGCTCTTACATGATTGAGCTCTTCCTCAACAGGTACAATGATTTGTCCCCGATTGACAGATATCCTAAAAAACTTTCCTAAACTATAAGACATCTCACTAATATCTTCTGCGCCAATAGATCTTGCTTTCCACACAATAGACTCTAGAGTATTATAGAGAAAATGAGGATTGATTTGAGCCATTAATGCATCAAGTTCTGCTGTTTTTTTCTTTTTTTCAAGTATGTATTCTTCCTCTATTAATTGATTAATTTTTGAAATCATATTATTATAATATTTTGCCAACTTACTGATCTCATATTGTCCTTTAATATTAACACTAACATTAAAATTTCCTTTCTCTACTTCTTCCATGGACCTAATAATCCTCTTAATCGGTTGAACAATTCTATCCGAAATCATGGTTATGCTAATTCCTGCAATTAATAATAAGATGACTATTAGTAGTATAAATAAAAAGTATATTCTACTAATGTCTTTATAAATAATGTTCGTGGGCATGACTGCAATAGTAATCCAATTCTTCTCATTAAGAGATTCATGAATGACTAATTTATTATCACTTGATATAAAATAACTATTTTCAGGATTATTAAGAACCTCATGAATAATCGTAGAATGATTCTCCAGATTCTTAGATTCTATCATCTCTAGTTGACTATGGGATACTAAATGACCATTTCGATCAATGATAAATACTATGCCCTCTTTAATTAATTCACTGTCACTATATTTTTCGTAAATGGCTTTTTCAGAGATGGTATAAATTTGTTCTCCAATGTATTTTCCACTTGTTGCTCGAATCATGTTTCTTCGAGCAATAACCACATTATTGATTCTAGATTGACCTGCATCTTTTTCTGTAAAGATATTATCTGTTAATGGGTACCATTTCACAGTTAAATCCTTGCTTATTTCGGCTTTTCTTATTAAATTGTCAATATAATTTTGTACAATACTATCCTCATTAACAGGATAGGATAGATTATAGACCTCACCATCATCATTAATAATAGCTGCTAAGTTAATATGTTCTTGATATATAAAATACTGCTCAGATAACTTTTTACGGATTAAAAAGGTGTCCACTTCTTTTTGCCTATTGCCTATATATTGTTCTTTATTATACCTTGATAAATATTCGTTTATGTCATCATCATTGATAATAAATTCTGATACTGCATATAATTGCTCTTTTAGCATCTCATCAATACTCCTATTGATTTGATTAATAGAATCCTGAATGAGTACTGTTGAATTTTCACTAATAATTTTTTTTGAATAGTTTAACATAATCACTGTAATAATACTTGTTATTAAAATAATAATCGTAAAATTCAATAAGATTAGCCGATGTTTTAATTTTAATTTGTCCCAATAACGCCATAAATTATATAATCGTTTTTTCATATCACATATGTCTCTCCCTATATTGTGATGTACTCATTCCTGTATACTTTTTAAAGACCTTTATAAAGTGAGATGTATCTGCATACCCCACTTGATTGGCTACTTCATAGGTCTTAATTGTGATATCTTTTAATAATTCCTTTGACTTATTTACTCGAAGTTTTATTATATAATCAGTGAAATTTTCTCCAGTTTCTTTTTTAAACAGCTTACTTAGATAAGCATGGTTTTTATTGAACTTATCAGCCACCATGCTTAGTGACATTCCATTATCAGAATAATTCTCATCCACATATTTTTTTGCCTCCATAATCAACTTTGATTGATGATTATCTCTTCTTTGATCAACATGTTGTCTACATTTTGATAATATATCTAAAATCCACTTTCTTTTTAAATCAAGGTTTTCAATACTACTAATTTCTGTAATATTATTTTTTCTATTATGAATGATATCATCCATATCTAAATTAAAGCGTACTGCATATCTGGCAATAGCATAGTAGAGTTCATACCATAATTTGTCGATGTAATCATATCTTTTCATAAGTTTATTCTTTAGATTATTAAATACTTCATCCAAAATTACATCTATATTGTCTTGACCATTATAAAAAATGAAATCGATGATTTTATCACTGTTAAATCTATACTCAAGGTATTCCATATCTTCCACATCCATTATATCCTTATAACATGTAATACTCTCATTGCCTAAATAAATCCTTTGCTTTAATGCTTCAACTGCCTGATTATAAAAATATTTTAATTGGACAATGTTAGAACACTCTTCACTTACCCCTGCTGATAAAGTAATACTTTTTAGTTCATATACAACAGACTGTAATTTTTCAATGAATGCAATAACCTGTTTAAAACAATCATCAGTTTTAAAGTTGTAAATACCTATAATCATTTGATTTTCTATATAAAAACTACCATTACCAAATTCTTGTACTAACTGATTGGCTAAATACATTAGGGATTGTTTAAGCAGGTAATTTTGCTCTTCTGAATAATTTATATTTAATATACTGTAGTTATCAAAGCTCAATGCTATAACCGCTAATCGTTCACTCACAAGGTGAATATCATAAAATTTCATTTTTTCTTTAATAATTAGTTGGTCACTATATAATCCATTGCAAATCTGTTTCAAGAAAATTTGGCGCATATAAGGTAAACTCTCAAGTAGTTGTTTTTTTAATTCTTTATTTTCTTTAATCCTTTGATTCTTTTTATCAAGCCTTGCCTTTATTTTCATTGAGACTTTTTCAAAATCCTCGTAACAAGTCGGCTTCAATAAATAGTCTACAACATGGCATTTAATTGCTTTTCTATAATATTCAACTTCACTATAACCACTCAAAATGACAATTTCTAAATCATTGTACTTTTCTGAAATAATATTCATTAGTTCTATTCCATCCATAGTAGGCATTTTTATATCTGTTAAGATCACATCGGGTTTGTATTTTTCGATTAACTCTATAGCTTCTATGCCATTTTGACCTTGTCCAACTACTTCAAATCCCCACTTCCCCCAAGGAATGGTATTAACAATCCCTTCCCTTATGATTAATTCATCATCAACAACGATTAATTTATACATCCCTTACCTCCTCATATCACTGCCTTCGACATAAAAAATTATTAATATTTAATTATACAATGTATAGTATTTAATTCCTATATGCTATATTTTATATACGTGGTGTATATTTGTCTATGGATTTCCACGTATCCCTTGCCATCAAAAAAAGGAATTGATTATATCAATTCCTTTTTTGATAAAACTATTGCTGTTTTTTCTATCTGTTAAACAAGTATAATACTCTTCTCATGAGCCTTTCTTGAAAACTTAATTCATTATTATTGGCTTCTTTTCTCCCGCTTTCCTCATCTCCTTTATAAGTATATCCTTCATTTCTTCCTTTACCTTATTATATTTAGGATTATCAATTAAGTTAGTTAGTTCATAGGGGTCATTTTTAATGTCATACAAAAATTCACCTCTATAACTATCACTGTCTTGATAGATTCCTCCATGTTTATTAGGTGCATAAACACTATAGAGATATTCTTCTGTCCGAACACATCTACCAACACGACTTTCACTAATTTGAGAAAAGATCACGTTATCACGTTCTTTATAATTACCTTCAATTAGAGTATGTAAATCCTCTCCTATCATCCCATCACCAACATCTATACCTGCCATAGTAAGAAAAGTTTTTGGTAACGATGCTGTACTAACTAGTTCCTTTATTCTCTTTCCATGATTAAAACCTGGACCCGAAATAATCAATGGTACATGTAAACATCCTGAATGACATGAGCGCTTATAATCATCATACCCATTCAAATGGCTATCAAGATTCCTCGTTTTAAAATGAGAACCATGGTCGGATGCGTAGACAATAATCGTATTGTCATAAATTCCTTTATCCTTTAATTTTTGCACTAAGCGTCCGAGATTATCATCAAGACTTTTACAACATCCTAAATAATCTGGGTATTCTTCCTTCGCATTACCAATCAGAGCTTTTAAATCCCCTGGCAACTCATAGTCCTTAAACCTCTCTTTTGAACCATCTGGACCTTCATAACGATTTCGATCATTTTGATGGTGAGGTTCAATATGAGAAATAGTCATAAAAAATGGCTTCGCCTTGGCATATTGATCTATAAATTCCAGGGCATAATCGGTTATGCAGTCAACTCTATAACCTTTGAACTCACATTTATTCATATGCTCATCAAATACATATCCATCATATCCATGGGATGTAAACTCAAGGACATCAGAAGCCCTCCAAAACCCTGTATAACCGCCTCGTCGCTCTGGAGGTATAGCTGTTATCGTATAATCAATCTCTGGTTTAGATTCTAGCTCACCATCACTTGCCAGATGCCACTTACCGATATAAGCTGTTTCATAACCACCTTCTTCTAAATAGTTAGCCAATGTCTTACTATCAAGCGGCAATGCAATATTATTCCTATAACAGCCAATCTGCGTCGCATATTTACCAGTCTGAAAAATAGCTCGACAAGGTCCACATACTGGTTGTGGTGTATATGCCTCATCATAGATAACTCCATGTTTTGCTAATCGATCAAGATTTGGAGTTATATTTAATTTCTGACCATAGACTCCAATGGTATCCCATCGCTGTTGATCTGAAAAATAAAAGATAATATTAGGCTTCTTCATGTATCATACCCTCCTTAATTGGTTCTGATTTCATCTTTCCTGATTTCATCTTTCCTGCACTCATATTGGATTTCATTAACATAACAATAACAATGAGTATCAGTATAATGAAGGCAATTGAAATTGGTCTAGATGTAAATATCGACCAACTACCATCTGAAATCACCATGGTTCTTCTAAAATTCTTTTCAGTGAGTGCACCTAGAACAAGACCTAGTAATACCGGTATAGTGGGATAATCTACCTTACTCATGATGTAAGCTATAATACCGAACACCAACGCTACTCCAACTTCAAATAAGGAATCCTTGATGGAATAGGCTCCTGCAAAACAAAAAACCACGATGATCGGCGTCAAAATTTCCTTTGGGATAAGTACAACCTTGGCAAATAGTTTGGTCAGATATTTTCCTTGCAAAAACATAAATATATTTACAAATATAAGACCTATCATAATAGCATAAATAGCTGTACCATGATCATTGAATAAGTTAGGACCAGGCGTCAATCCATTGATCATCAACGCACCTAACATAACGGCTACTGCCCCGTCCCCTGGAATCCCAAGAGTAAGTAGTGGAATTAATGTAGCTCCAGTTACTGCATTATTCGCAGATTCAGCTGCAGCAATACCTTCCTTGGAGCCATGACCAAATAACTCCGGTTTCTTAGACATTTTCCTAGCTGTGTCATAACTTAAAAAGGATGCCATGGATGCTCCTGTACCAGGAATGATACCAATAATAACACCTATCAAACTTGATATAAAAGCAGGTCTTACAATATTCTTGCATTCAGTTAGTGATAAGTTCTCTTCATCTGTCTCTACAGACTTTCTTTTCAGTCTATATTTTTTTTTTCTGTTTAAAAATTTACCTTTATTCCCATTTCTGTTATCAGAACTCATTTTCACTTCAGAGACTACTGGACTTTTTCTTGTAATACTCTGAAAAATTTCTACCAGTGCAAATAATCCTATAAGAGCAATAACTAAGTTAATGCCTCCATAAAGATAAACATTCCCAAAAGCGAATCTCATTGTTCCACTACTGATAGCATCCACACCGATCATGGATACAAAGAGACCTAGACATCCTGCAATCATCCCTTTTAGAAGACTTTTCCCACTGACTCCTGCGATAATAGTCAAACCAAATACACAAATTAAGAAATATTCAGGTGAGCCAATTTTCATAGCCGCTTTCGCCACTTGCGGAGCAAGAAACAGTAGCACAAGGGCACTGAAAATCCCCCCAAAAGTAGACGCATATAAAGCTATGTCAAGAGCTTTCTTGGATTGCCCCTTCTGAGACAAAGGATAACCATCCATCATCGTTGCTGTGGCATGAGGTGTCCCTGGTGTCTTAATTAATATAGCTGAAATAGATCCACCATAACTACCAGCACAGTATATTCCAAGAAGGAACATAAAGGAATGGACAGCACTCATGGAATAGGTAAAAGGTAAAAACAATACTATACAAAGCATCACTGTTAATCCAGGTATAGAACCAAACACCACACCTAGAAGTAAACCGATATTCATGAATACGAAACTTCCAATAGTAAAAAATTCTTTAAACCCTGATATCAAATTCTCTATCATAATCATTCTCCTATGGTAAATTTACATGTAAAGCATATTGGAATACTAATGTTACTCCTACAATCAAGCCATTAACGATCCCATAATACGACCACTTTCTTGAGCCAAATAAGATGAGTGTCAACGATCCAAATATCATTGCAGATACTACGAATGGTACCCAATGTAACAATACCCAAAATAAGACCACTAATCCTATCATAAGTAATCTCTTTACTTCTTCTTTCAATATAATTTCACCCATATTTTGCTCTTTTTTCAGTGCAATTTTTATTATCTCCTTCAATAATAAGTACAAGCTACAAAGTCCCATAAGACCTACTACTAACCTAGGAAAGGACTGGGAATTGATTAAATCGTCTGTTTTAATAACTATTTGATAGGGAATTAACAGCCATATAGCCACTGAGATGACCAAAAAAATAGTTGCACCCAATAAATCCTTATTATATCTCACCCTCATCTTTATCCTTCTTTCTAAAAAATTCTCCGCAATTATTTACGGAGAATTTCTATTTTAAGTTGAAAACATCTATTTTACATAAGCTGAATATTTCTCAGCTTTTTCCATGCATGAATCAATATAATCCTTTACTTCTTGACCTGTCATCGGGTCAATATTTAACCCAATATTCGCCGCTGTTTCTAAGAAGGCTGGATTATCAAGAATATTTGATAAGGCCTGATACATCTTATCTACAGCTGCTTGTTCTGTCCCTGCTCTCATAAATACTGCGCAGACATTTGTCATCCATGTATCGTAGCCATAATCTTCAACACAATCAAGATTATATACTTCGTCCACTAACTTCTTATTGTCAAAAGCAACGACTGGATTAATATCACCGGATTTAACAAATTCTTTTGCCAGTGAACCATGAGTAACTGCAAAATCTACTTCGCCAGAAACGGCAGCATTTAATGCTTCGTTGGCACCATCGTATGAAACAATTTTGAAAGTCCCACCCATTTCTGTTACTAAACCTGCTATTTGAAGCGCTTCTGAAGAAGTTGAACCATTAGTTGCAACTTTCACTACATTATCTTTTACATAAGCTTCAAATGTTTCAAAACTATCAATACCTGTAGAAGGATTAGCTGATAAGATAAATGTTGAAGAATAGATATTAATAACAGGAATAAAATCTTCAAATTTATATTGGACATCTGCAGTCAAAGGTGCAATTGCAAAACTCCCCTCCCCACCAAAAATCAACTTATGACTATTTGGCTTTTCCTGTAAAAACTCTGTTAATGCCACTGCTCCACCAGAGCCTAAAATGTTGTCAGCTAATAACTCTTGCCCTAACTGTTCCTTACCATATTGTGACATAGCACGATTTACTTGGTCTGCTAAGCCCCCTACAGCCCATGGACAAATGATTGTAACGGCTTCTGTTGGCCACTCTTCTTTAGATGCCTTGGCTTCTTTAGTTTCTATTGTTTCTTTAGCACCTTCCGTTTTTTGAGCTGTATCTTTTTGTGCACACCCGCTAAATATCGATAACACCATCGTTACTAATAATACAGCTGTAATAATTTTCTTTAACATTGTTCTCCTCCTATTTATTTCATTTGATAACAAAAGTATATCGAAATAAACCAATATGTAACACTGAACAAGTTCAGTTCAAATTGTATTTTATTCAGATTCTCATGGCTCATTAGTACAATATTCAGTTTTGAAGCATAATATTGGGTTAATTACACCCTTATAACTTAAAAAAACTTCAACAAATTGACTTATAGAATTCTCCTATGCTAAACTTTTCTTATAGGACTGAAATCTGGAGGTAATTATGAAGAAACTTGTACTATTCTTATTTATTTTTATGCTATTATTGATGGAACTTCTATTATTCAACACCTCTAGTTCCAACCAATTAACTTCAGAACAACCCTCTAAAGATAAAGAGCTTATCATTTGGATCCAGGAATCCTTTCCTGGTTCAGAGACCTATTTTAATGAGCTGTGTTCTAAATTTACAAAATTTTATCCACATATCAATATATCTTTCGAAATTATTAAAGGCTCGGACCTTCGTGCGTATAAGTATATGACTGACCAATTAATCAGTGGTACCTCTCCTGACATTCTTCTATTGTCTGTTGCCAATTATAATAGCTTTACAACTGAAGATCGACTTATTGATTTAAGTGATTATATCTCATCCGATGATTCTCTACTTCCATCAGTCGTTAATAATGGGCTATATCAAGGAAGTCCATATGGGATAGCCTACTTTTTAGATCCAGAAATATTGATTTATAATACTAATCATTTTGAAGATGATGCCTTTACAATACCTTCATCATTTTCAACATCAGATGATTTGCTAAAATATATGTCTTCCTTGAATGCAGATTATATAAAGCAAGAGCAAAGTTATTATGCTTTTTCCATACCTAGTCTCATCTCAGAAGGTCAATTTTTACGTTCGTTACAAGACCCCGTCAACACTGACAAAATTGACGAAAGTATTCTTAATAGTTTACAAATGTTATACATCACTCAAAAAGCAGCACCATACAATGTTGACAAATCATTTAGCCACCCCTTTTTCCATAATGAAGTAACTTTTAGCCTTGAGCCTTTATCTCTTGTCTATGAACAGATTAATTTAAACTATAATATGAATGATTCCATAGGTGTTTTCCCCATCGACTTGGAGCAATTAGTATTTTCTTATTCACAGAGTCACTATATTTCCATCTTCTCAGAAACGGATCAATTGGATGATGCTAAAAATCTATTAGATTTATTTTTATCAGAGACAGAAATTTTAAATCGATACAGATTCTATAATGTTCCTGTGATTAGTTATGAACTTAAGGAAGTATTTATTGAAGATCCTTCTTATAATAACCAATATGTATGGGACTATCTCGAAGCTGCATTCCATTATCCGATAGATCCAATGGCAAATTCAATTAATACCTCTTTTGATCATGATTATAACTCTGAATTGTATATTAATTCAAGTTCAATACGAGGAGATGCCCAATGAAATATAATTTTTTTTTTCATAAACCTAGTATTTTGTCTCAACTTATCGTCATCATTACATTAACTATTCTAGCACCACTAATTTTCCTTGGTTTAACCACTTATAACTCCTATACTCAAAACATGGAAAATACAGTTATATCTACTAATTTTGACACACTTAATCAAGCTGATCAAAATATTTCTAATATACTTGGTGATATTTCTTCTATCATCAATCACTATGATAATAATATGGAGCTAGAAATCTTTCTTAATCAAAACTATGATAATAAACTAGAAAAGCTAAGAGTTACACAGAAGTTTGAAGATCATATGAATATTTTTCTTGCAACAACCAATCAAATATACGTTGATGTCATACTAGTAGGGAAGAACAATGAAATTTATAGCACCAGTACTGATCCACACAATGCATCTGTTAGTAATATCTATCGCACTTATTGGTATGAAACAACTAGTAAAAACAACCATGTCATCAATTGGTTTAAATTCGATCGTAGTTATTTTACGAGGAATGAAAACCGTCATATGATTGTAGCAACAAAAAATTTGCTAAATCGTACAACTCAGGAAAGCTATGGCATAATCATTATTGAAATCTATGAGAAGTTTTTCTATGATCGGTACAAGGAGGTTGTTAATGAAGGAGAAGTCTTCATGATACAAGACTCACAAGGAAATATCATCACCACTAGTGATAGATCAGTACAGTTGGCATATAATTCCCAATATAGAACCATTAAAATTGAATCTTCCAATCTTATTTACAATTACCTCTATAAGGATGAAGAATACCTATATCTTGGATATAATTCATCCATATCTGATTGGCGATTCATTAAACTAATATCTACGGACAAGATTAATCGTACAATTAGTGTATTACGCCTTCGATTTATTATGATTTTTTTGGGTTGTGCGTTTTTTCTAGCCATAGGTATCATTATTATTGTTATTGATATTAATAAACCAATCAAACAACTTACAAAGCGAATAAGAAATAACTTCCTACATCCAGTATCTCATCCTTCAAACTATGAAGATACATCATTTATAAATGCTTTTACAAGTTACGAAGTCTTAATAGCTGAGGTAGATGAAACAGTTAATCAACTGATACGTACTCATAATGATAAGCTGAATGCTGAACTTTATGCACTAAAGATGCAGATTAATCCACATTTTCTCTACAATACGTTGAATTCAATCAAATCCTTAGTTTGGACAAATAAGACTGAGTTCATTGAGCCTACCATCACTTCCTTGGTGAAGTTACTCAGGCAAACCTTACAGAACCCACGTGACTATATTACATTAGCTGAGGAGATAGAATTGCTGAAACACTACATTTACATCCAGAATATAAGGACCGACAACTGTATTCAAACAGAGTTTCATATAGGAGTTGATGATCTAACCTTGAATGTTCCTTCGCTAATTCTTCAACCAATTGTAGAAAATGCAATTTTTCACGGCATCGAACCACTTGGTAAAATAGGCACTATCAATATCTCTTCCTATCGACAGAAACAGGATCTAATAATCGAAGTATTTGATAACGGTATAGGAATACAAGAAGAAAAACTAGGAACGTTACTACTTACTATGAACAAAAAGTCCCATCATGGCTTAAACGGTATAGGACTTGCTAATATTCATCAAAGACTACTCCTCAATTATGGAAAAGGCTATGGTGTACAGGTTAATAGTAAAGTAAATATAGGAACTTCCGTTACCATTCGTTTGAGAATATAATGAGGTGAGTAAATCTATGAAATTAATGATTGTTGATGATGAAAAACTACTAAGAAATGGATTTAAGCATATGACTGATTGGGCTTCGAAGGGAGTTCATATCATATCAGAAGCTATCAATGGACAAGACGCATTAAATAAAATTGAAGTCGAAATGCCCGATGTTGTTTTAACCGATATCAACATGCCTATAATGAATGGCATTGAGTTGACTAAACGTATCAAAGAGTCCTATCCTCATATTATTGTTATCGTTCTAAGTGGACATGATGATTATCAGTATGTCAGAGAGAGTATGAAATATGGAGCAAGCGATTATCTCCTTAAGGCTTCCGTTGATGCTGATGAGATTTTTCAGTTATTAGATAACGTCACTCATAATAGTTTGAATGAATTTTATGATCAATCACACTCTAATACTGTTGATATTATTGATTTCGATAAATCTATAATTCTAGTTTTTCTTGAACTACAACAATACGATAAACTTGCAGCCTATATCAGTAATATCATACAGAAGAACAGTGATATTCCACTTCTCTATTTAAGGGATTTTATAAGAGATCTATACTTCTTTATGCAATTTCAAATGGATCAGTTAGGGTTACTCTATAAGGATATTAAAGAGCAGAAGATGCGTTATAGTCTAAGCATACAATCCATTGAAAGAAAAGAGGATGCCATTAAATGGGTAAATGCATTCACAAGGGAATTATCTAACCATAGTTCCTCAATTCATCATCCGATAAACATGCGAGTTAAGCATATTAAAGAATTAATTGAGTCTCAGTATGATGTTCCTGAATTATCTTTAGCCTATATTGCAGATAAGCTTTATTTAAATAAAAATTATCTCTGTGATTTATTTAAGGCTGAGACTGGTTCAACCATCAACCAATATATTGCTAACATACGCATTCAAAAAGCTAAAGAATTCATGCGCAACACCAATATGAATCTGAACCAAATTTCTACTAAGGTGGGCTATCCTGATTATAACTATTTTAGCCGAGTCTTTCGAAAAAAAATGGGAATACCGCCTAGTAAGTATCATCAGATATACTTATAAAAGGTGTTATCTTTAAGATAACACCTCAATATTATTAGTATAACCGCCATCTTAAAAAATAGCTATACATCTTAACTCTGGATAATAACGACTTGATGTTATGCTGATACGTATAAATCTAGCTTTAACATCACTGAGTAAGCAAATCTTCTTATACCCAATCGTTGTACCATTATAAACGCGTTTCCATTGACTTTGATTTTCTGATACTTCAATGTTAAAGGATTCAATACGTTGCCCGTGTTCTATGTATTCTTGGATTAGAACCATTTTAATTTCTTGGTTTTCCTTCATATCAAATAGTAATAATTCTTTGTAATCCTCTGAACCACCTGTCCAATAAGTTTCATCACATCCATCATTTAATACAGAAGTCTCACTAGGACTGGATATCGATTGCCACTTGTATCCTTGAGTGATATCCTCTTTAAACATCTCTTCTAAAGCATTCCCCATACCTTTTAAATGCTTCACATCAATGTCATGGATAAGCCCCTCTTTTGTTGGCGGTACATTTAACAATAGTGTATTATTTCCTCCAACTGCCATGCAATATAAATTGACTAAATCTTCTACAGATCGTACCTTATCATCATCCCCTTGATGATAGAACCAACGGGGGCGGATGGATGTGTCTACTTCAGACGGGTACCATACAAACTCCTTAAAGCTTGCTACAATCTTTCGACTACCAAGATCTTCGTCGCATTTTCCTATATTCTCTAATAAACAACCTATATCACCTTTTTGTGAATTCTCAGCAATGTCCGATTGATTTTGCATTTCTTTGGGTACAACACTCCATTCAGATTCACGACATCTTCCAGCTTCATTACCGCACCATCTTACATCAGGTCCCATAATACTGATACAAGCCTCTGGTTGTAGTTCTCGGATAACTTTATAATAGGCATCCCAATCATAGACTTGCCTTTTTCCATTTGGTCCTTCACCACACGCTCCATCAAACCAAACAGTAAATACCTCACCATATTGGGTAAGAAGTTCAGTTAACTGATTGATAAAATATGTATTATAAGCTTCTGTTCCATAACATGCTTCATGACGATCCCATGGCGATAAGTAAATACCTAATTTCATATCATATTTTTTACATGATTCTGCTAATTCACCAACTACATCTCCCAGACCATCTTTCCATGGCGAATTCTTAACCGAGTACTCAGTGTACTGACTAGGCCAAAGGCAAAAACCGTCGTGATGCTTTGCTGTAATAATAATCCCCTTCATCCCTGAAGATTTCATTGTACTTACCCATTGGTCTGTATCCAAATTGACTGGATTAAAAACCTTTGAATCAGCTGTACCATCCCCCCACTCCATTTCTGTATAGGTATTGGTACCAAAATGAATAAAGCCATAGAACCCCATTTTTTGAATCATAAGTTGCCTAGGACTAGGACTAATTTGAGCAATTTCTATTATATTATTGATCATTTGAACACCTCCACTAATGTTATAGTAATCGTTTACCGATAAAAATACAAGGTGGAATATTTCATAAATTGTGGTATAATTATAACCAATTTTTCTAGTTACTTTTTCGTTGTGTTAGGAGGCTTTCTTATGCTTGGTCAAAAAAGTATTGTTAAATCCATGTTCCTTTTCTTTGCTCTCATTCTAGTTATCATTAGTGGTAGCAGCCTTATACTTTATAGAAAATTTAATAGGGTTATCTATGAGCAAATCGTTAATGATCAACGTAATTCTCTGAGAAATAATAAATTTATTTTTGAGACATTTATAGAAGATATAAACGATACCCTCTTCGATATCAGAATGAATAAACTGATAGCCGAATATCTCGTCAGCGATGTCAATGATTCTCTGGCTATCATCAACCATAGACAAGCTATCCGCGATGAACTTATACTAATAGAAAATAAGTTTTTAGAGAATTGTTACGTCACACTCTTCGTAGATCAACAACTACCTTTTGCTAAGAATCTTCTAGCATACAATTCAGATTTATTTACAGAAGAAAAAGTTTTACGAGGTGCTTTTCCAAATAATAATGTCCACTCAGCTCCTTGGTACCAAGATGCACTCATCAATAAAGATAGAATTCAAAGCTTCTATAGCGCAGATACAGATAATATCTATTTTATTACTGCTATGAAGAATCCTTTTCTGAAACCCTCTACTTATGATTTCACAATTAACACCGATATGTATACCATGTTAGCTGTCATTAGACTTTCACGCTCCTCCATGATAAAGATGGCTAAAAGCTTACACCTGATAAAAGGGTCAACCATTCAGATTTTCAATGAAAATCAACAACTGCTCTATACCTATCCTGAAGATGCCAAGATCGAAAGAGAATCCTTTATCACTGTAGAGGAGAACTTTAGCAATGACTGGTCAGTTACTGCGTATATACCTCACAGTTATATCATAGAGCAAACTGCATTTGTAAAAAAATACGTAAGCTTAGTAACCCTACTACTTATACTCATCATCTTATCTTTTGCTTTTTGGATGATTCGACACATTACAGGTCCAATTCTTGAATTATCCAAAACTATGAAAGCTACCAATTTTCCTAAGCAGAAGAATTATGAAAATAGAGATATCTACTCCAAGAATAATGAGATTGGTATCCTCTTTAATAGCTATGATCGTATGATGGAACAGTTAGTTTTATCCATTGAAAATCAGAAGCAATCTGAATATAAGGCTCTACAAGCACAGATTAATCCACACTTTATATACAATACGTTAGATTCTATTAATTGGATTGCACTCTGCAATGATCAAGACCATATTGCAAAAATGACCACCACTTTATCCAATATTCTAAAGTACAGTATAAAAGAGCCTAACACATTAATTACTGTGAAAGAGGAAGTTGAATATATTGAAGAATATATTTATATTGAGAACATACGCTACAATGATGTCTTGCACTTTCAGTACCATATCCATCCCAAGTTAGAATCCTATAAAGTACCCAAATTTATCTTTCAGCCTTTAGTTGAAAATGCTGTTAAACATGGTATTATGAAAAATGGTGGTGGTACAATCTATATGGAATCTGTAATGGAAGAGGATAATATATTATTTTACATAAGTGATAATGGTCCAGGCTATAATGTTGATGAACTTAATAACTATCTTGAAGGCTTCCAAAACATCCAACCAGAATACAGTGGTATTGGTATTAAGAATGTAAATGAGCGTATACACAACCACTCTGGTGACATGTATGGGCTATACTATATGATGAATAACCCTACTGGATTGAAAGTACAAGTAAAGCTGCCTAGATTATAAAAGATCATTAAAATCTATATATAACTTTAATATAATGGAGAAAGTGTAGCCTAATCGACTACACCTTCTCATATATTACTATGGTATACAACTTTTACTCGAAACGTCTAAACAAATCTATATTTGTACATCGCTAATCACATCTTCCATAGCAGTTAATCTTGCTGTTCCATTATGGACATAAAATAGCTCTAATACTGGATTGTCTGTAGTTTTAAATAGCTCTTTTATATATGGTCTATTCTCAAAGATTTTCTCTATTAAGTCTCTATCATTATCAAACACTACTTCTCCATTAATTCTTACCCAATGTGAATCTGGGTTTTGAGCAACGTAACTTACTTCGTTCATTTCTTTTAACTGATCATAAAAATCCTTATTATTAGTTGTCAAAAAGTAGAATTTCCCTTGAATTTCAAATTGAAATTGAATAGGTCTGATAACAGGTTTCCCTTCTTTAACAGTTGCAATTTGTCCTATATCATTTTTATTTAAAAAATTAATTATTTGTTGCATTATTTCTACCTCCTAGTATACTATTATATAAATGAACCTTGCCAGGTTTTTATACTATCATTATATACCTGAGTTCAATTATGCAAAATACTTTAAATTATTATGGTAACTGCAATAAATTGTTGAATTACCTAAATAGGAGGCTTTATATGATAAATAAATATTTAGAATTTGATTGTGATATCGCTCTCACACATAAATTGATTCAAGGTAAATGGAAACTTAAGATTCTATATATACTTGGAGAAGGTACACTAAGATTTGGTGAAATCCGAGAAAAAGTAGGAGATATACAAGATGGCTATTTATCCAAACACCTTAAAGAACTTGAAAAGGAAGGTATTATTCTAAAAAAAGTGTACAGCCAAATTCCACCTAAAACAGAGTACTCGATGACTGATTTAGGAAAAAAGCTTAAAGTTGTTCTAGACGCTATGGAAGGTTGGGGCAAAGAGTATAGAGACTATTTAACCACCTTATAGGTGGTCTTTTTATTGTTTATACATATGTAATTTCAATATATGCTTGCGATAGTTAGAAGGCGTATAGCCTGTTTGTTTTTTGAAAACTTTTGAGAAGTACTTTGGATCTTTATAACCCACTTTTCTTGATACATCAATAACCTTATAGTTAGGAGACTTAAGCATCTCTATGGCTGTTTCCAATCGTAGCTGAGTAATATAATTAGAAATATTGATTTGCTTATACTTTTTAAATAAAATACTTAAATAGGTTGGTGTTATATAGAGTTGCTCTGCTATATCTCCAACTGATAACTCTGCTTCTACAAACTTCTCGTGAATAATTCTAATGGCATGTTGGATAATTTCCTCATGCTCTGTATTATGCTCTGAAAACTGTATTACTTGAGAAAAAAGCATTCTTAGTTCATATAGCATCTGCTCAGTATCTTTAATGCCTAATAACCGATCTAATGTTTTAACTTTAGAGGAGAGAATAGAGTCTATATTGATACCAATGTTTTGAAAATAACTGTATATACTATTAGTAATTCTTAGTACGAGCTGATTTGCTTCTTCCTTCGTTGTATAGCGTTCTTTTATCGTATGATTAAAGAAATCTTCTACAATACAAAAGTCCTGTGCTGCTAGAGCTTGATACAACATTTCTTCTATATCTTCCGTTAAAACAGAATTAATCAAACTATTTTTACGTTCATAATCTTTTTTTAACCGCTTCAAGTTAGCGATTAACTCATCTACCTTGTCTCGATTAATAGGTTTTAATATATAATCTTTTACTCCAAACTTCATAGCATTCTTGGCATAATTAAAATCATCGTAAGCGCTTAGAATAATTATTTCTGGTTGGAGTGGACTCTTATATATTCTTTCACACATATCAATGCCTGACATGACAGGCATTTTTACATCGGTAATGACTACATCTGGTTGAAGTTCAATTATCTTCTTATACCCCTCATCTCCATTGATGGCCTCACCAATTAAAGATATTCCTAACGCCTCCCATGGGATCAGTTTTCTTAACCCATTAAGAACCAAGTGGCTATCATCAATAATCATTACTTTCATATGAACACGTCCTCTTATCCGCCTAAAGCTTCTATCAATGCTACTCTTAACACTAGAATACATGAATCCAAAATTAAAGTAAAGCCTTAATCGCCGTATAAATAAAACTGATAAATTTATTCCACCTTTTTAAAATTTGTATCACTTGTTGCTTTATGTAACACCGTCTAAACTTAAAGTATAGCAACCAATTGATCAAATTAGAAAGGTGAAATACATGAGAAAAAATACACATTCCACAGGGGTTTTATTCCTTATGGCAACCCCAGCAATTATTTTTTTTATAGCTTTTAAGTATTTACCCATGTTTGGTATTTTCCTTGCTTTTAAGAACTTCAACTACCGTGATGGCTTCTTTAAAAGTCCATGGGTAGGATTTAAGAATTTCGAATTTCTCTTTAAAGGGGATGTATGGACCATTACTCGGAATACTGTTGGCTATAATCTTATCTTCATTATTTTAGGCATCATCATTCCTGTCAGTATCGCTATAATTCTCAACGAGCTATTAAGTAAAAAAATGGTAAAACTTTTTCAAACCACAGTAATTATGCCATACTTCCTTTCTTGGATTATCGCAGCTTATGTCTTCTATGCATTCCTAGGTGTTGATCAAGGTCTTATCAACCATACCTTGCAGCGATTTGGTTTTGAAAAAGTTTACTGGTATATGGATACCAGCTATTGGCCCTTTATCATCGTCATCGCTCAAGTATGGAAAATGTCCGGTTACTCCAGCATTATTTATCTCTCTGCTTTAAAGGGGATATCCTCTGAGTACTATGAGGCAGCGGCTTTAGATGGTGCATCTAAATGGAAACAAACCTTATACATCACGATTCCTTGTCTGAAGCAAGTTATCATTATTCTAACAATATTAGCTATAGGGAGAATTTTTTATGCGGATTTCGGATTATTTTATAACCTCCCACGGCAATCTGGAGTACTTTATCCAGTAACCAATGTTATCGATGTTTATGTTTACAATGCCTTAAAAAATACTGGTAACATCGGTATGTCAGCAGCTGCGGCTTTTTATCAATCCATTGTTGGCTTCATACTCGTTCTAATATCCAATACAATTGTTAAAAAAATTGACTCTGAAAGCGCTATTTTATAAGGAGGGTGATATTCTTGAAAAAAACTATATCAAATTCGAGAAACTTTAATACCATATCTAAAAAATCAAATGCTTTATTGACACTATTAATGAGTATTTACTCTTTAGGTTGCGCTTTACCCGTACTTCTTGTCTATATCGTTTCTTTTAGCTCTGAAGACAGTGTTATGACTAATGGGTATAGCTACTTCCCTACTGAATGGAGTTTAGCAGCCTATCAATCCCTGTTAAAATCCATACATACCATTATACGTTCCTACGGCGTATCCATATTTGCAACCATAACAGGTACATTGATTGGTCTATTCATTATGTCCCTCTTTGCATACGTCATTTCAAGAAAAGACTTTAAATACCATAAGATACTTACCTTTTTCGCTTTTTTTACCATGCTTTTTAATGGCGGTTTAGTTGCCTCATACTTGATTAATACACAAGTATTTCATTTAAGTAATACCATATGGGCATTGATTTTGCCCTATACCATTAATGCCTACTATGTCATCATTATGAGAACATTTTTCTCTCAAACTATCCCTGACTCTGTCATTGAATCTGCACGTATTGATGGTGCTGGTGAACTCCAGATTTATTATTCTATCATCCTACCATTATCTAAGCCGGTTCTAGCAACTATTGGACTATTTTTAATTGTCGTCTATTGGAATGACTGGTTCCTGGGCTTGCTATACATAACTGATGACAACCTGGTTTCTATTCAATACTCACTCATGAAGATTCAAGCCTCAATGGAATTTATTAAGAGTAATATGGTAGCTTTGGGTGGCGAAGCAAGTTCTTTACTTAAAGGGTATCCTACTGAAACAGCCAGAATGGCCATGCTTGTTGTGGTCATTACCCCAGTCATGTTTGCTTATCCATTTTTTCAACGTTATTTTGTAAGTGGTCTTACAATTGGTAGTATAAAAGGTTAAAATAAGATAATCAGACGATTATTTTATTATAAATTTATTATATATAAGGAGGATCCAAATGAAAAATAAGGGGAGAATTATATCGTTTATATTTGTACTTACCATGTTGTTCACCTTAATCGGTTGTCAACAAAACACAACAGAATTAAGTAGTAAGAGCGAATCACCAGAAGTTAAGAGCGAAGCTAATAAACAATCTTCTTCAACTGAAGAAAAGGCTGAAGAACTAGTACCCTTAAAAGTCTATACATGGACTGGTACGAAACAAAGAGATGAAGCTATTGTCTTGACAGAAATGAGTAATTATTTAAAAGAGACAATAAAAGCAGATGTTGAAATTACAATGTTAGATTTGGATGACTATAAGAATAAAGTTCCACTATTACTCTCCTCAGGAGAAACAATTGATTTATGTTTTGCATCAAGTTGGAATAACCCTTTCTTAACTGGTGTTAGTACCAATGCTTTTCTACCACTTGATAACCTTCTAGAGAATCAAGGAAAAGCTCTTAAAGATTTTATTCCTGATGCATTATGGACGGGAGCTAAAATAAAAGGGAACATATATGGGGTTCCTATGTATAAAGAAATGGGGAGACAATGGGGATATTTCATCAATAAAGAACTTGCGGATCAATATGGTTTTGATTTATCAACAATTAAAGATTGGGATGATATTGAACCTATGCTTGCAACATTAAAGGAAAAAGAACCAGATGTTGTTGGGTTAGCTAACCCACAGAGAGCATTCGCTACGCTTCCTTATTCTATTATGACTGGTAACTGGAAACGCCCAGGTGTTATCAATGCAACAAGTGAAATGGAAACCTTCAAAGGAACAGATGGTAAAGTCTTTAACCAATATACAATGCCTGAGTATAAAGAAACCATAACCAAATTACATGAATGGTACAAAGCAGGTTATACGCCAGAAGACGCAAAAAACTATAGTAAAGATCAATTGGATAAGAACGATGCCAAACTCAATAAACTTTTTGCCCGTCTTATTTGGTATGCACCTAATTCTGAGGTAGGCTGGAGTAATGATGTAGGACATCAGTATGTTTATATTCCACTTCATCAACCTGTTATTGAAAGTGGTGTTTCAGTTGGTAATGTATGGGCAATTCCCTATACAGCCGAAAACCCAGAAAAAGCAATGGAACTTTTAACTGCTTTATATACAGATAAAGAATTAGGTACCATGATCCGTCATGGTGTTGAAGGTACTCATTATGTGAAAAATGATGATGGCACCATTACCATTGCTGATGGTATTGACCCTACTGATAGACCTTATGATCAGGGTATGGGATGGATGTATGGAACTATCTTTAACCAATATATTGATGTAAGTCAGACACCTGCTGATACATTAGACGCTTATTACACCTTTAATGATTCTGCAGTCATGTCGGATGCTATGGGCTTTATCTTTGATTCTGAACCAGTACTCAATGAAATAGCAGCTATTGATAACGTAATGGAACAATACTCTGATCCTCTCAATGCAGGTTTAGTAGACCCTGAAAAATATCTACCTGAATTTTTAAGTGCTCTAGAAAATGCAGGTGTTAATAAACTCATTGAAGAATCACAAAAGCAATACGATGCATGGAAAGCAAGTAGATAAATATTTTTAAATGGTTGTCTCATTCTGAGACAGCCATTCATTATCTACATAACACTTGATATTAGGATTAATACTGGTATAATTTAGCTTAAATAACAGATGTATCATATGACTTAATTACAGAAAGGAGTTTGAATAATGGCTGATAATATTAAAAATGGTGTTCATGGATGCAGTGCAGCTGATGACTATATTCAGCCAACTGATCCTTTAGTGGTAGAGAAGTTGGAATCATTTAGAGATAGAAAGATAGGCTTGATGATCCATTGGGCACCAGTAACTCAACTAGGTATCACCGAATCATGGCCTCAGGTGGATACAGAGGCTGAATGGTCTCAAAAAGATATTGATTGGACCAATGATATGGACAGCTTTCGACGTGAATATAGAGACCTACATAAGACTTTCAATCCCATCAGGTTTGAACCTAAAAAATGGGCATCACTAGCTAAGGAATGCGGCTTTCAATATTTACTCTTTACTACTAAACATCACGATGGCTTTTGTATGTGGGATACTGAGACAACAGACTATAAAATAACGAGTAAAAACTGCCCTTTTCATAAGCATTCCTATAAGGATATTGTGAAACACCTTTTTAATGCTTTTAGAGATGAAGGTATTCCAATCCACGCTTATTTCTCTAAGCCTGATTGGGATTCGCCTTATTATTGGAATAAAGAGATACCTTGGCCGGACAACAAAACGGATCGAAACCCTAATTATAAGATTAGTGAGCATCCTGAACTTTGGGAGCAATTCGTTCAATTTACTCACACCCAGATAAGGGAATTGTTGATGGGATATGGTGATATTGAATGTTTATGGCTTGATGGTGGATGGGTCAACCCCTCTAACCTGGGGCAAGACATTCGAATCGGAGAAATTGTTAATGAGATCCGTAAGGTGC
Organism: Vallitalea okinawensis; assembly: GCF_002964605.1. NCBI lineage: Bacteria > Bacillati > Bacillota > Clostridia > Lachnospirales > Vallitaleaceae > Vallitalea > Vallitalea okinawensis. The sequence goes on from NZ_PQDH01000005.1 coordinate 41,530, forward strand.
ATCAGCCTGGTTTAATATGTGCAGATCGTACTGTTGGTGGTGCCTATGAGAACTTTATTACACCAGAGCAAAGCAGACCTGAGGCTCCTATCTTTGTTCCTTGGGAAAGCTGTATCACCCTGGGTAGAAGCTTTACATTCAGGTATGATGATACGTACAAAACACCTCGTGAAGTAATCCACTTGCTCATTGATATCGTTGCCAAGGGAGGTAACTTAGCATTAAACATTACACCGCAGCCTGATGGAAGGTTACCACATCAGGGTATCCAAGTTTTAAAGGAGTTAGGTAAGTTCTTAACGACTTATGGTGAGGGTATCTATGGTACAAGGGTCTGCGAACCTTATATAATTAATCAATATGCATTCACAAAGAAAGAAAATTGTTATTTTGTTTACTATTTGTATAAGGAGGGAGAAAGAATAAAGCACTCTTTCACCATTCCAATTCAATGTGATGTCACTGATATCCGAGAGATGGGTACTGGAGAATCTTTAGGTTTCAGTAGAAGTGATGCTGGATTAGAGATTCAGCTGAAGGAAAGAAGCGATATCAACACTCAATATGTTGAAGGCTTTACCTTATATCTCAAGTAGCAAAAGAACCTATAGAAATGACTTGTTAATAGGGTCAATTCTATAGGTTTTTTCATTCTAAGTACTCTTAATACTAGTACCTTTATCCTGCTATCTTAAGCGATGTTCCAATGCTTGTGCTGATTCATGAATGAGAGAACCCTCATAATTAGAATACGCTTCAATATAGTAATCACCTTTCTTACCAGTAGACATAACACCTTCAAATTCATTGTTAACTAATGGAATAAACGTTTCATCGTGATTAGCGGTACCTTCATAATCAGCACCATTATACAATTTTACTTTTCCCTCAATGTAATAAGGCTCATAGTCCATTGTTATAATAAAATAATCTGCAGCATTGACATACATCTCTTTAGCTATAGGTTGATAGGATTGAATATCAATACTACGACCTGATAAGACTATTTTATGAGGTACTTGATTAAGTTCCTCATAGTTACTCATTTCACCAGCAGAAAAGATGAGTATATTTCCACAGGCAATCTCCATTTCCTGAACGTTAATAAACTCGAGGTATTCCATTCGTACGTGGCTTTCAGACTTTATTACAAGATTCTTTAGTTCAATGAAGTCTGGTAAGTCACAATAACCGTTCCGAACATCCACTAAGAGTTCATCTTTTAAGGTTTCTTTATCTATCACTTCTAACTTTACTTCTTGATCAGATTGAACTTGGAGATCAACTTCATTAGGTACTTCGATAGTGATAACTGTATCATAGTAATTATAATTAACTTGTTCATACAATAAAGCATAGTAAATTTCTTTAATGGCATTGTCCCTTGATATTTGTTCCCGTAGATCGAAGTTATGATTCTTCTGATCAAAGACTACATTTAATGTCCCTTCTTCTATAACAGTTTCTACGAGTATTTCACTAAATGGATCTCTTGTACTTTTGATATGTAATTGTTCATCAGGACTTTCTTTTATAATGAGCTTAGATCGCCATATATTTGATGTTATATTGACATGATTGATAACTTCTCTAGTGGAATAGAGTTCCAATGATTCAGTAACATCGACTTCTATACTTACTGCATCACTGGTAACAATAGCTGCAACTTCAAAACCATAATAAACAGTTCCCATAATACCACCAGCTATTAAAATAAGGGCTAAAATAGCAGCGATTTTACGCTTCATATCCATCACTCCCTTCATAATCGAGTTCAGGAATAAGATCTGTACGTGTACCAACTCGTATATACATAAATCGTGTTTTAAGCCAACTGATATATTGTACAATGCAATATTTCATTACTCCAAAAATACTTCCATAGACTATCCAGAACAGAAGTAATAATCCTGTTGCAAACAGCGATAAGGATAGGCCTAGACCAGTAAAAGCATCACCTATCTGACCAAGTAATAAACTCGCTGGATAAGCTGCTATAGTACATAAGGTTCCGAAAAACAATGCTCCACCTGCTAATAAGATACCCCCGATGATGAAACCTGCTGGGAACAGTAATACAACCGTTAGTAGGATATAAAATAATTTCTTCAGCCAACTTGGACTTTTGGGTCTTATACGTATCTGTATATTAGATGGTAAATGCCTATTGATTGCCTCTTTGATTTTAATACACCTCTCTCCTACAGTCTTATTAAAACGCTTAAACTTAGGTCCAATATTTCTCTTAATATTCCCCCAAAATTCAACTATTTTATAATATAAAGCGGAGTCTTTAAAGCTTTCCTGATTTTTATTAGTCGCTCCATTTTCTGTTCTCATTTCCTGTATGAGGTCCCTGGCTATAGCTTTGGGTGATCCTAAAGCCTTTATAACCTCCTCTTCACTTTTTCCTTCTATTTCACCATTTAGAAAATACTCTTCGTAATCCCGGAGTATATCGTTAAGTTCGTATTGGCTAAAGTGATCTTCTAGATAATCCTTAAGAATATCAAGAAATTCTTTTTTATTCATCCCCGTTAATCCCCTTTCTATATAGGCTTATTATCATATTGACATCTTCAACAAAGCTATCCCATTCATCCACCATGTTCTTCAAATTACGTTTTCCTTGTTTGGTGATCTTATAATATTTTCTAGAAGGTCCTTCGCTGGATTTTACGATATATGTATCAAAGTTACCCTCTTTCGTTAAACGTCTCAATAAAGGGTATATGGTACTCTCTTTTACCGTCATTACCTTGGAAATATGATCTACAATTTCATAACCATACATGTCTTTACTGTTCACCAAAGTCATAACGCATATCTCTAGCACACCTTTTCTCAGTTGGGTACTCATTGGCAAGCCCCTTTCGTACTTGATATAAGAAGTGATTCACCGACTACTGTGCAATACATAATAGTGAGCAAAAAGAAAACTACTATGCATTACATAATAGCTTTATGGTTTCATCTTACCACACTACTATGTTTTACACAATAGCTTTTTAGAAAATTTTTCAAATTATAATTTGTCTTTATCTCCTGCTTCATCTTTTAATTGAATAAGTCTCTGTTTAAGTTCTTTTATAACATCGGAATAGGCTTCATCCTCATAGCGATTATACATTTCACAAGGATCTTTTACTAGATCAAAGAATTCCCATTCTGGTTCTGTAGAATCATCAATAGATCCTGCTGTACCTAGAGCTTCACCATAATAGTAGATTAATTTATATTTCTTAGTTCGAATACCGTAGTGAGCTGCTACACCATGATGGGCTAAATGCATCCAATAGCGATAATACATGTCCTCTCTAAATTCTTCCTCTTCTTTTTCTTCTAAGACTCTTCGGAAACTCTTACCCTGCATATCCTCCGGTATAGCAACTCCTGCAAAATCTAGAAGGGTTGGTGCAAAATCTAGGTTAAGAACCATTTGCTCTGTTGACAGACCTTCTTTTATCTTTTCAGGATATTTAACAAGGAGAGGCATTCTTAAAGATTCTTCATACATAAAGCGTTTATCAAACCATCCATGATCACCTAAGAAAAAGCCTTGGTCCGAGGTATAGATGACAATAGTTTCTTGGTCTAAATCTTCTTCCTTAAGATAATCTAATAACCTGCCTACATTATCATCCACCGATGCTACGCAACGAAGATAATCTTTGATATAACGCTGATACTTCCAGTTCTTCAGTTCTTCTAAGCTATCAAACTTGACTTCTTCCCCATCTCTTGTCGTAAAGGTATAGCCTTCTAAATCATCAGGCATTGGTATTCGAAGTCGATTAGTTTTCCTAGCATAATCACCTTCATTATTAGTTGGAATGGCATTCCCTACCTCAAGAATATTAGCAGGTGTTTCAATCTTTAGGTCATTTGAGTTCATATCTTCTACGATACGCATCTTAGCTCTTTTCGCTGCTTCTGATCGATTTTCATAGTTATCATCAAATGTAGTAGGAATAGGAATATCCACATCTTTATACATGTCTTTATGTTTGTCATCAGGCTGCCATGGACGATGGGGAGCTTTATGATAACATAACAAGCAGAATGGTTGATTATTCTCTCTCTCTTTTAACCAATTGATAGACTGGTCCGTTACAATATCAGTTGCATATCCTTCAAATACTTTGTTTTCTCCCATTTCATTCATCACGGGATCAAAATAATCACCTTGCCCTGGGAAGATGGTCCAATAATCAAAACCTCTTGGCCAATTCTTTTCTTCCTGACCTAGGTGCCACTTACCTATCATTGCAGTAGAATAACCTGCTTTCTTTAGCTCTGTGACGAAGGTATTTTGACTGCTATCAAAATGATCATCTAGGGTTCTAACGCCATTCACATGTGAATGCTTGCCTGTTAGTATGACTGCTCGACTAGGTGCGCAGATTGCATTAGTGCAAAAACAATTATCAAAACGCATCCCCTCATTAGCAATCCTATCTAAATGAGGTGTGGTGTTGATTTTACTTCCGTAACAGCTCATGGAATGAGCTGCATGATCATCAGTCATGATAACGATAATATTAGGTCTTTTCAAAGCATCATCCTCCTATTCTAATGAATCATACTCTTCTCTAAGCAAATATTTAAAAAGGCCGCTGCAGTCCATAGTTGACTCTTTGACCCTTTAATCTCTCCTGTTATAGCATCTACCAACTCATGGAATGTTCCGTCATCACGGCAAGTTCTTGCAAGAAGAGCTATATTGTAACCAGATAAATCTTCATGTGTAGCTTTTTCTAGGGCTCTGATGAAGAATCGATCTACAAAAGGCCATGTTGAGTCGTTATGGTTAAAAGGTTTGATTGCATAATTCTCAGTATCCAGATCAAAAAAGGGATAAAAGAGTGGAACCCCTTTATTAGTTTTTGGGTAACTAAGAAGCAATTCTTTAGCCTCTTCTCCCTCAACGATACCATGCAAAACAGCAAACGCAGTACCAAGAGCCTCTCTTCTTTCTGTTACTATCCCATTAGCGTCTTTATAATAAGCTAGTGTTCCATCCTTTAACTTTAACTCTTTTATGATGGCCTGCTTAAGGTTACTGGATTGTCTTGCCCACATTTTTTCTTCCTCGCTTCTACCTAGCGCCTTAGCTGCTAACGTCATACGGTCCATGGCTGCTTTGTATAAACAATTAGTTGATAACGACTTGATCATAGCACAATCTGTAATACTCCAATGAGAAGGATAACCATTAGCTTTAAATTGTGGAAAATGGATATCAATAAAACAAGCTTGCCCCCTGTATAAGCCATCTTCTTCATCATAAAAGGGTCTATAGTAATTCTCGAAGAAATAACAAGCTATTTCATAGAACCATACCAATTCTTCCTCATTATCCTTAATGAGATCATATGTACACCAAATCCACACCACATCATCGGTTCTTCTCGTTATTGGACCGCCTTCAAATAACTTTTTATTAACAGCATCTTCTCTTTCTATAGGCTGTATCACTTTCCAGGGTGCTTTTATATCATTCATAACATAGTCTTTTGTGACATTAAAGCCCTTTTGCTTACGAATTTCTCTTGTATGTTTGATACTTTTTAACATCAACTCAGGATAGAGTTGATTGAGGGCTAGTATCCCCGCCAAAGCAATATCTCTTGTAAAAACCGCTGCTCCAAATTTTTTACCCGCTCCAAAATACTTAACATCTTCCACTTCAATTATATTAGCTTCTACATCATGCAAAGCCACATGAATCATTTTTTCTACTAATTCAGTCGTTTTTGAAATATTTATTTCTTTTTTATGGTTGGTCTCTTGAAGCTGATGACTTTCTACCCTGCCTAGCTCATCTTTCAAGTAATCTTCTCCTAAGATCAAACCCGCTTCCTTATAAACCATAGCATACCTCCATGATGATTAATTGACTTCTGGCAGTTCAAAAGTATCATCGGTTTCTTCTATCCACCTAGCTAAACGGTCATTAAGCTCTTTATGCTTTTCTTTATAGACATTGTCATGTGCTAAATTAACTTGCTCATAAGGATCTTCATTTAAGTTAAAGAGCATCCAAGGTGTTTTTTCAAAGCATACATACTTCCAACCATCTCGTGTCAAGATACCTCTCCAAGGACGATTAACACTTGCTCCATGACCAGTTGGGATAACGCTTTGTAGATAAGCTGAATCAGGCTCTTCCATGACTCTCCTACCTCTTAAGCGATAATGGGAGTAGTCAGTTCCCTCCATCCAATCTGGCGCGTCAATATTACATAAACCCAAAGTCGTCGGTGCAATATCCACATGATTAAGGGGAGCATCACAAGTATTTTCTAAGCGGCCGTTATATCGAATCTTCTCTCCACCGATAATGAAGGGAATCTTAATAGCTTCTTCATAGGCAGTCATTTTTCTAAACTGACCATGGGAACCATGCATATCACCGTGATCGCTAAAAAAAACTATATGCGTATCTTCTGCAAGTCCTCTTTCTTCTAAAGCTTTCATAATACGTCCTATGTTGTAATCTAAATTTTCAATCTGAGCATAATAACCTGCTAATTCTTTCTTTGCTTGTTCCACTATCTTTTTAACTTTTGGTACATTTTCTCTTAAGGTGATATTGCCAACGCTATGTCTCTCTCTATATGAGGCAGGTGCTATATAAGGATTATGAGGTGGTTGCACTGACAATACAGCGAAGAAAGACTCCTCTTTTTTTCTATCTAAATAATTAATGAGTAGATCTGTTAAAGCATCTGTTTCATAACCATTTAGTTTATAATGAAAGGCTTCATCACCTACACCACCATGGACCCAGCAGTCCCAAGGTGAATTATTGTTTTCATAGCCTACCCAGGTCTTAAATCCGCCTCGTCTTTCAGGTGGAACTATATGCATGGCTGCACGATCTACATGTAATTCTTCATCAAAATTTCTTACTGGTAGGTTGTTTTCATGAAAACCATCCAAATGCCATTTGCCAAAATAAGCAGTATCATAATTGTGATCATTAAAGACATGTGCAATGGTCTTTTGATCTGGTGACATCTGAAATTCATGACCTGGTACACATTTATGCGGATAACGACTCGTTAGCAAAGAACCTCTAAAAGGACAGCATAGAGGAAATCCTGCCACTGCATTTTTAAATTCTACACCTGTCGCTTCCAAATTATCTAGATGAGGTGTGGATACATTAGAGTCACCTTTAAAACCAAGCGCTTGAGCCCTGTGTTGATCACCAAAGATCCAAATAACATTAGGTCTTTTTTCCATCAGCATTCCTCCTCCTTAATAAAAAACGATATAGATATAAGCTCACCCAAGACTATTGATAAAGCCTTTATCAACACACTAAACTGAGCTTAATTTCCTCACTATTAACCCTATATTTTACAGCCAATATTTATTTATCAATTATCCCTGATCGCTGACATACATTTAGAAAGGCTGCTGCTGTCCAAAGTTGATTCTCTGAACCAAAAGGTTCTTTATTGATGAAGTTCACCACTTCTCTAAAACTAGAGTTAGGTCGACAAGAACGCGCTAACATGGCTATGTTAAGAGGCTTTACATCTTCATCAGTAGCCTTTTCATAGGCCATTAGGAAGAAAGTATCCACAAATCCCCATGAAGTATTATTATGATAAATGCCATCCCAATGAACTTTATATTCTTTTAATTGCTCAGTAAAATCGTAGAATGGATAAAATAGAGGTATCCCACATTCCTCAAGGGGATACTGTCTGATTAATTTCTCAGCTTCATCTCCTTCAACAATGTCGTGTAACACTACAAAAGCTGTGCCTAAAGCATCCTGTCGTTTATGAAGGTTACCCTGCTTATCTTTAAAGAAAGCAAACTTACCATCATCATAGGTTAACTCTTTAATCATTGCTTCTTTAAGAGCTTTTGAGCTCATCTTCCACTCTTTTACATCCTCAGTTAACCCTAAAATCTCAGCAGCCTTAGCCATCTTATCCATAGCCACCTTATAAAGGGAATTGGTAGAAGTAGCTTTAACTAAGACACAATCTCCAATACTCCATTCCAATGGATACCCATTGGCTTTAAAGGTTGGAAAATGGACATCTACGAAACAAGCTTGACCTCTATAAAGCCCATCTTCAGCATCATAAAAGTACTGATAAATCTTATTGAAAAAGAGCTTACCCGTCTCATAAAGCCATTTCCAATCATCTCGTTGATTACCATTCTTTTCAATCCAATCGCTAGCTCCCCAAATCCAAATGACGTCATCTGATCTTCTTGAAATGGGTCCACCCCTTAATGTCTCCTCTGTTTCTCCTTTGACTTTCCATGGAGCAGGAATACCTTCAACAATGTATTCTTCTGCTACAGTAAAGCTAGCTTTCTCTCTAAGAGTTCTTGTATGTTTGATACTATCCATCATCACTTCTGGATAAAACTTGTTAAGAGCTAGTATGCCTGCAATACTAATATCTCTAGTAAAAACACTGGCTCCAAAAGTAGCACCTGCACCAAAGTATCGATCATCACCAACTGTCACAATGTTAGACTCTACATCTTTAATAGCAATATTAACTAACTTTTCAACCATAGGTGTTGCGCCATGAGTTATAACTTTTCTATCAATATCAGTAGTAAGCAACTGGTCTTCTTTAATGGTTCCAATTGGGTCTATCAGTTGCTGCTCTTCTAGTTTTAATTGCTTGCCTTCATATGTTTGCATAGTGATCCCCCCTACTTCCAGTCCATTACTTTTGGACTTATGGTTGATAATTTATTAGCTACAGCGCCTTCTGGTAGTGGAATTTGTCCATTTAATAGTGGATCATCTGTCTCTTCCATCCATTTATCAAGTCTATGACTTAGTTCTTGATAGATATCACTATATCTTTCATCATTAACTAAATTAACACGTTCAACTGGATCAATGTAGAGATCAAACAACTTTTCTCTTTCCACCTTATACTCTAAGTAATCGTGTTCAATTAAGAAAGATTTACCAGGTGAGTCATCAATATTAGCTGGTACAATTTGATCATGAACATCATAGTGTTTGATGAGCTTATATCTTTTTGTACGAATACATCTCTTTGGTTCATAAGCAGCATGATAAGATACTTCAGAGAAAAGTTCCTCACGAATCTCTTCTTTATCACCTTCAAAAAGATCTACCATGGATTGACCTTGTAACCAATCAGGCTTTTCAATATTCGCAATATCACAAATTGTTGGGAAAAGATCGAGATGTGATATTAATGCATCGCTTGCTTTTCCTTTTAATTTACTGCCTTTATAGTCCATGATTAATGACACGCCAATACCGGTGTCATAAAGATTACACTTCATTCTTGGAAATGCAATACCGTGGTCTGTTGTAAAGATTACAAGAGTTTCATCTCTTAGCTCCAATCTATCTAGAGTATCTAGGACCATACCAACGCATTCATCTGCTACCATCAAACTGCTCATGAAGGCTGCCATATCTTCCCGATTTTCTGGTGTATCTGCTAATGGGTATGGTGGTGTGACATAATCTGGATTGATGCTTTTATGGATTTCCGGAAACTCTCTATGGGTATTCCACATACCAAAAGATAGGAAGAAAGGTTGCTCTTTAGAACTTTCAATGAACTCACATGCTTTCTTCGCATTAGCTACATCATAAGCCTTGCCAACACGCTCTTCTTTTGATGTTAAAACATAATCGTATCCAATCTCTTCGCCACTCTTAGCAACATGCTGGATACCTGAAAGGGCTGTTACATAATTATGTTTTTTCAGATACTGCACTAAATGTTTGTTATTGTCTGTAAGAGAAAACCCTCGGTGCGCTAATCCAATCATTCCTGCATTATGTGGAGACATACCCGTTAATAATCCTGCTCGACTTGGCGAACAAGTAGGACCTGCACAATATGCATTTCTAAAAAGGGTTCCTTCCTTAGCAAATTTCTTTAGCCGTGGTGATTTTACTGGCACACCATAGGGCTCAATATATCTTCCTGTATCATGGGTATGCATATAAACAATATTCATCTAATATCTTCCTTTCATAATCAAATTTGATTCTTACTAACACTTTACTTTGCACTTTGTATGATATCAACAGTTCCTATAAAAAATACACCCCTAAAGGTTATATAACCTTTAGTAAGTGTATTCTTTACTTTAATTTATTATTTCATAAAGTTATCATATGCTTCTTGATAGATCTCTAAGTAACGCTCTAATCCCATATTATTAATATCATCAATGTATTTATCCCATTCTTCTTCTATGCCACCGTTAACAATCCATTCAGCTGTTTTTGTCCCTGCATAAGTCCCAATATCGTTTTTAAGTGTGGCTAACTCCTCTGATATATCAGGTGTCCAAATAACCATTGGGAAGGTATTGGATTCTGGTTCCATATAAGGTGTTAAAACATCTTCATAACCTAATTTGATCTTGTGGAATTCAGGAATTGTTGTTTGCTCTTCAATACTCTTTGAAGCGTACATTGGTGCTCTATCAGCTGGTGCATTTGTCCACTTCCAACTTCCTGCATCTAACCCTGATTCTTCTGTTGGATCAAGAACAACATAGCCATCGTCTTTTTTCTCAATACATGGTCCGATTGATCCAAAGAATAACTGTAAAGATGCTTCTGGATCATAAAGCTCATTGACCCAACGCATTGTTGCTTCTGGATATGGGTTAGCAGATGTAATTGAAAAAGTATTTTTCTTCATTCTAATCTTCGTTGGGTCAGTAACCACTGTACGATCACCTCTTGGTCCCTCAAGTGGAGGTAGTACAGCATATTGATCCGCCCATTGACCAAATAAAACAGCTGCTTGCCAGTGAACACCAGCTCCTAATTGAGCAACATCAGGTGTCTTACCAGATTTATTATAATTATCTTGAGTTAACACTTCTGAATAAATTAACCCTTCACTATATAGCCTATGCATGTATTGAACGGCTTCTTTATAGCCTTCAGCAACTGTAACATATTGAACATTACCATCACGTAAATAAACATTATCTCCAAAACGATCATTGGTTACGCCGAATGAACCTAATATACCTCTCCAAGTAAAGTATTTATTAGAATTGTTAGGTTCCACAGGATTAAAATTAAATGGTATCTCATCATTAGGATCACCATTGCCGTTAGCATCTTGCTCTTTAAATGCTTTTAATACCTCATAGAATTCTTCTGTACTTTGTGGCATTTCTAAACCTAAATTATCTAACCATTCTTGATTAATAAACCATGTATCACCAACGTTTGGTCTAAAAGGACGTACATTAGGTAAGCCATAGATTTCACCCGTATTAGGTACAGTAGCCATTTTCTCAGTAACAGGCTCTTCTTCAAACATTTTTTGAATATTTGGAGCATACTCACTAATGTAGCTATTCATATCAACAAAGAAATCTTTATTATTAAGTAAATCTGTATCTTTAAGTCCTTCACCAAAGAAGATATCAGGAAGGTCACCACTTGCTAAAACTAAATTTTTCTTTTCAGTCCAACCACTACGAATGGTTTCCACATTAAGCTTAATATTGGTTTTCTTTTCTAACTCTTGGAAAAATGGCATTTCATTTAATTCAATAGTGTTTGGATGTGAATTGAAAATCACATCTAATGTAATGGTTTCATTCACAATTGGATAGCCAGTTGCATTAAAATTATCACTTGCCGCTACCTCTTTTTTTTCTGTCACTACTTTTTCTTCTTCTGCTTTTGAACACCCTGTTAGTATACTTGAAATCCCAATAGCTCCTACTAGGGCCAAAGCTACAACCTTCTTTAAGTTCATGTAAATTCCCCTTTCTACTTAGCCTTTAATGGCTCCAATCATAACCCCTTTTGTAAAGTACTTTTGAATTAATGGATAGATCACTATAATTGGTATTGTCGAAACAATGATGACTGAATACTTAATTAGCTCAAATAAATCCATTACTTCCGCAGCACCTTCTGCCGCTGACTCTTCAAAAGCTTGATTAGCGATTAAAATATCTCTTAATACAATCTGCAAAGGATTAAGTTCTTGATCCCTTAGATAGACTAGGGCTTTAAAGAATTCATTCCACTGTGCAACAGCATAATAAAGACCTATAACTGCAATAATGGCTTTTGAAAGTGGTAATACTATTTTAACAAAGAAATAGAAATCACTACAACCATCAATTTGTGCTGCATCTAACAACTCGTCTGGTATACTTCTTGCAAAAAAAGTCCTTGCTATAATAAGATTATATACATTAACACAAAATGGAATCACCATGACCCAAATTGTATTATAGAGATTCAAATTCTGAATAAGTAAATACGTTGGTATTAGACCTCCACTAAAGAACATGGTAAAGGTCATAAACATCATGACAATCTTTCTGAACTTAAAGTCTTTTCTAGATAAAGCATAAGCAGCTGGTAAAGTAAAAAGCAAACTTATGGTAGTACCCAATGTGGTATAAAAAATGGTATTGCGGTACCCAGTCCAAATTCGACTATCTTCTAAGACTTTTATATACCCTTCGAATGTTATATCCTGAGGTAATAACCATACCTGTCCATTAGCTACAGCATCTGGTGAACTGATGGATGCTATAACAACAAAATAGATGGGGTACAAAGATATTATAAGAGCAATGGTTGCCAATGCATACATAATGATGTTAAAAACTCTATCGGAATTGGTTCGTCTTCTCTTCATTTTATTTTGCCCCCTCTTCTACCATAAACTCATATCACTTGTCTTACGAGCAATCTTATTCAGTGATACTAATAAAATGAAATTGATAACAGTATTAAATAAGCCTATTGCTGCTGAATAACTATATTGTGAGTTAAGCAAACCTGTTTTATAGACATAAGTGGATATAATCTCTGATGATGATAGATTTAAACTGTTTTGCATGAGGTATACTTTCTCAAATCCTATGGTCATTAACTTACCAGCTCTTAATAGTAATAAGATCACAATGGTTGGCACAAGACTAGGTAAATCAATGTACCACATCTTTTGTAACTTGCTACCACCATCAATAGAGCAGGCTTCATATAAGCTTGGGTCAATACCTGATAAAGCAGCTAGATAGATGATACTCCCCCATCCCACGCTTTGCCATATACCAGAAAAGACATATAGTGTTTTAAACCAAGCAGCTTCTCCCATAAAGTTAATAGGTTCTAATCCCATACCTCGCATCAGAGCACCAACGAACCCCTTATTTGGTGACGTGAAGAGCATTAACATACCAACTACTACTACTACTGAAATAAAATGCGGCATGTACGTAACGGTTTGAACAACCCTTTTATACTTCTTAGAATTTATTTGATTGAGAACAAGTGCTAAAATGATAGGAAAAGGAAAACCTACTGCTAATTGATAAAAACTCAATCCTAGTGTATTCTTTAGAACTTGCATAAAATAAGGTGAATTAAAGAACTTAATAAACCATTTAAAGCCTACCCATTCACTTCCTGCTATACCTAATGAAGGTACGAAATTTTTAAATGCGATTTGAATACCATACATTGGTATGTAGTTAAAAATAAAAATTACAATGATTGCTGGAAGTACAAGTAGATAAAGTTGATAATGTTTTTTCAAATCTAATTGCCAACTTGTTAAAAGAGAATGTTTCTTGGATTTCATATTGCTACTAACTTGCACTTGAGAACTCTCTTTCATTTTTTCAACCCCTATTTAATTAGTTTCTAGTCAGAACCAAGATGCCTTTGTCGTTCACCTGACTTGTATAATCATTGTAACCAATACAAAGAATAGAAAGATACAGTCAACTTTTGCGAATGAACAGTTTTTGCTTATACATTTTAAAACCATCTTGAAACCCCTAGAAATACTAGGTTTTAACTACTGCAAAAAATGTATATAAAAAATATAAACATTTCAATATAGTAAAAACCTCTTCCTTTTGTTATACTTAAACAAACACAAATAGAATTTATTCTTATCATCTAATATTTTTATAGGAGATTTACATAATGAAAAGATTTTTTAAGACCTCTTTTAGTCGATTTTTAATTACTCATTTAACCATATTTGTTATCCCTTGTTTCCTTATCCTTTTTTATTTTTACCCTAAAATTGACAGCATTCTTATGGATCGTTTATACGATGATGACTTAGCTATGCTAAAAAGGGTTCAAAATAATATGGATTTTCAAATAGATAATATTCACCAATTACCTGTTGCCATCTCACTTAATAGCCTCTTATCAGAAAATCACTTACGCTATAGTTCATTTAATCGTCTACAATCGAAAGGTGAAATTGGTAAATATATAAATACCAACGCCTTTATTGACAATACTTTCATCTATATGAAAGACTTTGACTACCTTATTCAAAAAAAGGGTACTACACCTGTATCTGGCTTTGGTGAAATCTTTATGAAATATGAACACTATACACAAAAAGAGTTACTCACTCTTTTAGAATCCGTTGACTCACCATTTGTAATTGGGTCACAACAAGTTACTAATACCGATGGGACACAAATAGAGGATTTAATTACTTTAGTTTTTCCTCTAAACAAATTCACGAAAAGTACTTTAATGGTGACTGTTAAAACTAGAGTTTTCATGGACTTGATCATTACCTCATCTAATCAACTACATAGTGAAATTTTAGTAGTAGATGATCGTAATCAAGTAATCGCACAAACAGATAATTTTAATGCTGATCTTAGAAGTAATCTAATCGCATCAATGGATCAACTGACTACAATGAAAAATATTGACTTTAACGATACAGAATTTGTCTTATCCTATTGTGAGTCACCCAAATATAAATGGAAATATATAAGCGTAACACCTTATGAGATGGTTGGAAGAGATATCAATAAGATAAAGCTACATATGATTCTTCTTCTATTCTTATTAATTGTTGTTGAAATCCTAGCGATTTATATTTTTTCAGCCTTTAACTATCGACCTTTAAAAGCTTTGTTAGGGTCTCTTGACATTACGCCAGAGAACAACCATAAAATGAATGAGTACAATATGATAAGAAGTAAAATTGATAACTTAGCTCAGCAGAATCAACTACTTAATACAAAGATTAGCCATGCCATTCCGGCTACAGTGGATTACTTGGTTCATAGTCTCATTAATAATCGAATTACAACTTTAGAAGAGTTTAATCAAAGAGGGCAGAAGTTTAATCTCACACTTCATGGTATCTATTTCAATTGTACTTTGATAAAAATAAACAATGCTTCTAAAGAAAATCTTTCATTAGATACTTTCATGGATGATATAAAGCATACTATGTCTGACCAGTTTACTGGTCACTTTGCATCGGGCTTTACAAGGAATTCTTTATTATTAATCTCAGGTAGACAAGAAAAAGAAAGCCTAAAAGACTTTCTTCAACAAGTTATCAATAATTTTAATTTTAAGGATGCTGAGCTTTATATAGGCGTTAGTCAAGATTTCGAAAATGTCATCCATATGAATAAAGCTTATGTTCAAGCATCTTCTGTAGTTGATTACTTAATCATGCGTGATCAACCTGGCATATTGAACTACCAAGAATTACCTTATTACTCAAATACACCTTGTTATCCTTCTAATTTGATTTATAATTTTAAATTAGCATTGCTACAAAATAATAAAGGTCGCTCTGATCGATTATTTAGTCAATTAATGGAGCGCATTCAGAATACCGCGACCTCTGTAACTACAATCAGAACTCTTACTTATGATTTAACTCATATAATGAATGAAGTTAGTCCTAGTGAAGATCATGCAACATTTACAATAACACCCGAAACAGGTATAAAGGCTATTCATCAACATTTACTTCAACAGTATGATGAAGTATCTAGCCACTTAGTTGAAGAGGAGCATGAGCAAGTGAATCATGATGAAATCTCTATCAACCTGGTACTATCTTATATCAATGAACATTACTATGAATATGACATGTCTCTTCAGCGTGTAGCTGATGAATTCAACATGTCATCATCTAGCCTCAGTCGTTTCTTTAAGAAACATACAGACGTTACTTTTAAAAATTACTTGAATGTTCTTAGGATTAATAAAGCACAGCAGCTATTGGAACAGACGGATATGTCCATTAATGCAATCAGCAGCCAGTTAGGGTATTCTGGGGCGTCAAGTTTTATTAGGGTATTTAAAAGCCAACTGGATATGTCACCTGGTCAGTATAGAAAGGATAAAACCATGAGATAGAGTACAAAAGTGGCTAACGCCACGGTAAAACTGAAATAGGAAAGTATGGTACCTTGCAACTCGAACTTTCCTATTCCAAAATAACAGGGAGAATCTTCTTCTCTCGATCACTTAAATTCATAACGATGAGTTCATTATACGCAAAAAGCTTATCATTAATCTAATGATAAGCTTCTGCCTTTTAACTCTTCTGCAATTTCTTTGTCATATTCTTTTATTTTTTGGATGTAATCTTCAAAACTACCATCAAATTTAACGCTCTTTTGTATAAGAATGAGTTCTAATGCTTGTCTTACCTCTTGAATGACGAAATCTTTTGAATAAAAATCTCCCAGCTCATGAATGCAATCTAAGGTAAGCACCAGACCATTAATAACTTTTTTCTTATCAAACTCTTTAAGCTGCAGTGTCTTATTCTTATTGTACTTTTGACCATGGTTTTGATTGGATTCTAATGCAATGTTTATAATCTCCTTGGTGTATCCAATAACACAATTACTCTTTAGACACATATCACAACCGATACATATATCATCAATAACATCTTTAATTTGATGTGTGTATTCATAGAGTCGTTGAGCTGCCTTCTTATACTGTGTTTCACGGTCTGCTTCGATGTTTTTCTTGATGAGGATATAGGATAAGCTGCCTAATAATGAAAAGTAAACAATCAATATCGGCATTGTTGTATATTCCCCGGGTAATATGTCGTACAATTTTAATGAACCAAAGAATATAAATACAATAGCAGATACAATCTTCAACATCAACTCAGGTATTTTATCTCCCAATTTGCTACCAATCCAGATGCCTATTGCCCCTGTTAAAACCATCCCTGATACTGTTCCACATAGTAGAACTAAAGGGTATGCAGTCTCAGTTGATAGTGTTATAGTTGCTAATTGAGTCTTGTCCCCTAATTCACCTATAAAAAATGCAAAGGCTACAGTAAAAATGGGACCGAACTTAACCTCTCTAACCTCTTCTCCCTCATCATCGTCTTCTAGCTTTAAACTCCAAAGACCAAAAAATACGAAAAGAAGTCCTGCCAATAACTGAATCAATCCTAATGGAATGACGTCTGAGAGATATGTACCCAATATTACTGCTAAACTATGATTAAGTAATGCTCCAACAAACACACCAAAAAGCACATATCTTACTTTGTATTTTGTTGCGAAAACCATAGCAAGAATTTGTGACTTATCCCCCAATTCAGCCACAAATATTAAAAACAATGCTTTGATAAATTCCAGTAACATGACGTGTCCTCATTTCTATTACACATATTTCTTATTTAACTTTCCTCAATATAAAATCTAAAAAGCTTCGTGTATCCTGTAATTCTTTAATACTATATGAAACCGGCGGATGTTCTGGTAAATGCACAATATTAAGTGAGCCAACACCCTCTGGATAACATTTATACTCATATTGATGATGTTGCCCATTCGGTTTCTCCACTTCAACCCATAGGACATTGAAGTAATTCTTTAAAATAGCTCGCATCTGCATATAGTTAACGACGTTTATATCATTAATTTTCCTAATAATATCTCCTGCTTCAATCCCCATTTGATCAGCATGACCGTCTGGGACTACTGATACTACCCTAACACCTCGTTTAGGCAGGGTAATGAAGGGCTCTTTCTTAGCCTCTTTCTTTTGATCAATAACAATGATCAATTCATGTACAACTGGCATAGTGATGAGCCCTAGCAACTGTAGCCCTGTAGAGTTCACTGAAGCTAGAGATATCGCTAAGAGATAGATACTGTAAAAGAATAAATATACGGATGTTTTTTTAGCTCTTGCCTCAGGATTAGTACTTATGGCTACATTACTATAACCTAAAGCTGCTGTTATGGGTAATAAACCGTACATAAAAGCTTGTGAAAAAACATTCGATTCTAATAAGGGCCACCAATTCGGCATGCTAACAGCTTGATTAACATTATTCGTTGGCAACATATTACTTAAAATGAGCATAGCAAATGGCAGAGGCCAAAATTTTTGCATGATATAACCTACAGCATAAGTACCTTTTTTCCTAACAACAATAGGGATATTGTTATCTGCTCCTCCAATAAAGATGAGCAAAGCCTCCATCAAATGTAAAACTCCAACTAAGGCGATTAATCCACTTGGATTGAGCCCTAACTCTGGAGCCGTACCACCTAAATTATTAATCAAGATTAATCCCATGTCCATTAGTCCTAAAATGGCTGCTGAATAACTAAAGCAAAGGTAACGCATGTTTATAAAAGATAGCATAATAGCTATAGGCAATAATAACCCAAAATAAGGCGTTAAGCGAATCGGAAGACCTAAAAATGTAATGATCAAACTCCCAATAATACCTGCTAAAATCCCTTGAAGAGTCACCTGAATTAGTTGAGATGGCACATCATAGTTATAAGGCGTCAAACTATAGTAGGCTATCTGGCTATTGCGTTTATAAATAAAATACATCACCAATACAACAAACACAAAAGTCATATCAAAAAGAGCCGTACCCACTTTCAATAACACAGAATGTATTACATCAACTATAGGAACCATAGACGCCACCTCCTCAAATTATCCAATCTCTCTACCTCATCACTCATCAAACAGAGGGTCCTCTCCCTCTATTCATAATACATCTTGCTTACTCCTACTTCTCTCCCAAACTTTAATTTGTCATTTAGCATAGTTGACTACTTAGCTAGTCACAAAGTTCAGAAGCTAAGCTTTTGCTTCTAATGTAGAACTATCGTTCTATACCTGTTTTGTTAATTCTTAGTTCTGGGTTTTAACTAATCTATACCATACAGAAAGCAGTTAAGGGGTACTATGGAGCAGCGAACCATGGACGGTGAGCCCAGCTGTCTAAGACACGGACGTCTTTCCAGCTGGCGTAATAGTACCCCTTATCTGCTTGACTCTATAAAATGTTACTTAATAAATAAGACTCCTTACCGCTCTATCTTAACTTTCAATATCACTTACCTTGATGACAAATTAAAGCCCCTTCTTACTCTATTTGACCCTCAATCTGTGTAACAGCCGCCTGCAACTGTAAATCCTCTTCATATGGCACAGACATACGATACTGGTTCTCCTCTGCTAATTCAACTACCATATGAGGCTCAATCCCTGTTCCATTGATAAAGTCTCCATTAGGTGTATAATAACGAGAAATCGTCACTTTTACAGCAGACTGATCATTTAGAATAAAAGGTTTTTGAACAAGACCCTTTCCAAAAGTAGTTGTTCCAATTATCGTCCCAACATCATAGTCTTTAATAGCACCAGTAAAGATTTCTGAGGCACTTGCACTGTTGCCATTAACTAATACAGTTAAAGGTTTATTAAAGAATACGTTATCCTTAGTCTCATAAACCTCTTTATTTCCTTCCCCATCAATGGTATAGGTTATAATACCTTCTGGAATAAATAAATCAGTTATATTAAGTGCTACATCTAATATACCACCTGGATTATTACGTAAGTCAATGACTAAGCCGTTTAATCCTTGATTTTCTAAATCAAGTAAAGCTTCTAAAAACTGCTCATCTGTCACAGCATCAAAACTAATAACTTGAATATAGCCGATGCCATCATCCATCATTTCATATTCAATTGTAGGCACTTCAATGATTCCTCTTGTAACCACACTATCAAAATTTCTGCCTTCACTTTGACGTGCAATCGTTAAAGTCACCTCTGTGTCTTCTGGTCCCTTAATCATCTTAATAATCTCATTAGAATCCATACCAACCACGTTTGTACCATCAACACCAATAATTTTATCAGATGGCTGTAAACCAGCAGACTCAGCAGGCGCTCCAGGGAAAACCTGCATGATGGTTAATATACCATCATCGGGATCTTGATTAACTGATACCCCTATTCCAGCATAACTACCTTCAGTATCTGTTATAAATGATTGGAAACGTTCAGCATCCATATACATCGTATAGGGATCACCTATTGAAGCAACTAACCCATAATACATACCGTCAAACATCTTCTCATAATCAATATCTTCATAGTAATAAGTATCAAGAATACCTATTACATCATTTGCTTTATTCATGAATTCATACCATTCTTTTTTCGCAAATCCTTCATCAGTTGTGGGAATCAAGGCAATGTTTATACCCGTATAAAGTATATAGACTAAAAAGCTAATAACAATTCCTACAGCTAACCCTTTAAAAAAGCCTTTATTCTGATTCATCCATGTTCTCTCCTTTAAAAAGTCTACTTTAATGTATATGAATGAACTCTCTTATACATCACATTGTACATCTTAATCTTTTTCATAGTGTTTTGTTAATAGTATTATATGCATAAGTTGTACAAACTTATGTCTTAAGTATCATTAAAACTGAATCCCAATTGAAAGAATTCCTCAAATGACAAAGAAGTGCATGATGAAGTTGTTTTATTTTACCTCATCATGCACATTACTTTAATAAACTAGTCCTTTTTTATGATGTCTAATCACTGGTTACATATGTCTGTGGATCTTTAAACTCACCATTAACTCTTACTTCAAAGTGTGAATGATTACCCGTTGAACGTCCCGTAGAGCCAATCTTAGCGATTGTATCGCCTCTTGATACCTGATCTCCTTTAGATACAACTAAAGAGCTATTATGGCCATATAACGTGACGATACCACTACCATGGGCAATCATAATGGTATAACCATAACCATTAATCCATCCT
The DNA here is from genome assembly GCF_002964605.1 of Vallitalea okinawensis. Lineage (NCBI taxonomy): Bacteria > Bacillati > Bacillota > Clostridia > Lachnospirales > Vallitaleaceae > Vallitalea > Vallitalea okinawensis. Next base: position 62,438 of record NZ_PQDH01000005.1, read on the forward strand.
GAATGAATAACTTCTCCAGAAGCAGCTGCAACAACAGGAGTTCCTGCTGGTGCTGGGATATCAATTCCATAATGGTACCAATCTTCACCAGTGAAAGGATCCTTACGCCATCCATAAGGTGAGGATAATCGGTAGTAACCTGGAACAGGCCATGCCATTTCACCACCGGAATACTTCATAGCTGCAAGCCTTGCTTCTTCAGCTTTGATGAGCTTTTCTGTTTCAGCTATGGAGTCCTCCATCATCTCTTTTTTATCTTCAACTTGAACTTGCTTAGCTTGCAAATCCTTCATTCTTGAAGTTTTCAATACTCTAGACTGATTAAGGTCTTCCATTTGTAAATTCAACTCATCATTATAAGCTAATAAATCAGCTTTATCATTTTCTAAACTAGCTTTCATTTCCTCTATTGCTATACGTGTTTCTTCAAGGTCCTTAAACAATTTCTTGTCATAATCCATCATGGCCTTGATGTATTCAAAACGTTTATAAAAATCTGATATGCTATCAGCCTCAAGAAGCATCTGTATGTAACTCTCTCTAGAATGTTCATACATGTACTTAATATTGGATTTAGTCGCTTCATATTGGGCTTCTTCTTCACCTTTAGCTACGACCAAATTGGCTTCTGTCTCCTGTATATCTTGTTCTTTCTCGTCAATCTGCTGCCCAAGTACATCAATATCACTTTCAAGAACTTCAATTTCTATACTGAGCTCATTAATCTCAGCAACAACAACTGCTTCATCTGATTCTAATTGTTTTAGTTCTGCATTATAAGCTTCAATTTCCTTTTGCTGATTACTTTTTTGTGAAGTTAGCTGGTCAAGGGATGATGCCCTTAACAAAGATTGATTAGACAAAATAACTGCACAAATAAGTAATAGAGTTACAACTCTCTTAAATCTCATAGCACTCCCCCTATACCCGTAAATGCTTTCTAATAGATAAAAAGGAACCAATAATACCTATTCCAATACCAATTCCTAAGAAAACTGGTCCAAGAATAGAAACAATTTGACTAAGTTCAACAAATCTTATAAAATCATTTAGCATATAGAATTCATCGTTAATGATCGTAATCAAGTAATCATAAGAGTAATAGATGATACCGAAAGGTATTAATGCTCCAATTAATCCGATTAGAATACCTTCGATAATAAATGGTAAACGTATAAAACTATCTTTTGCTCCAAGGTACTTCATAATATTAATTTCATGCCTTCTTATAAATAGTCCAATCTTAATGGTATTAGCAATGAGTAATGTAGCAATAGCTAATAAAATACTTATAAGAACAAGGCTTATGTATTGAAGCAAAACACTAAAATTGACAATTACATCAATTGACTCTTGAGAATAATAACAATCTCTGATACCTGATAAGGTATTGATATAGGTTACAAAATCTTCTTGTTTAGATGCATCATATAGAAATATTTCAAAAGATGCACTGTCACTAAGAGGATTATCTTTCTCTAATTCAGCTAGTATATCTTCATTGGCATCAAGTTCGCCTTTAAACTCGTTCCAAGCTTCTTCGGGTGATGTGTAAATTACAGTTTTAACATTTGTGTCTGATTTTATATCTGTTAGGAGATTATTGACTTGATCTTCTGTTAGTCCACCTTCTAAAAAGGTGACAATACTTAATGTGTCATCAAAATTTTCTACCATATAGTCGATGTTCAGTAAGACGCAATAGGATACACCTAATATAAACAAACATGCAGAGATGATACCAATGGATGCAGCACTCATTAAACGGTTCTTGAACAAACCTTTAATACCTTGTACGAGACTATATTGAAGGGTTCTAATCTTCATAGCGATAACCACCCTTCTTTTCATCTCTAGCAATTTTGCCACCATCGATTTCAATAACACGTTTCTTCATAACATCAACAATTTCACGGTCATGGGTGGCAATGATCACTGTAGTACCTCTATGATTGATATCAGACAACAAGTTAATGATATCCCATGATGTTTCTGGATCTAGATTACCTGTCGGCTCATCACAAATCAATATCTGTGGGTTGTTAACAATAGCCCTTGCAACAGCTGTTCGTTGTTGCTCCCCACCGGATATCTGGTGAGGATAACATCTAGCTTTATGGCCTAACCCTACCATAGATAATGCCATGGGCACATGCCGCCTGATTTCTTTTACCCCTAGTTCACGTACTTCCATTGCAAAAGCTACATTTTCATACAAGGTTTTCTTAGGTAATAATCTAAAGTCTTGAAAGACAATCCCCATACTTTGTCTCAATTCGGGAATTTTACGTCTCTTTAAACGTGTAACGTCTTGTCCATTAACTTTCATTCTACCTTTTGTAACATCAATCTCCTTTAATAAGAGCTTTAAAAATGTTGACTTACCTGAACCACTGCTACCGACTATAAATACAAATTCGCCTTTTCCAATCTTTAAACTAACATCTTCTAGTCCGACTGTTCCGCTTTTATATATTTTAGTAACATTTTGTAATTCTATCACACCTAATACCCCTTATCTCTAATACATGGCGTTATCCATAAACTTCATATATTTAGCAACCATTAATGCAATCTTAAATGTAATGGCGTCTTCAAATTTTCTTAGATCTAATCCTGTGTTCTTTTGTAGTTTATCTAGTCGATATACTAAAGTATTTCTGTGAATATAAAGTTGTCTAGATGTTTCTGATACATTTAAGCTATTTTCAAAGAATTTATTGATTGTGTTAAGGGTTTCTTCATCAAATTCTTCAATAGATTTGTCACCAAAAATTTCTTCGATGAACATTTTACATAAAGGTAAAGGTAATTGGTAAATAAGACGGCCAATACCTAAACGACTATAGTGAATAATGTACTTTTCTGAGTTGAAGATTTTACCTACTTCTAAAGCCATTTTAGCTTCTTTGTATGATTTTGATACATCTTTTAAGTCTTCAACAACAGTACCAAGTGAGATATAAACTTTACTCATGGCTTCACTGTTAAGAGTATCTAAGATCATCTTTGCAATTTTTTCAATATTTTCTTCAGAAGCATCTTCATTCACTTCTTTAACAAGAATAATGTTATTTTCATCAACTGCTGTAATAAAGTCTTTTATCTTAGTAGGGAATAAGCTTCTTACAACATCCATAACATTGGCATCTTTCTCAGATGATGTTTCAATTAAATAGACAACGCGTTTCACATTATTTTCAATGTGAAGTTTCTTAGCACGATTATAAATATCTACTAATAGAAGATTGTCCAATAGTAAGTTCTTGATAAAATTATCTTTATCAAAACGTTCCTTATAGGCAACAAGTAAGTTTTGAATCTGGAAAGATGTAATCTTACCTACTTTATAAACATCTTCATCTTCACCTTTTACTGAAACAACATACTCAACTGATTGATCATCATAAATCTTAAAGAATTGATAGCCTTGAATCAACATACTTTCAGCTGGAGAATTAACAAAATCAAATACTGACTCGTTATACTCTTCCAATCGCTCTTCTTCTGTTGTAGCAAGGATTTTACCGTCTGCATCCATCACCGTAATATCTCTTTTGGTAATAGCTCTAAGACCATCTATCGTATTTTGTAGAATTTGATTAGAAATCATTTATTTCACTCCCAACACATTTAGATTACTCTACTATATATAATATAGCAAAACTGAACAAAAAAAAAGAGAAAATGCCTATTTTTGTGCATTCCCTCTACTTTTTATTTCAATTTACACTTTTAATTGTTTATTTTGCTATAGTAAGTTCAGTATCTTTATCGAATAAATGGATTCTGTTAATGTCACAACCCAATTTGATTTTGTCGCCAGCACCAATTTTAGCTCTTGGATTAACTTTAGCAGTTACATCAAAACCTTCAACTGTTGTGTATAAGTTTAATTCAGCACCTAACATTTCTGTTACGTTAACTTCAGCATCAACAAAATCGTATTGATCGCCAGATGCGCCTTCAAACTCATGCATATCTTCTGGACGAATACCGAAGATGATTTCTTTACCCACGTAACCTTTATCTTTAATTAACTTAGCTCTATCAGCAGTTAATCTAACTTCGTTTTTACCAAATGCTAACGCGATATCGCTACCTTTTTCTTTTACAACAGCGTCAATGAAGTTCATTTGTGGAGAACCAATGAACCCAGCAACGAATAAGTTAGAAGGAGAATCGTATAAGCTAGTTGGTGTATCAACTTGTTGCATGATACCATCTTTCATAACTACGATACGAGTACCTAATGTCATCGCCTCAACTTGGTCATGTGTAACGTAAATAATAGTTGTTTGTAATCTTTGATGTAATTTAGAAATCTCGATACGCATTTGAACTCTTAATTTAGCATCTAAGTTAGATAGAGGCTCATCCATTAAGAATACTTTAGGTTCACGAACGATAGCACGACCCATAGCAACACGTTGTCTTTGACCACCTGATAATGCTTTAGGTTTACGATCTAATAAATGCTCGATATCAAGAATTTTCGCAGCTTCACGAACACGTTTTTCTATTTCTGGTTTAGGAGTCTTTCTTAATTTAAGACCGAAAGCCATATTATCATAAACTGTCATATGAGGATAAAGTGCATAGTTTTGGAATACCATTGCAATGTCACGATCTTTAGGCGCAACATCATTCATTAATTTATCACCGATCCATAATTCACCATCAGTGATTTCCTCTAAACCTGCGATCATTCTAAGTGTAGTAGATTTACCACATCCAGATGGACCTACAAAAATGATAAATTCTTTATCTTCAATATCTAAGTTAAAATCTTGTACAGCAGTAACACCGCCTGGATAAACTTTTTTAATGCCTTTTAAATTTAAACTTGCCATTCAATTTGCCCCCTTAGGAATTTTAAGCTCTAAGGAACTGTATACATACAAGCTCCTCAATAACACATAGCAGTTTTATAGTTCTAATATACACTATTTTTCAGGTTTGTACTATTGAATATTTCTACAAAACCAAATTCTTTAATTTGTTAATTTTGTATATGCGTTATTTTTTTTTGTTTATAGATTATATTCTTTAAATCCTTCGCCAAGCACTTCTCGTACATCTGCCACTATAACGAAGGCCTTTGGGTCAATTGTAGCTACAATTTCTTTCAAATTTACTATTTGTTTTTTAGAAACGACACAAAAAAGTACCTCTTTTTCACTATGGGTAAACATACCTTCGCCTTTTAGGCCTGTTATACCTCTGTCTAATTGCACTAATAACTGATCCGCTATTTGTTCATAATGATCAGATATGATAAAAGCGGCCTTTGAAAAATGAATCCCCTCTAACATCGCATCTACTAATTTAGCTGTTAGATAAACAGCTATAATAGCATACATAGCTTTTTCAACACCAAATACAAAGTAACCTAAAGCAATAATAACTGCATCTAATGCAAACATCAGCTGTGCTATGGTAAAATGCTTCATTAACCTTTGTAATAAGCTTCCTGCAAGATCTGTCCCACCAGTTGTTGAATGTGCCATAAAAACTAGTCCTAATCCGACACCAGCTAAAATACCACCGTATAGACTAGAAAGTAATAAATTTTCTGTCACAGCTTGAAACGCTTCTGTATACCATAGTGCAAATGACAAATAAAAAGTTGCAAATAGAGATTTATAACCAAAATCTTTACCTTTAAGCATAATCGCTAAAATAAACAGTGGAATATTCACCGCTAAGTTAGTGAACCATAAAGGTATCCCATCAGGTAATATACCTGTTGTCAAAGATTTTATAACGATGGCTAGTCCTGTAACACCACCTGTTACCAATTGTACCTTGTCATTATCAAAGAAGACGTTAATAGCTATGGCAAGTATAGTTGTTCCTATTATAATAAGAAGAATATCCTTCGCTAAACTTTTTTTCCTAATAAAACGATCCATGTATGTCTCCTCCTGAAATGTAAATTTGAGATTTTATCTTTTGTTTTTCATGACTTCTATAATAAATAAAGGCAGTTTCATCATGCGTTTGGCTCTTGTTGGTTGTGAAATAAGGCGGTAAAACCATTCTAGATTAAGCTTTTGGAAGATGACAGGTGCTCGTTTAACTCTCCCTGCCATTCCATCAAAACTCCCACCAACACCCATGGCAATCTTAACATTTAATTGATCTCTATGTTTGAAAATAAATTTTTCTTGTTTGGGCGCTCCTAAAGCAACATAAAGAATATCTGCTCCAGTAGCATTAATCTCTTCTACTATATAACTTTCTTCATTTTCATCAAAATATCCATCACGGCACCCAACGATCTTTAAACCTGGGAATTTTTCTTCCATCTTTTTTGCAGCCTCTTCAGCTACCCCTGGTCCAGAGCCTAAGAAATAAATACCAATATTCTTATCCTTAATCTGGTTAAATGTATGTTGAATAAGATCATATCCTGGCACTCTTTCTTTTAATGGAGTTTTTAGCATTTTTGCTCCTATAACAACCCCTATTCCATCTGGAATAACAAGATCTCCCTCATTTAATATTTTCTTAAAAGTTTGATCTTCCCTCGCTGCCATAATGAATTCAGGATTAGGTGTAAAAATCATTCGTGTCTCATTACCTTTTAAATATGATAAAATTTCCTTAGTGGCTTCCTTCATATCCACACGACTAATACCTACGCCTAATACATCTATTTTATCCATTGTACTTCCTCCCAGCTTTCACCTGTTCAATTAGATCTGTTAAGTGCTTATCATTTTTATCTGCAAGCACATAAAGTTCCCTGCTTATATTACTGAGTTCTTCTACCTTTGTTTCATATTTTTTGTTAAGGTCATCAACCTGCTTCATAACATACTCTACATCAATTGAGCGTATATCTCCAGCAGTAGGCATCTTTAATATATCCAAGTAATACTGAACCTTTGGATCATAAACAAAACCAATCATAGGGACATTCTTAATCCCTGCATAGAGTAATGTGTGTAAACGCATACTCATTACTAATTGAGCTAAGCCAATCATACCAATAATTTCATCAGGTGTATATTTTCGTTTTAAAACAAAAGCTCTCTGCTGATGACGCATCATTTCCTTAATACGATTAGCTACATGAATATCACTAGGTCTTTGCATGGGAATAAAGAGAATATTATACTGATACTTCTTAATTAAAGTATCACAAATATCAGCCATCTTTTTATAGAGTCCTTTACAATCTTTCCATTCTCGAAAGGATACAACTACAAAAGGTTGATCCGTGGATATGTCATCATCACGTAATATTCTTGCAGCCTCTTCTTTACTGACCCCATCTAGGGTAAAGACCGGATCAGCTGCAACTTCAATTCGAGGTTTGGATACGCCTAACTGTGTGAGTTCCTTAAAGGATATTTCTTCACGTAATGTAATAACTTCAACACCATTAGCTACCCATTTAACTAATCGACGGTTAATTCTATTTGTGAGAGGTCCAATCCCGTTAGCATAAAGCATAACTTTCTTTCTCATCATCTTTCCCAATGTTATAACAGATAGATAATAAAGTAATGAACGGGTACTCGTACCATCTTGAAGAAGGGTTCCCCCTCCACTTAATAGTATATCACTCCTATGAATCTCCTTAATCACTTTAAATGGATTAAAGGCAGGTATAGCATTGATCTTATAGTTTTGTATCGTTTCTTCCGGTCGTTTAGATAATGCTGTAATGTGGACATCAGAGCGATTTTCTTTTATATTCTTTTGAATGGCATATAGGATAGATTCATCTCCGCTGTTTCTAAATCCTAAATAACCTGAAATCAAAATATTTATCATATGGCTCATCCTTAATTCTTAATAATAAACCCTTGCAACTTCTTAATTAACCATTCTAAAACCATAAAACCTATGAGATAGATAATACCTAATACAATACCAAAAACTAGGCCATACCCTATTCTTGCAATGGATAAGTACAACGGTGAACGAATATGACAAAATGTATTGACAACATCCGTAAAACCTATACTGAATAATAATGCAAAAGGTAATATCAGTGGACGATACCCTTTAACTGTCACATAGATTAATAGTATCAATGATGGATAAGCGATAAGGAATTCCTTATTCCGAGGTCTTGCTAAGGTGGTCTGCTCAAGGAAGTTTCTAAATATAATTTCCAAGTTCATTGGCTGTACATTGGTTTCATGACCACTTCGAGCTAAGAAAATATATGCTGCAACGCCAAGAACCGATAACGCAATAAGGTATTTGACCTTAATACTCTCATCGAATAATTTCTCAGTTTTATAGATAATGCCGCTTAGTTTCTTTGTTTGACTCGTCCCATAAGCATAATAAATAAAGTAATATACTGCTGTAAAGAATATTGGTGCTATTAGGCTCAATTTCACGCCTCTAAAGAACTCTAATTCAAGTAAATACCTGCTATCCGTTAATATGGTTCCAACATAGAATCCACCAATAAGTGTTATAAGAACACAGATAATCAGCATTCCCAAACTCATGAAGAAAACTTTATAATCATAGTCCTTTATTTTCCTATACTTTTCAAGACCATTAATCATATATAGTCCTGCTAATGTTGGGAATCCAACTGCAGCAACAAGAGAAGTAACGATTTTGAAGAAATTAGGTGCAACGTATCCCCCTAAAACAATGAATAAAAATCCTAACCCTAAAAGGATGTAGTTGTAAAGCTCTTTTAATGGTAGTAGTCCGTTTATTAGTAGGATAACGACAACCACTAAGCCCATATTAATTAAGATGCCTCTAACAAAGTCTACATGTATTTCATCCATAGGTTGTACATCACCAGGAACAATGCCATGGGGTTCTAAACGCTGTCTTAGAGATGTAAACATCATTTCGTAATCTTCTAAATCAGTAACATATTCTTTTGTACCTGAATCAATGAAAGGTTTAAAGTAAATATAACGAATATTTCTTTCTGTAATAGCGCGGTAATAAGTATTGGTAATTTCTTCTGGTCCCTTATAAATTAAGTAGGCGTAACGCTCTTGAATATATTCCCATGTCGTAAAAGCTCTCGTTGCATGATTATACCCTGTTAAATCTAAAAGAGTATCCATCCCTGTCTGTGTTAAATGTTCACGTTGGTCTGATTTCTCTACCATGGCAATATCCATATCAAACTCGACGATAAACTCTGCTAATTCGTTAATACCATTAATAGCTGCTCCATAACCTAGTACTTCTTTTCCAGCTACCATATAAACAGAAGGCTCTATGTTATATGCATTATGTGCATCTTTATATACTTCAACAAGTTGATCTGTATAAGGCTCATAGTTAAAAGGTCTCAGAAGAACTTCTAACCCAGCTGTTTTTACTGTATTGATCTTCTCTTCATCATAATAGATACCCACATAGGTCATAACATCTTCATGGTTCTTTTCAGTTGAATCAATAGTAATAACATATTTGCCATCAGCATTATAGGTATTGTAGAATGCGCGTCCATATCTTTCATTCATACCATCAATCATATCGTTATATATTGCTGTATCACGTGTAGCAACAACTAAGTCATAATCAGAAATATCTTCATTCTGTACAGCTTCCACGAAAGTTTCTGGATAACTGATAACCCAATCAATATCTTCCTTGACCTCTATAAGTGGTGCAACCTCAATCTCCCCAGCCTTTTGAAGTGATTGTAGTGTCTCTTCACTAATGCCAACATATTCCGCATCAAATTCCCCTAGCTTTTCCATCCACCAATTGAGGTCTTCCTCTGACTCGTTAGCCATTTTGGTCATATCATTATAATCCAATATAATGGAATAAGTTTTATATTCTGACTCTACATTCATTCGCTGAACTAAAACAGTGCTCATGATTATAAAACTGATCACGAAGACTACTGCTAAAATAATCTTTTGCATTCTTGACATGTTTTCATCACCTTTTCTATCCCTACTCGTATTTCATTATTTATATAAGTTGAAAGATACGTTAACGCTTCAACTTATCACCTTCATCAACTAATTGAACTTTATAACTCGTTGTACTTATTCTTAATTATATATATAGTATAACACAAATACAGTGGTAACAAGTCATGAAACCTTATTACCACTCTACTTTTGTTATTCAATCGTTCTCTTATTAAAATAATCTTTTTCTAAGATAATATCACTTATGATAAGATCCTGCTGATACTTTTTGATCTCATCTTCATAAAGAGCCTTATCAAGAAGCTCTCCAGTTTCCATATCATATACTTCACCAGTTGAACTTAAGTACATAAACTGATCTGTCATAACTGAAGAATAACGAAGTACAGCATAGCCGTCTTCTATTTCAGTATTCATTAAATCTTTACCGATAGTATATGGCATGTCAATACCCATCAAATTAGCTATGGTAGGCATTGTATCCACTTGCCCACCTACTGTCTCAATTCGTCCATTAACATCAGCACCAGGTACATGAATGATCAAAGGTATCTTTTGAATCTTTTGCCACTCATATTCATTATAAGGTATGTCAAGAAAATCCGTTAGATCATCGGCTTGATCTTCAAAGATCCCTGCATGATCACCATAGATAGCAAATATGGTATTTTCATATAAACCTTTAGCTTTCATATCTTGAAAAAATGCTTCAATAGACTTATCCACATAATTAGCTGATTTAATATAATTGCCTACTTGTGTATCTTCATATTTCCCTACATTAAAATCATATCCATAAAACGCATCATAAGGATGATGACTGCTCAAAGTTACAAAGAAACCATAAAAAGGATCTTCTGTATTCATAAGTTCCAACCCTTGCTTAAAGAAAGACTCATCACCTAATGCCCAACCTACTTTTTTATCGATGGTAAAATCATTGTAGTTAATAAAAGTATCTAAACCTAGATTTGGATAAACAGCCGAACGATTCCAAAAACTCGGCTTGTAGGCATGTAAGGAGTAAGTGTTGTACCCTCTATCCTTTAACGCATTTGGGAATGAGTAATATTTATTCTGTGGGAATCTAAAATATACTGCTCCTGAAGATGCAGGATATAAAGATACATTGGCCATGAATTCAGAGTCTGATGTATTACCTCCGCCAACTTGGTAATAAATATTGGGGAAGTAAAAACTCTCTTCTATCAAATCATTTAAAAATGGTGTTATTTCCTGGCCTTCTATTGTGTTTTCATATAAGAAGGTTTGTAAGGCTTCCATCTGTATAATAACAAGATTCTTCCCTTCTGCAACACCATAGTAAGCATTTACTGTATCGTTAGCCCATTTTTCATTGAAATATCCTTCTACTAAATTGATCTCTTCTTCAGTCAACGGTTGACGTTTGGCAATCTCTTCTTTGGTAAATTGCTGCATATCATAATAATGATAGTAAAGGATGCCTAAATCTCTTGCAGCATAGTTACGATCCCATTGATAATGCATGATACTAGAATTATTATAAGAGTAATGGAACATTGGTATACTCATGATAATAGCTAGTATACTAACACCCCAACGAATCTTAATTTTATGACGATATTCTCGATCCCTAAATTTAAGTTTTTTATAAATATATCTAAATACAAAGTAAATAGGTAAATCGATGAGTAAGACGATATCTCTCATCCTAAACAAGCTTTGTATACTGGATGATACATCACCAACATAGCCTACTTGGTATAGAAGAGCCATGTTAATAGGTGTGGTATAATATCTGAAATAAAGAACATCTGCTAATATCACTAAACTTAGTAGGAGATTGATGATAAAAAGTGAAAAACGACTTTGCTTTACAAATATAAAAAGTGTAAACCCAAATATCCCCAAAACAATACCTAAAGAAGCTAATAACATTTTAAAATTCAGCATGGTTGTTAAAGGAAACTCATTAAGTCCAGAACCAAACTGATAATAGAAGATCTTACACATTATAGCTGTTATAAAGTATGCGAAGTAAAGAAAGTCAAAAATAACACGTCCATAACGGCTTAAAAAGGATTTAAATCCCTTCTCATTCGTCATAAGTAATCTCACCTCTTACCATAATATAAGCATCTTTCTCAATCAAGATACCTCGTCCATCTTTACGTGGAATTACAATTAAGTTGTTCAGAGGTACTTCTTGTCCATTAGCAATATCCGTTCCAGCTGTTAAGTTAGATAATCCATTGACTCCAGGACAAACCGCTAAAGCACTCCCACCTCTAAGGATGATTTCAGTCCCTTCACCACCAAGTATAAATGTTCCAGCAGCGATTGGTCCGATTGCTTCGTAAGTCATGCTGCCTGCATTATTGCTTGTTCCATTATCTGTATTAAGATTATTATCATTACCTTCTATAAAAGAACCCATTAAATTAATAACTTCATCAATTTTTTGATCAACATAGCTTTTGGTAACAAGAGGATCCGATACTGAACCCGGTTGTGCATCGTTAGCTGCAAATAAAGTAGCCGCACTTATGGCAAAAATCGAAGTGAATGTAACAAAAAGTTTTTTTCCTCTGTTCATTGAAATGCCCTCCTAATAAAAATGGTAATTTATACATAAGTAACCACCATTAGAGATACCCCTAATGGTGATTGTATATTCATCTTATTCTTCATTACTATAGATTGGTTCTATTGAATAGGTAATTTCTTCTTCACCTACATTAAACAATACCATATAAAAGGACTCTTGTAAATCCAAAGATTCTCCTTGTGCCTTATACCATAATCCGTTCATATTAAAATATTTAACACCGTCTATTTCTTCATAAGTGGTTTCATAGCCACTTCCACTCATGACATAAACTTGTTTCCCTGTTTCAGCTGAGAAATTACTTAGCATTTCTGTAAGCATATCTTTTTCTCTTGGGTCAACGAAACCGTTTAGAGGATTTCTATCTAAAGTGATCAGGACATAATCACTTGTTGTATTCTGAAGAGCTTCTTCTAGATATACCCATTGATATGGATCCGTCTTGGCAATACCGCCTTGACCAGTGCCCAATTGTATAAAGCGGATATCTTCAAAGTCAAGGACTGAGTATTTGTTTTCCCATGAGAAGTGAGGAACATTTAATTCAGCTGTATTGACTTCTGTATCACCCACAAAGAAAGCCATATCAGCTTTTTCATTAATTTGCTGGGTAACCTCATCTTCGATGATTTCATCTAATACTGTATTTTTCCCAGCTGTAGTACCAAAGAATGCAAATTTATAACCCTCATCTGCTAAAATTTCTTCTTCAGTTTTTTGGTCAACATCATGATCTAAGAAATAAAGAACTTGACTTTCTGAATAGTTTTCATAAGTAATGGTCATAACCCCTTGCCCTGATGACACTGGTATAAATTTATTGTTTTCTTGCCAATAACCGTCTATACCAGATACAGAAAATTGAGCTTTATTGATATCAACATCAACAGGATGATAGTTACTATCATAAGCTGTTGGATTGACTTCTACAATTTCATCTAAGTAATAGATATTATCTTCTAAATTAAAGTTAATACCGCCTATGGTGTTCACCTTAGGTGCGTTATTACTAATACCAATACCATTTGCAATTTGACGTTCTTTACCATCACTAGGGACATTGGCAACAGTAAAACCTTCTTCCCCTGAAGGTATATAAGTTAATTCTGATGAACCGCCACCATCAAGTAGCATAGCATCATAAGCACCTTCTTCAATCATTAGATTGGCTAATTCTTTATCTGTTGCTCCAATACTCTTACCTCTGCCATCAACAACCATCATGATTACCTGGTTACCATCCTTTGAAATACCAATCGCCGTTCTTGGATGTCTTTCATTTTCTTTAACTTCTAAACCAGGCTCTTCAATAACTTGTCCACCCTTGACAATTTGACCACCACCACTGATAGCGAATTCAAGTTTCTCTAGATCAATCTCTGCATCAGGTACGATAAATACTTTTTGTCCTTCTTCAAATAACTCTATAGCTTCTGTATAAAAGCCATAGTTCATGGTAATGATATAACCGTTTTCAGGAACGTCTACTGTTGAAGTATCGTCAACTATATCTACAATTATATCATCTTCTATTATAATTTTATAAACACCCTCATACTGATCATCCAAATACTGTGTTGTTTTTAAAACTGTTTGATCAATATAGGTTGGCATATGTACTGAACTAATTTTATTATAAGCTGATAATTCCATATTGAGACCTTTTTCACTTACCAAATAATAATTAATATCCAACATATCAATTAAGACCTCACCTGGCGCTTTTTCATAGAAAACATATTGCCCTTCTTCTATTTGATGGTCAGCATCATAACCAGCTATTAATTCACCATCATCATAAGTTAAACCTAAACTATCTGTATTCTTTAGATAAGCAAGATAAAAGTCACCATTTATTGCAGCTACTATATTTTCTCCTTCTTCTGCTAGTTTGCTAAGTTCCTTTCTCTCACCATAAGGATCTTTAGAAACCAGTACATCTAAGTCTAAAGAAGCCTCTGCCACATCCATCTTTAACATATAATAATCCAACCAACCCTCCGTAGTCAGCCGTTTAACTTCTTCATAATAAAGTCCATTGGCTAACATCTGTCCTTGGCGGTCTTCATACACTTTAATAGGAGTCTCCATGGCATACAATGGCATAACAGTTACACTGAATAGGGTAAATACTAATAATAAAGCTATCATTCCTTTTATATTATTCATTCTAGGGGTCACTTAAACGCCTCTCTTTCTATTTTCAGATCCATATACTCTTTAATCTGACTCGATTATCTATACATCATCACTATAATTCACTATATAATACATAACTAAGTGCGTTATATTAACGCACTTAGTTACTTGGTTATCATCATCCTATTTATTTTTCACCTGTACCAACTATAATGCGTATATCGACTTTTGGTGATAGTTCTTCAGGCATATTGATTATTTCTGCCTCTCTAAAATGCATCACCAAATCTTCACCCATTCCCTCTTCTGATACGATGATTCTGGTTGCTTCTACTCTATTTCCGTCATAAGTTCCAACAGAAACGATATTATAGCCATTCCCCTCTAGCTTATTACTGAAGGTCGTTGCGATACCGTTAACGCTTCCACCATTCAGTACTTCAATTTTTAAGTCTTTGCTATCTCCTATTGTTTCTTTATCTTCATTTTCTTCTGGTTTATGTAAAATATCATCTACAAAGCTTTTAACTTCAAATGAATCTATTACATAATATGAACGTCCATCAATGTACTGAGCTTGTCCTGGTATTGTATGTGTTTCCATCTTACTTGGATCAATATTATTGTAATACTTAGCAGCATAATTGATTGCCTCACCTAAAGATAGATCCGTTTCCAAGTCATCGTAAACAGTATTGATTAAATCATCTATATTGAATACTCCAGCCCACTGTATCAACTGTTCCACAAATGCCTTCATAAATGCTTGCTGTGTTTCGATACGTCCTATATCACCATTTGAGTAACCATATCGATATCGAATAAGCATCTCAGCCTGTTCTCCATCCAGCACTTGTTGCCCTTCTTTTAGATTAATATAAAGGTTTTGATATGGATCAGAATAATACATATCTATAGGTACATAAAAATCAACACCTTCAATCAAATCAACCATTTCTTTGAAAATGTCTAGATCAATTAATACATAATGATTAATGTCCACACCTAGTATATCCTCAAGCACCGGAATAACGTAACTGTACCAATCTTCTCCAGCGTAGGCATGTAACTCATTAATTTTCATAACAGGTGGCGCATAATCCCCTGTATTAAGACTTGCATACATCTCATCATTAAGTTCTATATAAGTATCACGTGGTACGGAAATAAGATCAATTTCCTCAGTCTTTGTATCAAAGGTACCCACAACGATAGAGTCTGTTCGCATACCATCTTTATCAACACCAAAGGCTGCTACTGTTATTCTCTCAGGACCAGCTGAAAACAATTCCTCTAGGAAACTTGTTTCTTCTCCATCAAGATCTACGCCGTTATCTGCTGTACTAATTTGGTTAAACATATAATAAAGATAACCAAATGTAACAACTATTAATATTAATGTTGTTGGTATAAGGATGGAAAGAACAATTTTGATGAACTTATAAATAGGAGACTTCTTCTTAATCTTAGTTTTGGCCATTAAATATCAGCTCCCTAATTCCAAAACATTTCTCAAATTACTATAATACTACCGCTTCCACATAATTACAAGTAGTAATTTATGCCTGAATATTTTCTAGCGATTTATCCATTACTTGTCAATGTTCTATTAAAACTTCTTGTATACGCTTTATATGGTTTATTTATGAATAATCATTAAGGTAATTTTGGAATACTTAAAGTAATCATAAAGTAATTACATTCTTTATGATGATACCATAAAAGAATTACAAATATATGACAAAAGGATTATAATTTCGCTAGACACTTTACTATTACATTACAGCATCATTTATATAGACGTATGAAAGGCTAAAAAAGTTCAATAAATCCTTAATAATCCTAATAAGAAATCTATTATTTCTTATAGGGTCAAGCATACAAGGAGTTCTATTACGCCAGCTGGAAAGACATCTGTGTCTTAGACAGCTGAGCTCACCATCCATGGTTCGCTACTCCATAGAACGCCTTATATGCCTTCGGTATCTACTGACCACGTTTTTTGTAGATTTAGTTGTTTTAGCTCAATAGAATGAGGTAGATTTTCTGTTAATGATAGGACGTTCATTTACCGATATGTACAATCTATAAAAACTATGTTAGAATAAGATAAGTAATATTAAAAGAGAATAATTATCTAGAAGATAAAGAAAAGGAGTTGATAAAAATGGCTATTAAAATTGGTTCCCATGTATCCATGTCAGGAGGATTGATAAAATCAGCTCAGGAAGCTGCCTCCTATGATGCTAATACCTTCATGATTTATACTGGTGCTCCACAAAATACACGCCGTAAACCTATAGAAGATCTGAAAATAGAAGAAGGATATGCCTTTATGAAGGAACATGGCTTGTCAGATATTGTAATACATGCGCCTTATATCATAAATTTAGCTTCCTATAAAGAAGAAATCTATGAGCTAGCCATCTCTTTCTTAGCTGAAGAGATTCGCCGTACAGAAGCATTAAGATCAAACTATATTGTATTACACCCTGGCTCTTATACCCAAAAAGATGTCGATTATGGTATTGATCGTATTGCAGATGGACTTAACAATATTTTAACACCAGAGACAAAGCCTTTTGTTTGCCTTGAAACCATGGCTGGAAAAGGATCTGAAGTAGGGAAATCTTTTGAAGAGTTAGCACGAATTATTGACAAAGTTCAGCATTCTGATAAAATCGGGGTTTGCTTCGATACTTGCCATACCCATGATAGTGGTTATGATATCGTTAACAATTTTGATGCTGTTTTAGAAGAATTTGATCGAGTAATTGGTCTAGATCGCCTAAAAGTTTTTCATATTAATGGTAGTTTAAATACTATGGGGGCCAGAAAAGATCGCCATGCTAATGTTGATGCTGGTGATGATAACCCTCGTGGAAAAGATCATATTGGGTTTGATGCTCTTTATAACATCGTTCATCATGATATAGCTAAGGACAAACCTTTAATTTTAGAGACTCCTTGGTTGGATAAGAAAACGAATCTTTATAAAGAAGAAATCCACATATTACGAGAAGGTAGATAAGATCAGAGTGAGGTATACAAATGAGAAAAGTCGTGTTAATTACTGGTTCTACGAGAGGGATTGGAAGAGCAATTGCTTTAAAGTATGCGCAAATGGATTATGATATTATTATTAATGGTCTTCATAGCGTTGATGCCTTACACGCACTAAAAGATGAAATAACAGTTACGTATCAAGTCAATTGTCTTGCTTATGTAACGGATGTTGCTAATTATCAGAAGGTTGAAGAGATGTTTAAAGATATTTATTCCCACTATGAATCAATTGATGTTGTTATCAATAATGCTGGTACTGCTCATATAGGCTTGTTCACAGATTTGACGGAAGATGAATGGGATAGTATTATGAATATTAATCTGAAGTCCATATACAATGTATGTAAACAAGCTATTCCAGCTATGGTTCGACAACAAAGAGGTAACATCATTAATATATCATCCATGTGGGGAATTACAGGTGCTTCCTGTGAAGTTGCTTATTCAGCATCAAAAGGTGCGGTGAATTCGTTAACAAAAGCTTTGGCTAAAGAACTAGCACCAAGTCACATTCGTGTTAATGCCATTGCTCCTGGTGTCATCAAAACGGATATGAATAAATGGCTAGACGATACTGAGATGAGGGCTTTAAAAGAAGAAATACCCATGGGTAGGTTCGGTCATCCAGAAGAAGTAGCAGATTGTTGTTACTACTTATCAAGTAAGGATTCCAGTTATCTTACTGGTCAAATTATCACCTTAGACGGTGGAATGATATAAAACTAACACATAAATTTAGCAATAAGTCGTTTTGGCTTATTGCTTCTTTTGTGCTTCCAGTATAACCTTCATTAATGTATTTGCATCAGTAAAAATGGTAGTTCCCAACTAGTTTCTGCCTCATTACGCGGTAATGCCTCTGTCAACGTACCTCCATTTGCCAATAACACAAACTCTTCACCACCTGTTAAATAGATATATACATAATCACCAATATAAGAGGAAAATAAAATAGATCCTCCTGGATAAACTCCTTTACTTCTTAATTCATCAATAACAGATTGTCTGCCATATTTAGAAATCTGCTTGATACTAACCTCCCTATAATCATAGGGAGGCAGCAGTTTGATATTGAACTCTGTATATTCATCATTTAAAGTCTTATAATCTAAGTTATGAATTAAAACTGTCCATTGATTTTCAACCTTTTTTAATGCATAACTATGGCTTTTATCATAAGAATTCTCAAAGGACACAATTGCATAGGCATACACACCATCTGATTCTAAATAGCGAAAATACAAATCATCTTGTGTTTCAACATAGGTTTGTATCCCTTGCTTCACTGATTTAGCTTCCTCAGACTCTCTAGATAATTCTTCTCCTTCATTCTCAATACGATTAGTTGGATATTTTTTATTTGCTTCTTCTGTTGAGATGATTTCATAGTATTCAGCTGAAACAACTAGTATTTGATCTTCATTTAAGAGATACTTAACAATAATCTCATTATTAATTGGGTCATAATAAAAAGAACAATTCTTAATCTCTTTAGCAAACACATCACTAGGTAACTCATAAAATTCACTGATGGATTCCACTGTGATCAGTTCTTGCCTTTGGGCATCATACATCATACCGCCATCACTAAGTAAGAAAATATCATTATTATTCAAATAATCGTTAATCTGTAGTAATAAGGTATGGGCTATTTCAATTTTCTTTGATATGACTGTTTCTCCCTTAGCTTCATAAAGCTTTGTAACAGAATCCCGTATGATAAATCCATATTCATTATATAATCTTTGAATACCTGCTGCGTCTAGAGCCATAATAAACTGATTAAGAATGAGTTGCTGCCCAAACATATCTTCAATAAAGATGCTTATTTCTTCATCTGACACTTTTTCTGTATCAAGGATATTGAGAATAATCGTATTTTCTGAAGTTGATTTTGTTTGATAACTGTCTAAGATAATAGGGTCTGCATTGTCACTATAATCTATAAAGTGACTTGCAGCTGATTTAAGATCAAAACCAGTATTGAAGATAACCCCATCTTCCTGCATAAAGATAGCATTTGTCTTTAGATAATCTGGAAAAATCTCAAGGACATTCATAGGTACAGATACTTTAACATCATTTTGTTGCATGAAGATATCCATAATCAAATCTGGGAGTAAAAGTCCTTCACTACCTACTGATATGTTATTGAGTGTAATGATCATGGCATCATCTATGATATCAAAATCAATCTCCCCTGATAGTGGCATTAACGTAATCCCTATACGACCATTAATGTACACCATCTTCTCTTGAAGATTAACGGTTAAATCTAACAGATTATAATCATAAGGTATATACTCTTCAATAGTTTCTTTATTCTTAAGTAATAAGGAATTAAAGATACCCTCATCCATTTTTATATCCATTGAATTAGTGCTTTCGTATTCAATCGCATCCGACGAAGCTTCCTGTAAGTAGTTGTTTACACTGGTATAAGTAAATGTATTATCGAATGCATACTGATTAAAATAGTAGAACATTGCTACTGTAGTCAAAACTACAACTGCCAAAACAGTTACTGTTGTGAAAATGGATACTTTAGCTACAGAATAAACAATATCTTTAAAAGTCCTTTGTTGACGACGTTTTTGCCGTTCAAGTTTTCTAATATTTCTTTGTATCCTCTTTTGCACCTTCCGTTCACGTTTGTTTACGTTTTCATCCATATATATCCTAACTACCCCTTTTCTTGCATAAGTTCTATCCATATTATTACCGATTAAGGCCTACTTCAAACGCCCACTATAGTAAAGTATACTGACTATTGAGCAATAATGCAACAGTGGGGCGATACAACTTTTCAAACTTATTGACAAATTTATTAGGAGGAGTTCAACATTTCAGTAACAGTTATTCCACACTCTTTCGTTTAACTCTACAATATGGTATAATTTTACTACTAGTTCAATAATTTCTTATTATCCATACAACTCACATATAGGAGGTAACTCATGAGTAGACCCATAGTGTATCGTCGAATTTCTCGGACTCTGAATATATTAGCTTGTATAGCATTACTCTTTAGTATGCAATCAACTTTATTTATATTTTTAGCTATCATTTTAGCTATGACTTCATACATCATCTCGGTTTTAACATGGATTTGCCCAAACTGTGAATGTTCTTTATCGCATAGAAGAAAACGTTTATATAATGGGATGTATTGTCCCCATTGTGGATTTAACATAAAAGCTTAATCTAGAACGTAAAAAAGTTCCTTCATTATCTAGCAAAACATCTTTACCAATCGTCGCACGGTACCTAGCGAGCAAAACGCCAACTTTCCTATTCCACAAAAAAATGATACAAACTTATTGTCTTGTTCTAATAAGTTTGTATCATTATCAATTTTATCTTTTAAGTTACATCATACTTTCATTAATTGTCTTAATAATATTAAATAGATCATCTGTTATGTGAATCCTTACTGGGTCACCATCAAATACATCTTCAGTAAGTCGATACCAAAGGTAACGTAGGGCATCATTAACTTCTTGATCATCGTAATATTCTTCATCTATCATTATGGAAACATGATAAATGTTATTCTCATAATCTAATTTTACTGCTACGGTGGCATTATCTTCAAAGAAAAAGCCTTCTTCAATTAAGAATTCACCTAAGCGATCAACCTCTTCAGATTTAACATGCTCTGTATAGTATATTTCATCATCTAAATATACTTTATAATTTTCAGGTATATTCTTGGTTATAGAGAATGACCATATCATAACTGCTACGAAAGCTATTGTAAATACTATAGAAATTATCGTAGGTAGGATATAGCTTGCAGATTTTCCACCACGTTCTATATGTTCTTTATACAAAGGTTCTTGTGTTACTTTCATATATTGCCCTAATCCGAAGGACATCGTCATACCTATTACTTTAGCAATAAACTCATTGGATATAAAAAAGATACTTATAACAGTTAGACAAGTTGCGGCTAAAATAATAATGATTGATTGATTCCATATTTTCTTTTTCAATCGAATAAAATTCCAAATATAAAATATACTTATTGGAATATACGTAAAAATAAGAGTCAGGATAAAAAAATACTTTGGATTCCATAATGGCTTTACCGTGTATTGTTCTTGGTAATCGCTGTGATTTTCAATTATATCCATCGATCTTCACTCCCCCTCAATAATTGCCAGTTAAATCATATCACGTCTCATGCATTTACAATAGTGAAGATTACTGGAAAATACTTAGAGACTCTTCGCTCAGAGCTTCAACAAACTTTGCTTTTTCAATAATTTATAATAGGTTAATACAAAAATCGTATACATAAATGGAGATGTAAACAATAATATTATACTGTTCAAACTTGATACAATAAAATTATGTATATTAGACATATTACCATAGCCTACGATATAGTATCTATAAATAGTATCAGGTAAAAAAGGGACAAATGTTATCATCACTAATACCAACACTTTCCAGAATGATTCCCGTACTATTATTCTAGAATACTTCATGTATTTTCTTTCTTCTGGTACTAATACTCTTATTATTGGTGCTAAAGAATAATATGTATTAAACCATATAAGTAATACAACCCCAATAATGATTAGTATCCATTTAATATAGCCTTGTACAGCCAACATAAACGGTAGCATGACTAGAAATAACGGGACTAAAATTATTAGGAGATACACTAACAGGGCTCTAATGTATTTCCAGACCAAGTCTTTAGATTCAATATAATTATATCTTATATTCGTTTCAATATTCTTATACCTCTTGGAAATAAATAATATCATTGTAGTACTTAGTTTTATATGAAAAAACATACTAAGTAACATCATATCAAAAGAGAATAATAATATGAGTAGGTCCCACATCGTTCCAGTTCCAATGAAACTTAAAGTAGTTATGCATGATGACAATATTTTTACGCCAAAGATCATGAAGGATATTTTCATAAGCATTTTAAAGTTATTAACATAGATTATATATGATTCTTTCAAAACGTTCTTAATGCTAAATGCTATAGAATCATTGTTTATGTCCATTTGTTTACTCCTCAACTGTACTAGTTATTAATTTTTCAAAGTTTATATATTCTTGTTTTATTATAAAGCGGTATAAGAATAGATGTATATAGATAAAATTTACCAATTAAAGTCGCATCTAAACAATTTAGTACATATTATATATAAAGAGTTTAAAATAGCAAAATTAATTACAATTTTCATTGAGTATCTCAAAGATTGGAAGTGATTAGGTGGCGATTTTAATAGTTCCTTCAGCTGAGTTTCCTACTATACAATCTGCAGTAGCTGTTGCTATGCCAGGTGATATTGTAGAAATCTTGCAAGGAACATATAATGAAAATATCGAAGTGCAAAATAAGAATGATATTATAATTAGAGGTAAGAAAACTGAAAGTATTGGACTTTTGGCTATGGATCAATCGAGTATCGGTATAAACATAAGGCATGACTCAAGTAAAATAACAGTTCAGAACATGAACATCTTCAATTTCTCTGCTGGCATTTTAATAAGTGGTGACAAATGCAAGCTTATCGATTTAGGTATTAATAATAGTATATTTAATGGTATAGAAGTACGGGGAAATAAAAATTCTATTATTAACAATCGACTAATACAGAATCTTGTGGGAGTAGGTTTTGATGGCGATTCGAATATAATCACAAACAACGTATTTTTAGGAAACACTGCTGCTGGTATTTCTAATACAGAGACACCAACCCACGAAAACATTATTAAAACCAATTCCATTGGTCAATCACAAGTAGGTATTTTATTGAATGCCAAAGGATCATCAAATAATAAATTTCTAAATAATATAATTGCCATTAATGCTTCAGGCTTTATTGTGAAGAATCAGTGTAACAGAATTTCCTCAAATATCATTCGTAATAACCAGCAAGATGGTCTCAATATCTTATCTAATAACAACGTTGTAACAAAGAATGTTATTAACGTCAATCAAAACGGTGTTGTTGTCGTTGGTAATAAAAATAGAATAACTAACAATGTCATCAAAAATAATGAGTTTGAAGACATCATCAATACTGGTAAAGGGAATGATATACGAGATAATGAATAGTATTGCCAAGTAATAAAACTTATTCTTATATGCCTAAAGAGGTCCCCCCTCTGAAGAGAATAAGTTTTATTTTACCATGTAATTCCTTGACGGGTCATATAACTAGACATTTGTCCAAAAACCGTAAGAGTATTATCTGTATCAACAACCCACCTATCCCCATCTTTAATCGTAACCAATGAGCCAGTAAAATTAACAACTTTATTATTATCCTGATCTTGAAGATTATCAAAATATAAAATATAGTCGTAAGCAATTCTATTTTCATATTCTGTACGTAAAGTCACTTCAATTTTACTCGGTTTAATCTCTCTATTCATAGCTTCAGCAAATTCGTAAATGCCAACTCCAATAGAAATATTGTAATAAACTTGCTTTAGTTGATCAGATATGTATGGACTTAGATTTATTAATTTTTCATTGGAGAAATTGCCTTTATCAGCAAAGCTGACTTCATCTTGATCTAAAGGTTTCGCACTCCAAAGCCCCATTAAGTACCTTTCACTTATACTCAATGGCGAGATATCTTTCAATACTATATTTAGACCTGTCAACTCCTCTTCTAATTCAGCAATAGTGGTATCTGATTGTTTCAATTGATCACTATATGTATTAAGCTTATCAAGTAATTCATTATTTACATTGGTCAAGTTATATACTGAGTCCTCTAATTCATCAATTAGAATAACTGAATTAGCTACTTCACTCTCTAAATCTTTAACCTTGTTTGCTAGGGAAGTGCTTTTCATTGTACTTCTGACAGATACAGATCCTAAAATGATTAATAAAAATAAACTACTCATATAAAAAAATTTCTTCACGAATATCGCCTCTTTTTATCAAAGTAACATGCTAAATTATAACATAAAAAGTAACTAATTTAAATCCTGCCATGGTAATCTAATAATTTCATACGAAAAGAAAGAACCACAATACTTATTAAGTACTGTGATTCTTTCTAGTAAATGTATGCTTTAGCCTCTTTTTGCTAAAACTTTTTTTTCATATTCCTTGACATGATTAAGCCATTCTTCTCCAACTGGCACACCCTGCTTCATGCAATAGTAATTCCATACTGTTCCCCAAGGATAAGACTTTAGTTCTTCTAATAATGCTAGTCTAGATGTATAGTCTTTTTCTAACTCTAAGGCTTTTAGTTTCTTAGTTGGTTCAAGCATAGCCATTAATAATGCTTTTAGCATGTTCCTTGTACCAATAACCCAAGCAGCTACACGGTTTATCGTAGCATCGAAGAAATCTAAACCAATATGTGTCTTATCTAAGAAATTACCTCTCACTATTTCTTGTGCTATTGCCTGTAGCTCATCATCTAAGATAACGATATGATCACTATCCCATCTCACTGGTCGACTAACGTGCAAAAGAATTTTATCTACAAAAGTTAATATGGATGATATTTTATTAGAAATAACTTCTGTTGGATGAAAATGGCCAGCATCTAGACAAAGTAGTTTTTTGTTTTGAATAGCGTATCCCATATAGAATTCATGGGAGCCTACGGTATAACTCTCTGTACCAATACCAAAGACTTTACTCTCAACAGCGTCAAGGTTATACTCTGGTGATATAGCTTCCTCAAAAATTTCATCTAAGGCTTCTTTCAATCTTTGACGTGGTCCTAAACGATCAATTGGTATATCCTTGAAACCATCTGGTATCCAGAAGTTTGTTACACAAGGTGTCCCCAATTCTTTACCAAAATACTCACCTATTTTTCGTGAAGCCTTACAATGGTCAATCCAAAACTGACGAGTTTCATCATCTGGATGGCTCAACGTAAAGCCATCATCACTCAAAGGATGTGAAAAACAGGTTGGATTAAAGTCCAGACCAATCCCTAACTTTTTTGCCCACTCAACCCAATTCTTAAAATGTTCTGGACGTATACTATTACGTTCCACCCTTACATCTCCAGTTTCTGCATAAATAGCATGAAGGTTAAGCCTATGTTTACTTGGTATAAGTGAGTAGGCCATTTTAATATCCTCTCTAAGTTCCTCTGGTGTTCTCGCTTTTCCAGGATAATTGCCTGTAACTTGTATACCGCCGGTTAAAGCCGTATCTGGACTTTCAAAACCTAATACATCATCACCCTGCCAACAATGTATAGAGATTGATACTTGGCTTAACTCCTCTATAACTTGATCTGTGTTGATCCCCCACCTCATATAAAGCTCTTTAGCTAATTCATAACCTTTTATGAGATTTTCTCTACTCTTCATCTTCATTTTATCCTCCTAGTTTCCTGAGTTTCTTATCATAATGACCATTCCAGCCCTCTTTAATCTATTTCAAAAAAATTACTAATATTATTATAAAAAAAAATAGATTACTTTTCAGTAACCTATCAAGGCATGTTCATTGACCTTTAAAGTATTTCGTTCTATATTCATCAGGTGTTAATTCATATTGCCTCTTAAAAATTCTATAAAAATAGCTCTTATTAGAATACCCTATTTCTTTAATAATTTCATTTATGGGGTAATCGGATTTTTCAAGTAGTAAGCATGCTTGTTTCATTCGGATATCTTGCAGTAAATCCGTGAAGGTTTTACCTGTAGTTTGCTTAATAATTTTACCTAAATAATCTGGATTAAAATTGAAATGCTCAGCTAACTTCTTAATAGAGACTTCTTTATATTCTTTTCTTAAATATCTGGTTATTTCTGTTTCAATAGCCGTATTGAATCGTTGTTTTGAGATTTTACTAAAACTCTTTTTATGCATTCTTAGCAGTTCAGTAAATATAAGCATCATATAGGATTTGATAACTGTTTCCGTACAGAATGAGGGGTCATAAAATTCGCACAATAAGCTTTTCATTAAGTTTTGTACCTTATGATTATCCGATGTATGAAAATGTAAATAGCTTTTATAAATTCTCTTATCATACATAGTTTTTACGATAAAATCAGAGATAATATCATTATCAGCAAGCTGGCTCATAACAATCCAATCAAAGAATTCCTTTTTAATAAGAATATTGGCTGCAATATCGCCCTTCATAGCGGGCTCAATTGAATGAGATATATTTAAGTCAAGTATAATTATTTCTCCAGCCTTAACTTCAATCTGTGATTGTCCTATTGTTTGTCTTATGGAACCTGAGTACACATAAATCATTTCTAAGTAGTCATGTTTATGTGTATCAAACTTAATGAATCGATCATGCTTATGAATGCCAATCATTTCATCATCTTTTAAGAACTTCTTGCTTTCTATTGTCCATTGACTTTCTTTTAGATCATTGGCATAGAAAAGCTTCATTTTCTTATCACGATCATTAATTGCATAATTCTGTTTAAGTGAAAGCACTTTTTTTTCAAAGATATTGAGTTCTCTTAGATACTTGTCTAGCTCCAGTAAATCCAAACTAACACCCCATAACCAAAATGACTCTCCCATTTCATATTTTCATTTTAACCGATTTGATTACCAAAAACAATCATTCAATATAGTGTCTTAACATCTTCCCTTTCCACAAGTAAATTTAAGTTTCCCAATTAAAAGCGCTAGTTACTTTTATATAACCAAAGACTTTATAAGATTTATAAAGCCTTTTTCTTATTATTTTATTAACACTTTATTCTTTGTATCCTTTATAACATAGCCTTCTTTATCGTTTTCTAGCTCAAATACTCCATTTTCGTACTTGATTTTTAAATTAGACTTTTCAGTTGGTAACGTTAGCTGGAACTCTTCTAGATTGATATGATCATGATCTATTATAATAGTCTTCTCCTTATTATTCACTTCTCTAATACCTGCCCCATCACGGTAAATACACCTGATGACATGAGAAGCGAACCCATGATTACAACTTGCTGTCGTTTCTTTATTTTCCCACAGCGTACCTGTTTTCTCTGCCATATAAAAGAAATAATCTTCTAGTTCCTTTATTACTTGCTTATGCTGCCCGTAGTGTGATAAAACTTCCAATCGTAAGTAGTTACCTATAAATGCATTAGAAGGATGAATCTCCTGTCGCTGTCCTTCTACTCTATTAGGACCTAACTGACTTAACAAAGTATCAAATAAATCTGGATAGCGTTCCTTCGTAGCCACCCCAAAGAAGAAAGCATAATATTGGCATGTTTCTGTTATATTGTCTGTTGGTTGTAATACCCCATCTACTCGCAATGCATTATCTATAAAGAACTTACGATTAAACGCCTGCCGGCGAATAACTTCTTTAATTTGTTGACCTTCTCTTATTAAGGTATCATCTTCATATAGATGTCCTGCTACTTCTAGAGCTTGAGCATAGAGCATATTAGTTGGATAATTAACATCCTGTACAAATTCATTAGACTTTGACCATTCAACGAAAATCCAGCTTTCTAGATTTTCTAATAACCCATCCTCGTTCTTGAACTTATCAAGATAAGTTAATAGACTATAAATTTTTTCTTTGACTTTGTTCACTAATTCATAATCACCTGCTCGCTTATAATATTCTTCCAACTCTAGTATAAACCACATGGACCAGTTGGGGATAAATACTTCATCATAATGATCTGCTGGGTAACACATGGGTAGCATCCCATCTGGCAAGCCATTAAAAGATGGAGGTATAATGAAATTCTCTAAAAAGTTCTTCTCTATAGCAGATTCTCCTGTAAGATCGTACTCAACTCTTCCAGTGAAGAAACTATCGCATAACCACCCAGCTCTTTCTCTTGACGGGCAATCCATATAGATATCCACAGCATTTTGTGCAAAAGTGGATAACCCTGCTTCAAATATTTTATTAATACTGTCATTGCTGCATTTGAACTCAACCTCATCTATATCTGAATTAACATATTCTCTAAGATAAATTTCTTGGACTGCGCACTCTTTAGTTGCCCAAACCTTCAAATATTTAAACGTATATGGTTCAAATGATTCAAACTCATAAATTCCCTTTTTCAAGTAACATTTAATAATATTAGCACAGCCCATTCTTTTAAAATCAATATCTAAACCCTCATCATCCATAATTTCATCAAATGTAAAATAAATTGTAGTATCTTGTGTACATTTTAGTTGAGCTCCTATAAAGCCTGTATTGTTATGGGACATCTTATAAATAATATATTCACATTCTTTAAGATCCACAGATTTATACTGTGATTGCTCTCCTGATAACAATATTTTGTTCGTTGATTGGTACTTCTGATGCTCATCTGTAATCTTTTCATCCAGTTCATTCTCTTTATACCCCTTTAGTTTTGGGCTTATATTGATAAGGGATCTGTCTTTCCAAATCACCTCTTGTGTCTTTTCCACTATCTTACCTTGAGATTGTAAAGCTTCTGGAAATAGTTTATTAAATTTAGAATAAGAGACTCTCCTATCAATAAGTTTTTTCTCTTCGACCCTTTCTAACGTAATTCCTTTAACAGGAATAGATAAATCTCTTCGCCAATCTGAATACCCTTGGGTTAGATGATATACTTCTGAAAAGGGTCTTTGAAAACTATAACGCTGTACTTTTTGCACTCGCTCACCTAGAAGCATAGCCTCAAAGCTTTTTTCCTTATCCCTTGTTGCTATGACTGATTGGCCATTGAGGAATACTTCCACTTGTATAAATGCTGGTTGATCTAAAAGATAATAGCTATTGACGTTATAACATACTGCTTCAATGGCTATAACATTTTTACCTTCCATCATACATAGGCTCAAATCAAGCTGGTCAACACGGTAATAATCATGAGGACCTCTCGCCGGTCCATGTCCTGCGAATCTACCATTAATAAATATCCTAAAAATCCCTGAGCTCGCTATGTGAAAGTCTACTTGGTCATCTTTCTTAACCTGGACTGTAGCTCTCAGACCGATTGTTATATTTTTTTCTGTAACTAAGCCTTCTCCCCAGACTGGCTGTGCTTGATCAAAATATATCATGTAAAAGGATCCCCCCAGTTAAATTAATCTCACTTCATTCTTATTATAAATTGTATAACCCCATAACACAGTGACGTATAAAGAGGTTATGAATAACCAAATCAGATGAGTTTTATTCTATTATACTATGATATATAAGTAAAAAGCCTCTTATATTATGCCAGAGACTTTGAATGTATTATTATTAAGCTATATTTCTTATGCTATATATCTATTTAATTGTTATATTCTCTACTTAACCTCTTCTAAGAGTGAAATTATTACCTCATTAATCTCTTCAGGAGCAAACTGATGCATATAATGCTTAGTATCATCTACAATAACTTGTGTACTATCAGTTGACCAGTCTATAAATGCTTCCTGACTACTCTTCCATTTCTCATTCAAGGTTGCTTCTTCTTCAGCTGTAAGTATTCTTAAAGGGATATCCTCTAACCTTCCATCTTTTAAGACTGTTTCTGCATTTACTTTAATATGGTTATCTTCTCTAACTACATTCTTATTAAACATATTTTTAAGATATAAAGCCTTATCAACCTCATGTAATTCTTCAGGTACATATGTAAGAAAATTTCTTGGAAAATATGCTGAATTATAAAAGTTAGGAGAATGGTTAAAGAGTAGTCTGATTACTCCCATATTTTTTAATACACGTTGTAGTCCAAGTGAGGACGTAACCTCATCACTGATAGACTCTTTAGCATAAAACTCTGGACTTCCACCATCAATAGTAACAATGCCTTTTACTTCCTCTCTATAAAGTTGAGCATATCTTATAGACTCAAGTGAACCCATTGAGTGTCCAACCAATAGATAGGGAGGTTTCTCACCAGCCAACTCAAGCAGTTGGTGAAGTTCATTAGTTACAGTATCAATATCTCTAGAGCTTGATGATACCTCACTCCACCCATATCCAGGTCTATCATAAACCACTATCCTTGCATGTTCTGATATCTCACTATAAATTGGATAAAAGTCAATATAAGGACTCGGTGTACCTAAACCTGATACAAATACAACAGTCACATCTCCAGTTCCTTCTGCATATATGTGCATTTTCTGTTCATCTACATCGATTATCTTTCCTGGTGGTTCATATTTTTTACTATCCGCATATTCTGCAGCCTTCTCATAAACTAAAGCTGCCAATGTAAGTACAATCACCGCAATTATTCCGATTCTTAACAGTTTCACAACCCATTTTAAAAATTTCATAAAATACCTCTCTAACATTTCCTATTTTGTACAAATTATCATGTTAGATTATAGCATATAGCATCATTGATTAACTTTAGAATTGTATTAGAAATTACTCTTACCATAAGCAAAACCCCTATATTCTTATCTAGTGAATATAGGATCATATCAAACTTATTGTTGTGAATATTTATCAATTACCATAAAGAGAATGCCAACTAGAGGTAATAAAAAAATCCAATATTTCATCTCTGCATAAAAGAACGTATGAGGATGCTTATAGTGAGTAGATTCACTATTAAGGGACCTAAATGTGATTTGCCACAGTAAAAAATGCTAATGATCTATTTATAATTTTAAATTTTTTTGTTAGTTATATAAATTAAAAAACCCCCAAACATAAATGTTTGAGGGTTTCTGTATAATAATGAAATTATCTTTTTGAGAACTGTGGAGCACGTCTCGCTGCTTTGAGACCGTACTTCTTTCTTTCTTTCATTCTTGGGTCTCTTGTTAAGAAACCAGCTTTTTTAAGAGCAGGACGTAATTCTATATCCGCTTCTAATAAAGCTCTTGAAATACCGTGACGAATTGCACCAGCTTGACCTGTGAATCCACCACCATGTACGTTAACTAATACATCAAATTTATCTAATGTACCTGTTAAGCTTAATGGTTGACGTACGATAACTTTTAAAGTTTCTAAACCGAAGAACTCTTCGATATCTCTTTTATTGATAGTAATTTTACCGTTACCAGGTACTAAATATACTCTAGCAACACTACTTTTTCTTCTACCAGTTCCATAATATTTAACTTGTGCCATTGTTATCCTCCTTTCAGTATCTCTTAATATTTGATTTCAAGTACTTCTGGCTTTTGTGCATCATGATTATGTTCCGTACCAGCATATACACGTAATTTTTTAGCCATTGATCTACCTAAAGAATTTTTAGGTAACATACCTTTAACTGCTAAAGTGAAAGCTAACTCAGGTTTAGTAGCCATTAAATCTCTATATTTAATCTCTTTTAAACCACCTGGATGACCTGTATGCCATCTGTAGTATTTTTGATCTAATTTCTTACCTGTTAATTTAACTTTATCAGCATTAATGATGATAACATGATCACCTGTATCAACATGTGGAGTATAAGTTGGCTTATTCTTTCCACGTAAAATTTTTGCAACTTCAGATGCTAAACGACCTAATGTATGACCAGTAGCATCAATAACATACCATTTTCTATCAACGTTTTGGGCATTCGCCATGTATGTTTTCATTCGTTTACCTCCTTGATCTTTAAAATATCAATTTTTTAGTATGACATTTATTTAAAAACCCGGGGCTATTGGATTTTTTCTAACATACTCATACTTGTATATTATAGTACAACGCTTAAATCTCTGTCAAGAGGTTATTTTAAACATTTTTAAGGAGTTTTTAATATCTACTAATTCTAATTAAATCAGTGGTAAAGTAAAAGTCACATGAGTACCTATTCCTTCTTGACTAGTAACGTGTAAACCATACTCCTCGCCATAAGCGAGTTTAATTCTTAAATTAACATTTCGCATACCTACAGACTTCTTATAACCTGTTAGAATTTTATCTGTATCTTCATTAATGTAGTCATTAAGCTGTTTGACTTGTTCATTAGACATACCTTTACCATCATCAGAGATTTTAATGATTAAGTTTTTATCGCACCACTCCGCGACGATAGCAATGATACCTTCATCCTCATCGGATAAACCATGCTGAATAATGTTTTCCACAATCGGTTGTAAAATTAACTTTAGTACTTTTGCATCTTTCACATGAGGATCAATATCATAGAAAACCTTAAATCGATCTTCAAATCGTACTTCTTGTATGAAAAAATAATTTTCTATGTGCTGTATCTCTTTTGTTAACGTAACGAATTCAGAAGAATTGATGTTAATACTATATCGTAACATCTGTCCTAGCTTCTGGCTGATTTGACTGATTTCATGACTGCCATAAACACTTCCAATAGCACTAATAGATTCAAGTGTATTATAGAGGAAGTGAGGGTTAATCTGAAATTGTAGTGCACTTAATTCTGCCTCTCGTTTTTCAAGTTTTTGAACATAATTTTTCCGGATGAGGCGATTTAGCTTTTCAACCATCCTATTAAAGTAATTATCGATTAATCCAATTTCGTCATTACTCTCAATTTTCTCACTGATTTCCATATCCCCTTCTTCAACTTTTAACATTTTACTTATAAGTATTCCCATGTTCCTTGATATACGTCTTGTATAAATAAAGAAAACTAATGTAGCAAGCAAAATACCTATAATGATTATAAGGAAGGAACTTGTCCAAGCGTTATCAATTTCTCTAGTAATGTACTCCATTGGTATGGAAGATATATAAACCCATCCGTTTTTAGCTTCTTGGAAAGCAATTAAATGACCATCAACATTATAATATTCAGATGAATCACCTAAATTAATCATCCTTTCCATTTCTGCATCCAGCGTTGTACCAATGAGTTCTGGATTACTGTGTGCTACAATGGTTCCTGTTGAATCCACCAAATAGTTAGTAGAAGAAAACTCTTTCTCCATATCAAGATACAAATCAGTGAATACTTCCATATCCATCACCATAGTAATAATACCTAACTGCTTCCCTGTATCCCAGTGTGAAAGTTTCTTCATAAGGTAAATATCATCATAATTCTCTTGAATACCTGATGTCCAATAGAAACTATGGTAATTTTGAAGAATATTTTCAATGACAATTTCTTGACTAAAGTTATCCCAATCCATAAAGAAGAAGGCATACTTATCCTTATACTCTTTCTCAACATAATACTGATCACTAAAATTTCCCCCATAGTGATGCAGATCTTCATCGCTCTTTAACTTGATAATAATCGATTCAATATCTTTACTACTATATATCGTAATATCTGCCAAAGCTTTAGCCTGTGCTGTTCTTCTAACATACTCATCCACGGGAATCTTATCAAGATTCATATAGTTACTGGTAAACTCTGAATTCATAACCAACATATTCATGGATCTTTCAATTTCCAGTACCTTTGAATCCATGTGCATAACTGTTTTATTAACCATTTCATTGAGGAGGTAACCAAATTTATCTTCAATCTCAGACTGAGTTGTATAAAACGTAAAACTAAAAACTAACATGATCGTAGCGATCGTTAATGTAATGAAGAATATTAATAGCTTTTTACTTATACCCATTGGATCTCCCCTTTCTAACCTCTTCTATTATAGCATATATCAATCGCCCACGAACTCATAATATCTTGCTAAGAGGTTCTATGCTGACCACTGTTAATCACAATAAGACACCCCTTTATGAGGAGTGTCTTATTATTATTAACCTTTTGTACCTGTCATAGCTATCCCCTCAACAAATTGTCTTTGGAAGATAACGTAAAGAATCAGTATAGGCCACATAGATAAAACTGTACCAGCCATGATTACTGGGTAATCCGTGACGTATTGCCCATTTAATGTTGCAAGACCTGCTGATAAAGTCATTTTGTCCATTGAAATATTAACAATGATTGGCCACATTAGATCCTTGTATGCCCAAATTGCTGTGAAGATGGTTAACGCTGAAACGGATGCCTTTGTTAATGGAAACATAATTCTTGTGAAAATCTTCCAATCATTACATCCATCAATAATGGCTGCTTCTTCTAGTTCATTAGGTAATGATAAATAAAACTGTCTGAGCAAGAAGACACCGAAGCAGCTGATTAATCCAGGAAAGATTAATGCGAAAATGGTATTTAACATTCCTAAGTCCGCTACCAATAAATACTGTGGAATAGTAAATACTTGACCTGGTACCATCATCTGTGCCAATATTAATCCAAACATGATTTTACTGCCAGGAAACTTAATACGCGCAAAGGCGTATCCTGCCATTGAACAAGTTACAACTGCAAAAATCACTCGACCAAGCATCATCAAAATGGTATTTATATATAATTGTGTAAAAGGTAATACGTTTAAGACCTTGGTATAATTCTCCACCATCCATTCACTAGGTAATATGGTTGGTGGTATCCGAGTTGCTTCTCCAAACGTCTTTAGTGACGTGAGAATCATCCATATAAATGGAAAAATCATAGATATAGCGCCGATAATCAACAATGTATGAACTACTATTTTACCTATTTCTCTATATGTGAATCCTTTTTTCTTTAAAGTTGGACTATTTTTCATTGTCATTGCGTTTTCACTCATTCTCTCACCTGCTTTATTCATAGTGAACCCATTTTTTCTGTAATACAAATTGTATGCCCGTAATAATCATGATAATTACGAAAGTAAACATAACGATGGCTGAAGCATAACCTTTATTATTTTTTACAAAGGCTTCTTCAAAGTATAAATAAAGAATTGTTTGCGCATGTTGTAGTGCTGGATTGACATCTTCAATCATCATATATACAATGTCAAATTGCTTAATAGCATTCATAAAGCCAGTAATAACAACAAAGAATAATGTTGGTGATACTAACGGTAACGTAATATGTCTAAATTGTTTAATAGCACTAGCACCATCAATTTGTGCTGCTTCATAATAGCTGTTAGGTATAGAATTAAGACCAGCCATTAAAATAATCATACGATAACCTAACTGTCCCCAGATAGCAACAATAGATACCGATAACAAAGCAGTGGAAGGATTGGTTAACCAGCGGACTGGATCAATGCCCAGAGTACCTAAAAGATAATTAATAATTCCATAATCAGCATTGAACATCCATTTCCATACCATTGCAATGGCTGCTGGTGCAACTACCATTGGTAAAAAATAAATGGTACGATATATTCCTTTTCCTTTTATTTTTGAATTAACAAGACTAGCTAAAATTAGTGATATAAAGACAGCAAGTGGAACTGTAATTATCGTGAACACTAGAGTATTACCTATTGCTTGCCAAATGGTTGAATCACTGAACATTTTTATATAATTGTCCGATCCAATATATTTATAGTTATTAAAACCTAAGTTCTTGTTCAAACTCAACCAAAAGGATTGCATTAATGGCCAAAGGTTAAGTATGAGCAAACCTAGCATCGTTGGCGCTACCATAATGTAACCCCACTTAAATCGACTCTTATCAAGTTTTGAATATTTCAAATCTTTTGTCATTATGAATCTCTCCTTAGGATGATAGCGAAGTCGATTTATAGAAATCGACTTCACTTAAGGCATCTATATCTTATTAAATTTTTTATTGTTCTTCTGCTAATATAGCTTCCATTTCTTCGTTTAATTTTGTACATCCTTCTTCTACAGAAACTTGATTAGAAATGATTAGTCTTGCATAGTCTTTAACAACTGAATACCATTTGTTTGTGTTTTTAGTTCTTGGTAATGGGTAAGCAAATTCTAATGAATCAATAAAGATTTGTGCATTATAATCACTGTATGTTTCTACCCATTTGCTAGCAGTTCCTTGGAATGCTGGAATTGCACCACCAAATGCTGCTTCGATAGACTGAGATTCTTCACTAGCTAAGAAAGCTACAAATCTTCTAGCTGCTTCTAGTTCTTCAGTGCTCTTAGCGATTGAGAAGCAAATACTATTTGTCATAACTGCTTTTTGTGCTGGTCCAGCTGGAAGCTCAGCTACATCAAATTTATCTGCAATGTCTTCATTTTGAGCAAAATTATTCATGTTCCAAGAACCTGCAAACATCATAGCAAGCTTACCAGATGCGAACATTTGCTTTGCTTCAGTATCAGCAAACTGCTCAGGTGTAGGGGATACTTCATGAGTATAAATCATATCAACCCAGTATTGCATGCCTGCCATTGTTTCTGGCATTGCTGCACCAGATTTTCCTTCTGGTGTAATCAGGTAACCACCAGCTTGCATAATAGTGTTGTAATAACCTTGTTGTGGTGTAATATAGGCACCATAACCATATATATCATTTTCTTTATCAGTTAATTGTTTTGCAACTTCAACAAGTTTATCCCAATCCCAAGTTGAGTCTGGGTAAGGAACTCCAGCTGCATCAAAGATTTCTTTGTTATAGAACAAACCAATTGTATCGAAATCTTTTGGTAAACCATAAGCTGTCCCATCAAATAAGAATGGAGCAACAGTTGCTTCAGGATAATTATCTAAACTAAAGTTTGGATCAATATCATTAAGATCGTCAACTGGTACAAGTAAATTATTATCTACATATTGCTCAATATATTTTGGATGGTGAATAAATACATCTGGCATCGCTCCACCCATAGCTGAAGCTTCAAGCTTTGTCCAGTATTCACTCCATGGTAATGCTTCTATAATAACTTTGACATCAGGATTCTTCGCTTCAAATGCTTCTACAATAGCTTTAACGAAGTCTTCGTTACCATCTCCCCAATAAGCATATCTGATTTCAGATACTTCTACTGGTTCTTCTTTATCTTTAGTTGTATCCTTTTTTACTTCTTCCTTTGTAGTTTCTTCTTTAGTTTTTTCTGTTGGCTTATCGCTTGCACACCCCGCAAAAGAAGCCATTGCCATAACTAATACAAGTAATAATGAAATGATTCTTTTCATTATACTACCTCCCTCTTCT
This sequence comes from Vallitalea okinawensis, assembly GCF_002964605.1. NCBI lineage: Bacteria > Bacillati > Bacillota > Clostridia > Lachnospirales > Vallitaleaceae > Vallitalea > Vallitalea okinawensis. The sequence goes on from NZ_PQDH01000005.1 coordinate 99,933, forward strand.
ATTAAGTTTTGTTAAGTCAATTACATCAACAAACTTATTATAGCACCGGTACTATTAACTGATTATAGATGAAAGTTATAAGACCTATGGACATTTTTCACTTGAATGATCCTACTATTTATTGCCTTGATATTTATTGCGATATTCTAATGGTGTCATATCATATTTCTTTTTAAACACTCTGAAGAAATATAAGGGATCTTGATACCCAACACTATTGGATATATCAGTAATGCTCTGCCCTGTTTGAATGAGGAGTTCACAAGCTTGAGCAAGTCGTTTATTAGTTATATATTGAATAGCACTCATACCTATTTCTTTCTTGAATAGAGTTGAGAAATACTTTGGATTAATAGCATATTCATAGGCTAAGTCCTTTATAGCTATGTCTTGTTCATAGTTTTGATCAATAAAGTGTTTAACTTGATAAACGATTTCTTTACAATCTTGGTCTTGGTCTTCCTTAATTCCTAAAATATCAATAACCGTTGTATAGAGATAATTAATCACCTCATCTACATTCTCATAACGTTCAAAAATTTCAGGCTGTAATAAGGACGTACTCAATAAACGTTGGCTTTTTTTCTCAATAGCGTCCAATGAATTAATAAGGATACTAACGATTTCAAACCAAATGAAGGATATATATTTAGTTGATTGCTCCTTAATGGTATCTGTGTTAATCAAACTCTCTAATAGTATACGGATATTTTTTGCATCACCTTTAGACATGTACATTTTTAACAGCTTAATCTTATCTCGTGGTATTTGGATAGCGTTCTCAGTCATATATTTGACACTTTCATACTGATAGATTTTTCCTCTTCCATCAATGAAATTGAATTCATAAGCTTCTTTAGCTTCACTATACTGCTGACGATTTATATCAGGATGCACTTTACTGACACCTATTGTGACCGAAATCTTTAAATACTTATTAATACTATTAAGAAGATCATAAAGCTTCTCTTCAATCATTTTTTGAAAATTCATCCCTTGATTATTAGCCATGATTATAATCATTTGATTACGATTAGTATGGTTGTTACATATAAAATAATGAAAATCTTCTAGTGTTATTTCATTCATGATATTCTTAATACTGAATTTCAGTAATTCTAAATCTTCATACTTAAAATTAGATTGGAAATAGGAGCTTGCGTCAATATTAATGAGAGCCATAGAACTATAGGAGAACTCTTCATCCATTATTGCTTTAATGGCAACATGGTTGATTTTATCATCAAGTATCAGTTCATTGATCTCCTTTTCTTTCCCATTATCCACAAAAGAATCCTCTAGTTTATCCACCTTTACCCGAACTTGATGGTATTCCTTTTCTCTTTCAATCTCACCTAATATCTTATCCATTGTTTCTTTGAGATTCTGATCATTAATAGGCTTCAATAGGTAACCTCTTGCTCCCATGTTGATAGCTTTTTCTGCATAGTCAAATTCTGCATAACCGCTAATGATAACAAATTTAATCTCTTTTGAAATCTTAATACCTTCTCTTATTAAGTCAATACCGGTCATCTTTGGCATACGAATATCTGTTATTACCAGTTTGGGTAGCTCACTTTCAATAATTTCAAGTGCATCCATTCCATTTTTAGCCTCTAGAATCTCTTCAAATTGATAACCTAGTTCCTGTAGCTTTACTTTTAAACCTCTTCTAATCCACTTCTCATCATCAACTATCAATAATTTTTGCATCATATACCCCCTAGTTGATCTTTCTATTTATCTTTATCTTTGCCAAAAAAACGCAAAAAGACACCTACAACAATTGTAGATGCCTTAATTACATTATAACGCTATAGATTATTAGATGTCAATTGTAAAGTTATTTACTTCGATAAGTTATTTATTCCAAGTCCCCTAGCATTGATCATACTCCGTCTATTCGATACCGAAAGCATATAGGGGTTCTATGGAGCAGTGAGCCATTGACTCTATATCAATAATAGATCTTAACTAAAGTAAGACCTTTTGCTGGTGCTGTCTTACCAGCCTTATTTCTGTCACATAAATCAATAGCCTCTTTAACTTCCTCTAGAGAGCGTTTTCCCTGCCCAACTTCAATTAATGTACCAGCAATAATTCTCACCATGTTATAGAGAAAACCATCCCCTGTAACTTGTATTGATATTAAATCTTGATCAATGATTAAATGCATATCAAAAATAGTACGTATTGTGGTTTTTACTGATGATCCTGTAGATGAAAAGCCTTTAAAGTCATGTTGACCTATAAAAAGTTCACAAGCTTTTTCCATGAGATCTATATTCAGCTCAGTTGGTACAAAAGCTACCTGCTTTCGTAGATTTGGAAGAAGAAATTGGCCGTTATAAATACGGTATTGGTAGGTTTTCTTAATAGCTGAATACCTGGGATGGAAGTCTTGATGAACCACTTCTGCTCCAACAACAACAATATCCTCTGGTAACTTAGAATTCAATGCATAAGGTATGTTCTTTAAAGGTATGTCTTTACTGGTTTCAAAGGTAGCAACTTGCCCTAATGCATGGACACCTGTATCTGTACGACTAGCACCAGTGATTTTAATAGGCTCGATAAAAATCTTTTTACAAGCCTCTTCTACTTTTTCTTCTATCCCTACTGCATTATTTTGCCGTTGCCAACCATTAAAAGCTGTACCTTCATATGCAATTGTTATTTTAATTTTTCTCATGTATATCCCTCTTTATAACTAACCCATCTGTAACTTAATTATCCCATTGATTACTTTATATAATATGCCGACATAAAGATAACAACCGTAAATAATGCAAACACACTAGCAGTAAGTGCATCATTTTTACTGTATTTCAACTGTTTCATCCTTGTACGATTAACGTCACCGCGGTAACAACGGGCTTCCATAGCCATAGCTAACTCATCTGCTCGTCTAAAAGCTGATATAAATAGAGGTACCAATAGAGGTATCATACTCTTGGCTTTTTTAATTAATCCACCTTCTTCAAAGTCTGCACCTCTTGCCATTTGAGCTTTCATTATTTTATCAGTCTCTTCTAAGAGAATAGGTATGAATCGTAATGCTATGGTCATCATCATAGCAATTTCATGGGCCGGTACTTTAATTTTTTTTAGTGGGCTCAATAAATTTTCTAGACCATCGGTTAATTCAATTGGTGAAGTCGTTAACGTCAGCAATGATGAGCCAATGATTAAGAACATTAAGCGGACTGCCATAAATGCCGCTTGGTATAATCCTTGTGTTGTTATTTTAATAACTCCCCACTCAACTAAGGTTGTTCCACCACTGGTAAAAAATACATTCAATATTAATGTAAATATCAAAATCATGATAACAGCTTTTAACCCTTTTAAAATGAATTTAAGAGGAACTTTTGAAATTCTTATACATGCACCTAAAAATAGCGCTGCTATCGCAAATCCCCAAAAATTATCAACAACAAATAATACAATAATGTATCCAATCGTTAATAACAATTTGGAACGTGGATCTAATCTGTGTATAAATGAATGAGTTGGGTAATACTGTCCTATTGTAATATCACGTAACATCTATACACCTACTTTTCTATCTAAGGTATCTTTCAGGTAGTTAACTGCTTCTTCTACCGTAATAATTGTATCAGGTATATGAAAACCCTTTTCTTGTAAAGCATTCATTAGATCTGTTACTTGTGGAACGCCTAATCCCATCTCAACCAGCTCTTTACTGTTTTTGAACACTTCTTTTGGTGAACCATCAAATTGTACGTGACCATCTCCCATAACGATGAGTCGCTCCACATATTTAGCGACATCCTCCATACTATGAGAAACGAGAATAACTGTAATACCTGTTTCATCATGTAATGCCTTCACCTGGTCTAGAATTTCATCTCGTCCTTTTGGATCAAGACCAGCTGTTGGCTCATCTAATATTAATATGTCAGGTTCCATAGCTAATACCCCTGCAATGGCTACTCTTCTCTTTTGTCCCCCAGATAATTCAAATGGGGACTTCTCATAATGCTTTTCAGTAAGACCTACTAACTTTAAAGAACGTATCACACGTTGGTCCACTTCTTCTTTATTGAGACCTAAATTCTCTGGTCCAAAAGCTACATCTTTATAGACTGTCATCTCGAATAGTTGATGTTCAGGATATTGAAAGACTAATCCAACTTTTTGCCTTACTTCCTTTTTGCTGGTCTTATCATCCCCCAAATCTTTTCCATTGACGATTACTTTACCAGAAGTAGGCTTTAATAAGGCATTAAAGTGTTGAATAAGTGTTGATTTGCCTGAACCAGTATGCCCAATTAACCCTATAAACTCACCGTTATTAATGGCTATATTAACATCCTTGATGGCTGTCTTTTCATAAGGAGTACCTTCTCCATAGATATATGTTAAACTTTTTGTTTCAATTGGCATATCGCATTCACCATCTCATCTATTGATAGTATTTCTTGGGAAATTTCAATTCCTAAATTATTTAACTCGTAAGCAACTTCTGTTACTTGTGGTACATCTAATCCTAAGTTTTTCATTAATTCTACCTCAGCGAAAACTTCTTTAGGTCGACCTTGCTTAACAACCCTTCCTTCCTCCATAACAATAACACGGTCTGCTCGAATAGCTTCCTCCATGTAATGTGTAATGTGAATAATGGTGATACCTTCTTCCTCATTGAGGCGAAGAACTGCATCCATTACTTCTTGACGGCCAGAAGGATCTAGCATTGCTGTAGGTTCATCAAGTATAATGCATTCCGGCCTCATGGCCAGTACCCCAGCTATGGCTATTCTTTGTTTTTGCCCACCTGATAATTTATTAGGAGAATGATCTTTATAATGATACATATCTACTGCCATTAATGATTCATCCACTCTTCTCCGAATCTCTGCTGGATGAACCCCTAGATTCTCTGGTCCAAATGCTACATCCTCTTCTACAATAGTAGCTATAATTTGATTGTCTGGGTTTTGAAATACCATACCAGCTGATTGACGAATATCCCAGATATTATTTTGATCACTGGTATCTAAACCTTTAACTAATAAGGTTCCCTCAGTGGGATGCAGTAACGCATTTATATGTTTAGCCAATGTAGATTTACCAGAACCATTATGTCCTAAAATGACAATAAACTCACCTTGTTCCACTTCTAAATCCACTTGATCAATAGCTCTCTTTTTATCTTCAACTTCTCCAAACTCGTTATGAACAAGATACTCATAGACGAGCCCTTTTGAAGAAACAATTTTGTCCATGACTTCACCACGCTTTTAAACTTGAATAGAATTCAACTATACTCTAACAATACATTATACAGTATAGAAAAGACTAATACAAGGTTGAACGTAAAAAGCACATAATCCATATTTTCAACTATACAAACAAAGTCTTTGTTAGGTTGAAATTAATTGATTATGTGCTATCTTTCTTTAATCTAATATCATAATTGTTTTAAAATAGTTTTCTTTAAAAACCTTAGCCTTTTTGCCGTCATGTACTTCTAATGCATAACCATGGTCATGAAGTTCCATAGCCTGTTCAATTGTTATCGCTCGTATATTTATCTTATAGCCTTTCATCCCTGTACAACCCCTTTTCTTTCAAGAACATTTTTCTATATAACATCCTATGAGGTTGTCCATATTTTTAGAACAAATTTTTGACAGTAAAAGGACACATGTATCAAACCATGTGCCCTTTGTATTACTTTTAGAAAAATCCATTATACATCATTAGGCTCTGGAAAGCTTCGTTTTTCATGATTATCTTTCCGATATTTGCCTCAATTTCATTACTAATCACCATTAGATCTTGTTCATTAATATCAGCTAAATCTACTGCATCATCATCTTCAATGTCCGGTATGTCTAGTGAAATGTTTTTGAACTTATTATAGACGGTTTCTGTCGTCATATTAACTTTAACATAATCGCCATATTGATCAATCTTCATTTCATTTTCCACGGTAATGCTTCTGATACGGTTATTTCGATCAATACGATAAATAGTTGTATTATCTTGCTCAATCTCCTCTTCATTCATGTCAAAACCATACTCCATACCTTCTAAAAGACTCTCCATACCCTCTTCGTAATTATCATCAAATTCATCTCGAGCGTCTTCTATCTCATCTTCTGTTATGTAGAGGTTTTCATAATCTTTTGTATCAACTAAGACATCAAGAAATTCATTGAATTTAGCAACTAGGAGAGCCTCAACTTCCTCATCCTCTATAAGCATTTCAAATAATTCTAATGTTAAATCTTCAACATCTTTTATATCTTGTGTAACGGTATACTCTCGGCATTTGACCTCTTTTTCTTTCTTACCTTCTGTATAGGTAACGTCTACTAGAGATCCCTTCGTTATTTTACCTTCATAATACCCTTTAATAAAATTGTAGTATTTCTTTTGATCAATGGCATTAAACTCTTTTGAATCTTCTACATTAAAGATCTTTACATATTCCAAATATTCTAGTTCCGGAATATCCATATAGAACTCTTCGTTTAATGTTTCCACCATTTCGTCTAGCTCTTCCCACTTCACAAAGAACATCTCATCATAGATAATAGGTATGTTAACAGCTATATATTCTTTATTGACAAAAACATCCATTGTAAATATTTCTTCCTCATCATAATTCATTTCTAGAATAGCGTACTGTTGATCATCCTTTTTCTGAGTTGTAACCACGATATCTGAGTCTTCAATCATGTTCACTACTAAATTCATAGTGTCATCCTGGATACTGGACTTCACATCGTATGTAATAGTAGTCACAGCTTCATATTCATCAGCTTCAAATAGATTTTTATAACTTAGTAACACTCGATCTACAGGATCTTTGTTGATAAATGCATAAGCTGCAATACCAAGCACAAGAAATAATAGCAAAAAGCTACCAATCAACAGAATAATTTTAAACGTTGATGTTTTCCTTTTAGCTTCGTATCTGCTACCACACTTTGTACAGAACTGAGCATCATTTGCCAAACTTGCCCCACAGTTATTACATATTTTCATCATTATTTCTCCTTACCAAGTCCCTATATAGTAGAAACCTTCAAAATCATCTTCTACTCCTTCTGTATCACCTTTAAGGTTTACTTGCATCAAATCTCCATCTTCATCGGCCACTAATATAGTTTTTAGATTTCTAACATAAAAATCTTGAACATCATCGATAATCTCTGTACCTTCTTTACCTTTTTTGCTGACCTTTAATGTCTTATCCTCATCTGTATAAATAATCGTATGACTGTCTTTATCCATCCAAATTTGTCCTGTATTATAATCAAAGTCTTTATCGATCAGTCGAGGCTCACCGCTTTTCCAATAAAATAATTGATTATCATCATCAGCAAAAACTACATAGTCACCATAAGCTGAGACCAGCACGTATTGAATGTCTTCTTCATTTTCTATCTTCTCTTCTTGCCATTCTTTCCCCTTGCGATGATAGACACTTAAATCTTCATCATCAGCAATAGCATACATAGGCTCAAAGCTTGCATAGTCATAACTCATATAGTCTTCACTTAGTTTTTTCCCTTTTTCATCTTCTTCTATTAATAAGTAATCTTTTTCATAATCTTTATTATAGATAAGATCTAAGCGATTGGAGTGAGCTGCCCAATATGCTGTATAGATGTACGCTACGCCTTTATCAATCTTTTCTTCACGATCGCCAACTTTGATATACAATTCATCATCATCGTTGATCCAAGCAACTTTATCCCCTTTGGTTGAGAAAGCATAATCGTAAACATCTTTAGCTATACGCTGCTTATCATCGCCCTTTTGATAGTACAAACGATAATCTTCATCAAGGTAATAAATACTTCCATCATCAAAAACAGCTGCTACTTCGCTTGCTTCATTCTCTAACTCTTCTTCTTCTTTACCTACTTTGTATAAGTGTAATTCTCCACCTTCTGATACTTCATACTCACTAATATAGGCTATGTACTTACCATTTGCACTCATCTCAAAGCTCCATATATCTTTCTCAATGAGTTCGACATCATTATTCTGATATAGGTATAAATCATTATCATCTTGTGTTTCATAGACTACAGTCTTACCATCCTCAGAAATCCTAAAGGTTAATACGTCTTTATCTATTTTTTCTATATCCTCATTACCTAATTGATAATGATAGAGTTTACCTTCCTGTGTAGAAATATAATAATCCTTGGTATTCTTAGTACGTACATAGTCAACAGTACCTTTGATTTCAATGGCTTCTTCACCAATTGGCATTATATAATGATCCCCGTCTGCAGCATATACAAAAGGTGCATTGGATAGATCTACATACTTTGAACTTGCTCCTGTGGAAGTGACCACCTTACTACCAGCAAAAACTAATATGAGGACAGCAAGAATACCCCCTCCAATACCAAGCAATAGCTTCAAGTTTACTTTATTAGACTTTTTAGTTTCTTCTTTTACATTGATAAGCTCTGTACTTTCATCATTTTCCTCTTCAACTACATTTTCATTTCCTACTGGTTCATTATTTTCTACTTCATTCTGATCCTTTATGCTGTCGTCATCTTCTATTACTACATCATCTTCTGAATTAGTTTGCTCTTCTTCCACTTCAATTTGTATTTCGATGACTTCGTTTTTCTCTTGATTCATAGAAGCGCCGCATTTGCCACAGAATTTACCCTGTTCACCGTTTTCAAAACCACATTGACTACACTTCATCTCATAACCCCCTTATCGAATTGCACCGAGTACTAAATACTCTGGTATATAGAATAAATCATAGGCTGTCTCTAGATCATAAACGTTCTGGATTGTGCCATAATAATCCACTTCTACGATAAATTCACTTCCATCATCTAGAACAAGATAGATTAATTCGTCTATATAGGTATAAAATAATACTTGATAGTCCGTATGTGTTATGTAGCCAGTACTGTATATGTTATTAATTAAAACAGTAAAGTCATCTTCATATAGAGAATTGAGATAAACAAAATTAGGCTCTTCTATAGGTAAAGTGAATACATTAAAATCTGGGTAGTATGTTGTCAAGTCTTCATAGTAATCATCAACACTAACAGCTTCCCAAGCATCACCATTTCTAGTATAGGCAACTGCATATAAGTAATCTAATCCATACTCCGTTGACAGAACTGCATAAGCTGAGTCCTCTACGATTCTCAAATATCTATAGAAGATTAGTTCATCTTCCCATACGATATCTAAAGGACGCGTTGCTGCTGTTATCTTATCCAATTCAGTTTCAGTAACTTCTGTTTCTGTAGGATATGTTATATCATAATTAAATTCAATATCTGTTATCTCATAATCATAATAATTAATCTTATAGTTTTTTCCTGAATCACTCTTATAATAAATAAAAGCTGTATAAGCATCTTCCATGGATAGATACATGTTTTTTGCTTGACTGTTATCAAGTCCATAAAAATCACATATGTACTCTGTAGATATAAACTCTCTAATGGTATAATCATAAATAGCGTTTTTATACAGTAGAAGATCACCGCTGTAATCATAATAGTAATTATCAAAACTGTCTAGAATCACTTGTGCAAAGTTAATTGTTTCGATTATTTTATAATCCTCTTTAAGTAATAACACATCTTCTTTTGTGACCTTACTTGCTAAAACTTCGCCATAGTTTTCATAAAATTGATTTAGTGCATCATCATTTATAAAGACAAGAAATTCTTTCATTAGTAGTCCGTCTGTCATGATACTTTCCACATATTCATCTACTTCATCATCGAACATTTCACCGTAAGAAATAATTTCATAAGCTTGATCTATCCCGTTAGTGGTCTCATAGAAACTATAGTAGTTATCCATCATGAACGAGTCTGATTGTGAAATAAGACCTCTGATAGCTTTTCCAATTTCCTGCTCATCCAGTGTTAGTGTGATCTCCACTTCACCATCATCGATTTGGACATCATCAACTACATATAAATCTGATTCCTGATTCATTTCTAAAGTAATCTGCTTTAGCTCCTTAGGTATATCAATAAAAAATGGCAGTGAACGGGCCTTCTTTCCTAATTTATAACTTTTAGCTTCTATCACTAATCCATTCTCATCATAATCCATATCAACTTCAGATACTAAAGGCATTTCAATCCCTAGAGATTTATATTTCAAATGCAATAATTCTTTATCAAGATCAATAAATATGCCTTCTAGTTGCTCATCACTTTTTGCTAATGTTTTCAATTGATCTTCAAGCATTGTATTAATAATATCTGATGATAATTCTAAGCTCATTTTGCCATCATCTGAGTATGTATATGAATTCTCTGTTTCATCTAAAGATGTTTCTTTAAAAGCATATTCCACTTGTGAACTCTTTATGTAGTACAGATTGTAGCCAATGAAACTAGCTGAACCTATGATAAACAGTAAAAGAACTAACACTATTACTACAGCTATCTTACCGCCATTACTTTTCTTCTTTTGATTCTGCTGACTTACCTGATTGTTATTGTTTTCAGGCTTGTTAACTACTTTTGGAAGCTTAGCTTCTTCCTCATCAACTTTATTATCTACTTGGATAATATTTTCTTCTGGTATATGAATTGTTTCTGTCTCTATTTGGTGATTTACATCTTCAGCTTTGGTTCCACATTGGTCGCAGAAGATGTATCCTTCCTTTAGCTCAGTGCCACAATGTTTACAATACATTGATACTCCCCCTCATAATATGTATTAATAAGAAAAATGTCGAATTATATATATTATTTAGTACATTTAACTCACTTTACCATTATAGCACAAAACACAGTTTTTTTTGCGTAAAATTTCCTAAATTGTTTACTTTTGTGGTGAAATATAAGAGAAGGAGAGAGGGGAAAAAAGGGCATAATAAAAGACTACTAATAAACTCTGCCTATTAGTAGCCCCATTACAATTATACTAATTCAATAAATACTTCCATTGCACCGTCACCTTTACGTTGACCGATTTTGATCATTCTTGTGTAACCACCATTACGGTCTTGGTACTTAGGTCCAACTTCGTCAAACATTTTTGCAACCATATCAACTTTTTTAGCTGATCTCTTTTTGTTACCAGGTACTTCAACAACAGGGTAAAGTACTTTTAACATTTGTCTTCTTGCGTGTAAACGAGTAGCTTTATCTTTTTTGATAGTCTTCTCTAATTCATCATAAACAGTAACTTTCTTACCGTCTACTTCTTCTTTTACACGTCTGCCTTCAGCATCTTTTCTAGGCACTTTAGCTGTAACTGTAACTTCTTCGAAGTTATCCATTTCTTTTACTGCTAATGCGATCATTTTTTCAGCCATTTTTCTAACTTCTTTAGCTTTACTCTCAGTTGTCTTAATTCTACCGTGGTATAATAAATTAGTTACTTGATTTCTAAGTAAAGCTTTTCTTTGAGCAGTTGTTCTACCAAGCTTTCTGTATCCAGCCACTGGTAAACCTCCTTTCAAATTCAGTCCAAATTAATCCTCTGTAGGCTTTAATGCTAGACTTAATTCTTGCATTTTATTTAATACTTCTTCGAGCGATTTTCTACCTAAATTACGCACTTTCATCATTTCTTCTTCGGTTCTATTAGTTAAATCTTCAACTGTGTTAATACCCGCTCGTTTTAAACAGTTGTAAGAACGAACAGAAAGATCAAGTTCCTCTATGGTCATTTCAAGAACCTTTTCTTTTTGATCTTCTTCTTTTTCAACCATGATTTCTGCATGTCTTGCATTATCAGAAAGATCAATGAATAGTGCCAGATGGTCATTTAATACCTTTGCAGCTAAACTAACAGCTTCATCAGGATCAATTGTTCCATCAGTCCATACTTCAAGATTTAACTTATCGTAATCAGTAATTTGACCAACACGAGTGTTATTTACTGCAAAGTTAACTCTTTGAATAGGTGTGTAGATTGAATCTACTGGTATAACACCAATAGGTTGGTCATTGGATTTGTTTTTATCAGCACCAACATAACCTCTACCTCTAGTAATTGTTAGCTCCATGAATAACTTACTATCAGCACCACCGCTTAAAGTAGCGATTTTTAAGTCTGGATTTACAATTTCGATATCGGGATCAACCTTGATGTCGCCAGCAGTAACCACGCCTTCGCCTTCAAATTCAATGTATGCAACTTTAGGTTCCATACTATCACTATTGTTTTTAATAGCTAAACTTTTAAGGTTAAGGATGATTTCAGCAACATCTTCAACAACACCTGGAATAGTGCTGAATTCATGAAGTACACCTTCAATCTTGATGCTGCTTACTGCTGCACCAGGTAAAGAGGATAACATAATTCTTCTTAAAGAATTACCTAAAGTTGTACCGTAACCTCTCTCTAAAGGTTCAACAACAAAACGACCATAAGTTTTCTCTTCATTTATTTCTTCTATCTCGATACGTGGTTTTTCAAATTCTAACACATGAACCCTCCTTTATTTTTTTAAGTTCCTTAATGAGGGTAAAACAATGAGCATAAACATCTAAGATCATAATAACCTTAGGTATTACTATTTTGAGTAAAGCTCGACGATGAGCGTCTCTTGAACATCGATGTTGATTTGTTCTCTTGTTGGAACATCTGTTACTTTAAAAGTGAAGTTTTCAGTATCAGCATCCATCCATTCAGGAACAATTCTAGATTCAGTAGTCTCGAAGATATCTTTGAATCTTTGAGCACCTTGTGATTTCTCTTTAAGTGTAATCACGTCACCTGGTTTTGCTTCGTATGAAGGAATGTTTACTTTTCTACCATTAACCTCAATGTGGTTATGTCTAACAACTTGACGAGCTTCTGTTCTTGAACGACCAAATCCTGCTCTATAAACAACGTTATCTAAACGCATTTCTAATAACTTTAATAAGTTTTCACCAGTGATACCTGATTTTTTATCAGCTTCAGCAAAGTAGTTTCTAAATTGTGTTTCTAAAACACCATAGATTCTTTTTGCTTTTTGCTTCTCTCTTAATTGTAAACCGTATTCGGATTGTTTTTTACGTGCTTGACCATGCTGACCTGGTGCATATGGTCTTCTTGTTACAGCACATTTATCTGAAAAACATCTTTCGCCTTTTAAGAATAATTTTTGGCCTTCTCTACGGCATAATCTACATACAGCACCTCTGTATCTTGCCATTCTGTTACACCTCCTAGCTTAATTATACTCTTCTACGTTTTGGTGGACGACAACCATTATGTGGTACTGGAGTTACGTCTTTAATCATTGTAACTTCTAATCCAGCAGCTTGAAGCGCACGAATAGCAGCTTCTCTACCTGAACCAGGACCTTTAACCATGACTTCCACTGTTTTTAAACCGTGATCCATAGCAGCTTTAGCAGCTGTTTCAGCAGCCATTTGAGCAGCATATGGAGTATTTTTTCTAGAACCTCTGAATCCTAATCCACCTGCACTAGCCCAAGAAAGTGCGTTGCCTGCAGTGTCAGTTAATGTAACAATAGTATTGTTAAAAGTGGATTGGATATGCGCTTGTCCACGCTCAACATGCTTTTTTTGACGTCTACGTACATTTCTTTTAGACGGTTTTTTAGCCATTTACTCCAACCTCCTCAGCTTATTTTTTCTTGTTAGCTACAGTACGTTTAGGACCTTTACGAGTTCTCGCGTTAGTCTTAGTCTTTTGACCTCTAACAGGAAGACCTCTTCTATGACGTAATCCTCTGTAACAACCGATTTCCATTAAACGTTTGATGTTTAATGCAATTTCTCTACGTAAGTCCCCTTCTACATTACAGGACTCATCTATAATAGAACGTATTTTTGCAACTTCTTCGTCAGTTAAATCTCTAACTCTTGTGTCAGGGTTAATTCCTGATTCTTTTAAGATACGAATAGATGTTGAACGGCCAACACCATAAATATAAGTTAAGCCAACTTCAACACGTTTCTCTCTTGGTAAGTCTACACCAGCAATACGAGCCATCTACCTCTCGCACCTCCTTGATTAATTTAGAAAATCGTTTCAAAATTAATGTTCATTATTGATCCTCGTTTAACTTTATTAGAGGGTTAAGTTAAACATAAGAATCTTTTATTTATCTTCTATCAGCAACATGAACCAGGCTACAACTTAGCCGTGTGGTTCATAATTGCAGCCGCAATCAAATAAATACTCACAATTTATTATTATATAATAAACTGGTGAATAATGCAACTGTTTTTTATTACGTTTTATAACTCTTTAGCCTTGTTTTTGTTTGTGTTTAGGATTTTCACAAATAACGCGAATTCTACCTTTTCTCTTAATCACTTTACACTTTTCACAAATAGGCTTAACAGATGCTCTTACTTTCATCAGAATCGCTCCTTTCTATTTGCGATTATTTATCACGCCAAATAATGCGTCCTTTTGTTAAGTCATAAGGTGACATTTCAATTGTCACTTTATCACCTGGTAATATACGAATGTAGTGCATTCTTAGTTTACCACTAATATGCGCTAGGATCTTATGTCCATTTTCAAGTTCAACCTGAAACATAGCGTTAGGAAGTTTCTCTAAAACTTTACCTTCAACTTCTATAACGTCCTTTTTTGACATCCTCGAACCTCCTTAATTCACCTCTAACAAATCATCTACATATAACTCTAATGCTTTACGTATATCGGCATTAGTAATTTTATATCCTTCGATTATTTGTTCTTTAAGATCATTCACGATAACATTGATGGTCTGCAGATGTTTTTTCTTTTTCTTTTTAGGCTTTTCTAATTTACGTAGATGACCATCTACTAAATATACATATTCACCTAAATCCTCAATTATTATAAAATAATGATCTTTATCTCTGCCTGCCTTCGACTTAACGATCTGACCTACTTGAAATTCTAACATATATATTCATTCACCTCAGTTATTACAGGAAGCTTCTTATCAGAAAACTTCTAATCTATCTGGGTTAGTAATTCTGGACTATCTTCAGTAATAAGGATGGTATGTTCATAATGAGCTGATAAAGACCCATCGATAGTAATAACCGTCCAATTATCTGAAAGAACTCTGACTTCATGACGTCCTATGTTGACCATAGGTTCAATGGCTAATGTCATACCTTTTTGAAGCTTTGGACCTCTTCCCCTAACTTTATAATTAGGTATTTGAGGGTCCTCATGCATACTTTCTCCAATACCGTGACCAACAAAATCGCGTACAACAGAGTAACCATGTGATTCAACGTATTTTTGTATGTTAGAAGAGATCTCATGTAAATGATTGCCCTCTTTTGCAAATTTAATTCCTTCAAAGAAACTGTTTCTAGTCACTTCGATAAGATCCTTTGCATCCTCGGAGATTTCACCAACTGGGTAGGTTCTGGCTCCATCACCGTGATAGCCATTGAGATACGCCCCTACATCTACACTAATGATATCCCCTTCTTGAAGAACAGTGTTCTTACTAGGAATACCATGAATAACTTGATCGTTAATGGAAGCACAGATGGAAGCTGGGTAGCCATAGTAACCTTTAAAGGAAGGTACAGCACCTCTACTTCTAATCAAATCTTCAGCCATTTTATCCAACTCGTAAGTGGATATACCTGGCTTGACAGCTTCTTTCATTAAACCATGAACTTCTGCAACAATTTTTGATGCCTCTCGGACCTTTAGGATCTGGTCTGCATTTTTAATCGTAATAGCCATTTTACTTCTCTCCTAATGAAGCTACAATTTGCTCAGTAACTCCTTTAACGTCTTTCGTCCCATCTACTTCAACGAGAATACCTTTACTACTGTAATAATCTATGAGAGGTTGAGTTTGTTCGTGATAAACATTTAGACGTTTTAATACTGTTTCAGGCTCATCATCTTTTCTTAGAATTAAAGTTTCCCCATCTTTATCGCAAACATTGTCAACTTTAGGGATTTTAAATTCATGATGATAAGGTTCACCGCATTTTGGACATACTCTTCGACCGGACATTCTGTCTACGATCACTTCATCTGGTACTTCTACATCTACACAGTAGTCGATGGCCGCACCTTGTTTTTCTAACTCAGCATCAAGAGCTTTAGCTTGAGGAATAGTTCTTGGGAATCCGTCTAAAACGTATCCTTTTTTAGCATCCTCTTGTTGTAAACGATCAACAACCAAGTTTACAACCAATTCATCTGGAACAAGTAACCCTTGATCCATATACTCTTTAGCTTTTTTTCCTAAATCTGTACCGTTCTTAATATTAGCTCTAAATATGTCCCCAGTAGAAATATGAGGAACTTCGTATTTTTCAGATAGCACAGAAGCTTGGGTACCTTTCCCAGCTCCTGGCGCACCTAACATAATGAGTTTCAAATCACCACTCCTTTTTTAGTTAAGGAATCCAGTATAGTGGCGCATTAACATTTGAGCCTCAATTTGTTTCACAGACTCTAATGCTACCCCTACTACGATTAATAGTGATGTACCGCCCACTAACAGTTGACCAACGTTGAATACAGCTGATAACACGATTGGTACTAAAGCAACAACTGCAAGACCAACAGCACCAACAAATACAACGTGGTTGAGTACTTTTACTAAGTAGTCTGTTGTTGGTTTTCCTGGACGAATACCAGGGATAAATCCACCATTTTTCTTCATATTATTTCCAATCTCTATTGGATTGAAAGTAATCGTTGTATAGAAATATGCAAAGAAAATAATAAATAGTACATATAAAATTGCACCAGTCCATGATTCTGAATAACTCAAGTAGTGCAAGATTGTGCCCCAAGTACCAGATTGATCAATTCCGAAGAAACTTGTCAAAATGGTTGGGAATGTTAATAATGATGATGCAAAGATAATAGGTATAACCCCAGCTGTATTTACTTTCATAGGAATGTGTGTGGATTGACCTCCATACACTTTTCTACCTGTAACACGCTTAGCGTACTGAACAGGTATTCTTCTTTCCCCTGATTGTAAAAGAACAACAAATGCAACCATAGCTAATAATAATATTGTCACGATTGTAATTGTTATTGGCTCCCCACTAGCTGCTACTGATCTGACGTCACGAGGTATTCTTGAGATGATGTTAACAAAAATGATAAGTGACATACCATTGCCGATACCATTTTCTGTTAACCTTTCACCGCACCACATTAAGAACGCAGTACCGGCTGTTAATGCTACTATAGCTATGAAATATGCCCATAAGCTATCATACATAAAGATACCATAGTTTTTGAAACCAAATGTAATACCAAATGCTTGAACTGCTGCTAAAGCAACAGTTAAATAACGAGTCGCTTTTGCAAGTTTTTTACGGCCATCTTCACCGTCTTTTTGCATTTCTTCTAACTTTGGAATTGCTATTGTTAACAGGTTCATGATGATGGATGCATTGATGTATGGAACAACACCCATTGCAAAAATCGTCATTTGAGCCAATGACCCACCTGTAATAGCATCCATAAGTCCTAAGAAAGCATTGTCGCCGCTAAAGAATTGTGCCATTACTTCTGAATTAATACCTGGAACAGGAATTGCAGCACCTAAACGGATGACTACAAACATCATTAACGTATACAAAAGTTTTTTTCTTAAATCTGGTATTTTAAAGGCATTTCTTACAGTGGTAAACAATTAAATCACCTCAACTTTTCCTCCGACCCCTTCAATTTTCTCCTTAGCAGTTTTACTAACTGCGTTAACTTGAACTGTTAATTTCTTAGTTAATTCACCATTACCTAAGATCTTAACGCCATCTTTTGGGTTACTTACGATACCAGTTGCTTTTAAAACTTCAACTGTAACAACAGTACCGTCTTCGAAAATATTTAAACGATCAACATTGATTCCGATAATTTCTTTTGAGTTACGGCAAGTAAATCCTCTTTTAGGGATTCGTCTAGCTAAAGGCATTTGGCCCCCCTCGAAACCTGGTCTTACACCGCCACCAGAACGAGCATTTTGGCCATTGTGACCTCTACCAGCTGTTTTACCGTTACCAGAACCGTGACCTCTACCTTTTCTCCAATTATCATCTCTCGAACCACTAGCTGGTCTTAATTCTGTTAAGTTCATGCCTGCACCTCCTTTAATGATTATTCTACTTCTTCAACTTTTACTAAGTGATTAACTCTTGCAATCATACCGCGAATTGCAGGATTATCTGTATGTTCAACAGTTTTATTAAGTTTAGTTAAACCTAAAGCTTCAACTGTTTTTCTAGTTTTTGGCTTGTTGCCAATCGTGGATTTCACTAAAGTTACTTTTAACGTTTTAGCCACTTTAATCCCTCCTATCCTAATAGCTGTTCTACACTGATGCCACGTAGCTTAGCCACTTGTTCAGGAGTTTTAAGTTCGCCTAAACCTTTAACAGTTGCAGCAACAACGTTTTGTTTATTGTTTGAACCTAAAGATTTTGTTCTGATGTTTTTAACACCAGCTAACTCAAGTACGGCACGCGCTGGACCACCAGCGATAACTCCTGTACCTTCAGCAGCTGTTTTCATTAGCACTTCTGCGCTACCGAATTTACCAGTGTGATCATAGTAAATACTACCGTTCTCATTACGAGGAACATAAACTAAATTCTTTTTAGCGTCTTCGATACCTTTACGGATCGCTTCAGGAATCTCAATCGCTTTACCTAGCCCGTATCCTACGTGTCCATTCTCGTCACCTACAACGACTAAAGCTGCGAAACGGAAGTTACGACCACCTTTAACAACTTTAGTAACACGCTTGATAGATACTACTTTTTCTTTTAAGTCTAAAGTGCTAGTATCAATCTTTGTATTATTCATTCAGACTAACCTCCTAACCTAGAATTGTAAGCCAGCTTCTCTTGCTGCATCAGCTAAAGCTTGAACTTTTCCATGATATATATATCCGCTTCTGTCAAATACTACTCTTGTGATACCTTTTTCCATAGCTCTTTTAGCTACTGCTTCACCAACAACTTTAGCTGCATCAACGTTGTTAGTTTTTTCTAAGTTAGCTTTAATATCAGCTTCCATAGTAGATGCAGATACTAAAGTGTGAGCTTTTGTATCATCTATAACTTGTGCATACATATGGTTGTTACTTTTGAAAACACATAGACGTGGCTTTTCAGAAGTACCAACTAATGTATATCTTAAACGCTTGTGCTTTTTCACACGATTTGCGCTTCTACTTGGCTTTTTGATCATGTCTATTTCACCCCTTTACTTACTTAGCAGTTTTTCCTTCTTTACGACGAATAACTTCATCAGCGTACTTAATACCTTTGCCTTTATATGGCTCTGGTGGTCTCTTGAAACGAATCTCAGCTGCATATTGACCAACTTTTTCTTTATCAATACCTTTAATAATGATAACGTTAGTACCTTCAACAACTGACTCTAATCCTGCTGGATCTTCCATTTCAACTGGGTGAGAATAACCTAATGTAAGGTTTAATTTTTTTCCTTGCTTTGCTGCTCTATAACCAACACCATTGATTTCTAACTTTTTCTCGAAGCCCTTAGTTACTCCTTCAACCATATTAGCGATTAAAGTTCTTGTAAGACCATGTAAAGATCTCATTTTCTTTAAATCGTTAGGACGAGTAACTACAACTTGATTGTCTTCTACAGTGATGTTCATTTCTTCTGGTAATCGTTTTTCTAAAGTTCCTTTAGAACCTTTAACTGTAACATGATTGCCTTCAGCTAATTTAACTTCAACCCCTGCTGGGATTTCGATAGGCATTTTACCGATACGAGACATTAGTTGCACCTCCCTATTGCTATTTCAATCTCGGGCGTTATTACCAAATAAATGCTAATACTTCGCCACCTACGTTTTGTTTTCTAGCATCTTTATCTGTTAAGATACCTTTGTTTGTAGAAATAAGAGCTGTTCCTAAACCACCTAATACTTTTGGTAATTCTTCTTTACCTGCGTATACACGTAAACCTGGTTTAGAAATTCTTTTGATACCTGTAATAACTTTTTCATTTTTATCTCTACCATATTTCAATTCGATGCGAATTGTTTTAATATGTCCGTCTTCGATTAATTCAAAGCCTTTAACGTATCCTTCTTTAACTAAAATATCAGCGATAGCAACTTTGATTTTTGATGCAGGTACATCTACTTTATCATGCTTTGCTGTATTACCGTTACGAATTCTTGTAAGCATATCTGCAATTGGATCGCTCATTGTCATAATGTACTACCTCCTTCCGTGTGTTTACCAACTTGCTTTTTTAACGCCTGGTATTTGACCTTTATAAGCTAATTCGCGGAAGCAAATTCTGCATATACCATATTTTCTTAAATATCCATGTGGACGACCACATATACGACAACGGTTATAAGCTCTTGTAGAGAACTTAGGTTCGCGCTGTTGTTTGATTTTCATCGATTTTTTAGCCACTCTAGTTACCTCCTTTTACTTGCTGAAAGGCATTCCCATTAATTTTAATAGTTCACGAGCTTCTTCGTCTGAGTTAGCTGTAGTAACAAAAATAATGTCCATACCTCTAACTTTATCAATTTTATCATATTCGATTTCTGGGAAGATAATCTGTTCTTTAATACCTAAAGCGTAGTTTCCTCTTCCATCAAAAGCATTAGGATTTACACCTCTAAAGTCACGTACACGAGGTAATGCTAAATTGATAAGACGATCAGCAAAGTTATACATGTTTTCACCACGTAACGTTACTTTACAACCGATTGGCATACCTTCTCTAAGTTTGAAGTTCGCCACAGATTTCTTTGCCTTTGTGATGATAGGTTTTTGACCTGCAATAGTAGTCATATCTTTTACAGCAGCTTCTAATACTTTGGAATTATCTTTAGCTTCGCCAACGCCCATGTTGATAACGATTTTTTCAACCTTAGGAACTTCCATTACATTTTTGTAATTGAATTTTTTCATCATAGCGTCAACAACTTCATTTTTATACAACTCTTTATATCTACTCAATGCCTGCGACCTCCTCTCTCGTACTAGTCAATGATCTCTCCAGTAGACTTTGCTACTCTATAACGTACAGCTTTTTGACGGCCGTTTCTTTCTTCCATTTTAACCTCAACACCTAAACGTGTTGTTTCACCTTTGTGTACGTACATTACGTTAGAAGCGCTTACTGCAGCCTCTTGATGTATCATACCACCTTGGTTAACTGCGCTTGGCTTAACATGCTTAGTAATCATGTTAACACCTTCAACGATTACTCTATTAGTTTTTCTGTCTACTGATAAGACTTTACCTTCTTTACCTTTATCAGTACCAGCAATAACTCTTACTAAATCACCTTTTTTTAGTCTCATGTCCTAACACCTCCTTACAGAACTTCTGGTGCTAATGATAAAATTTTCATGTATTTATGCTCTCTTAACTCTCTAGCTACAGGTCCGAAAATACGAGTACCTTTTGGAGTTTTATCATCTTTGATTACAACAGCCGCGTTTTGATCAAATTTGATATAAGAACCATCTTTACGTCTTACACCTTTTTTAGTTCTAACAACTACCGCTCTTACAACTTCACCTTTTTTTACAACGCCACCTGGTGTTGCATCTTTAACAGAAGCCACGATTACATCACCAACGTGAGCGTATCTTCTACCTGAACCGCCTAAAACACGGATACATAACAATTCTTTAGCACCTGTATTATCCGCTACTTTTAATCTACTTTCTTGTTGGACCATTGTATGACCTCCTTCCTGGATTCATTACTTAGCTCTTTCGATAACTTCAACAAGTCTCCATCTTTTGTCTTTTGACAACGGTCTTGTTTCCATAACTTTTACTTTATCACCGATATGGCAAGTGTTCTCTTCATCATGAGCTTTTAATTTATACGTTCTTTTCATTACTTTTCCGTACAATGGGTGTTTTACATTGTTAACAACAGATACTACGATTGTTTTATCCATTTTATCACTAGTAACTACACCAACTCTTGTTTTTCTTAAATTTCTATCTGCCACAGATACTACCTCCTTCCGGATTCTTACTTAGCAGCTTGTGCTTTTTGAGTTAAAATTGTTTGAATTCTGGCAATACTTCTTCTTACTTCTTTAATTCTATAAGTGTTATCTAATTGGTTAGTAGCGTTTTGGAATCTTAAGTTGAATAACTCCTTTTTAGCGCTTACTAACTCTACTTGAAGTTCTTCAGTTGTTTTATTTCTTAATTCATCTACGAATTTAGTAGTTTTCATTCGCTATCACCACCCATTTCCAGTTCTTCGCGAGAAGCTATTTTGCACTTAATAGGTAGTTTGTGTACTGCTAGTCTTAAAGCTTCTCTAGCTATTTCCTCGTCTACGCCACCTAATTCAAACATAACGCGACCTGGTTTAACAACAGCTACCCAATACTCAGGTGATCCTTTACCTTTACCCATACGTGTTTCAGCAGGCTTTGCTGTAACAGGCTTATCAGGGAAGATTTTGATCCATACCTGACCACCACGTTTTGTGTAACGAGTCATGGCGATACGAGCAGCTTCTATTTGATTTGATGTGATCCAGCCTGGTTCTTGAGCTACGATACCAAAATCACCATAGTTGACTTTGTTACCTCTTGTAGCTTTACCTTTCATACGACCACGGAATTGTTTACGACGTTTTACTCTTTTAGGCATTAACATTAGCGATCTCTCCCTTCCTTAACTGGAAGAACTTCTCCATGATAAATCCATACTTTAACACCGATTTTACCATAAGTTGTATCCGCTTCTGCGAATCCATAATCGATATCAGCACGTAAAGTTTGTAAAGGAATATTACCTTCTGTATAGAATTCAGTACGAGCCATCTCTGCTCCACCTAGACGACCAGATACAGAAACTTTAATACCTTTAGCGCCAGCTTTAAATGCTCTACCCATTGATTGCTTCATCGCTCTACGGAAAGCAACACGGTTTTCTAATTGTAAAGCTACGTTCTCAGATACTAATTGGGCATCCTTCTCAGGTCTTTTAACCTCAACAATGTTGATGATTAATCTTTTATCTGTAAGCTTAGTTAACTCTCTCTTAAGTTGTTCAATACTTGAACCACCTTTACCAATAACAATACCTGGCTTAGCAGTATGGATATTGATTTTTAATCTTTCAGCAGCTCTTTCGATTTCAATCTTTGAAATACCAGCTGAGTATAATCTATTTTTAATATAGGTTCTTAATTCATGATCTTCTACTAA
Source organism: Vallitalea okinawensis (assembly GCF_002964605.1). Classification (NCBI taxonomy): domain Bacteria; kingdom Bacillati; phylum Bacillota; class Clostridia; order Lachnospirales; family Vallitaleaceae; genus Vallitalea; species Vallitalea okinawensis. The sequence goes on from NZ_PQDH01000005.1 coordinate 123,086, forward strand.
ATAATCAGCAAATTTTTTCTCTGCGTACCATTTTGAGTCCCAGTCTTTAATAACACCGACTCTAAGACCATGAGGATTAACTTTTTGTCCCATGCTTAACCTCCTTATCTCTCATTAAGTATAATCGTAATGTGGCTTGTTTTCTTCTCAATACGATAAGCTCTACCTTGCGCTCTTGGACGAATTCTTTTCATCGTAGGTCCTTGATTTGCAAAAGCTTCTTCAATGTAAAGAGTGCTTGGATCCATTTCTAAGTTATTCTCAGCATTAGCGATCGCTGATTTTAAAACTTTCTCAATGACTCTAGCAGCATTTCTTGGTGTATATCTTAAGATAGCTTCCGCTTCTCTAACATTTTTACCCTTTACAGTGTCTAGTACAATTTTCGCTTTAGTAGCTGAAACTTTAGCATATGACACTTTGGCATTAGGTCTAGTATCTTTGTTTGCATTACGTTCTCTTTTGATCTGACTTCTATGTCCTTTAGCCATCTTACAGACCTCCTTTCAAATACTAGCGAACTCTAGATTTTTTCTCTGCATCTTTACCGTGACCACGGTAAGTTCTTGTCATAACAAATTCACCTAATTTATGACCAACCATATCTTCTGAAACGAATACAGGTACATGTTTTCTACCATCGTGAACAGCGATTGTGTGTCCAACCATTTGAGGGAAGATAGTAGAACGACGTGACCAAGTTTTGAGTACAGATTTCTCTCCATTTGCATTCATTGCATCAATTTTCTTAAGCAAATGCGCGTCAGCAAATGGTCCTTTTTTTAAAGATCTACCCATCCTTTAGACCTCCTTTTTTTTTAATCATTATTTAGATTTTATTACTTCTTTTTACGACTACGAACAATGTATTTATTAGAATGTTTATTTTTCTTTCTTGTCTTTAAGCCGAGTGCAGGTTTACCCCATGGAGTCATTGGACTTGGACGACCGATAGGAGCTCTACCTTCACCACCACCGTGAGGGTGATCACAAGGGTTCATTACAGAACCTCTAACTGTTGGGCGAATACCCATATGACGCTTACGTCCTGCTTTACCAATTGTTACTAATTCATGATCAGTATTACCTACTTGACCGATTGTCGCACGACAGCCTATTGGAACCAAACGCATTTCGCCTGATGGTAAACGAAGAGTCGCATGTTTACCTTCTTTAGCCATTAATTGCGCTACGTTACCAGCTGCACGTACTAATTGTCCACCTTTACCAGGTTTCATTTCGATATTGTGGATTTGTGTACCTACTGGGATATCTTTGAGTGCTAATGCATTACCCACTCTAATCTCAGCTTCTGGTCCGTTCATGATTTTGTGACCTACTTTTAAACCAACAGGTGCTAAGATGTATTTCTTCTCACCATCAGCATAGCATACTAATGCAATGTTAGCTGATCTGTTTGGATCGTATTCGATAGCCACAACTTTTGCTGGAATACCATCTTTGTTTCTTTTGAAATCTATGATTCTGTATTTCTTCTTAGCGCCACCGCCGCGATGTCTTACAGTTATTTTACCTTGGTTATTACGACCAGAATGTTTATCTAAGCTAACAACTAATGACTTCTCTGGTTTTTTCTTAGTTACTTCATCAAATGCTGACACTGTCATATGTCTTCTTGATGGTGTATATGGTCTATAACTTTTAATCGCCATGCGTGTTCACTCCTTTCATTCTTTAGAACCTACCACGCTACCAAGCGTTTCATGGTTAAAAAAACAGTTAAATTATATATCTTCTATTCCATCAACAAATATTATATATTTGTTTTATAACCCTTCAAAGAAATCGATATCTTTGCTATCTTCAGTAAGCTTAACAATAGCTTTCTTTGTTTTGGCTGTTTTACCGGAAGTCATTCCTCTACGCTTGTTTTTACCTTGTTTGTTCATTGTGTTAACGCGAGTAACTTTAACACCATCAAACATTTTTTCAACAGCTTCTCTGATTTGAACTTTAGTCGCTTCAGGATGAACAAGGAAAGTGTATTTCTTCTCTGCCATATCGTTCATTGATCTCTCAGTGATAACAGGTTTTAAGATAATATCATAATAGTTTAAAGCTGCCATTATGCATACACCTCCTCAATTTTAGCAATGTCTGCTTTGCTTACTACAAAGGCATCATATTTTAAGATGTCATATACATTTAAACGATCTGCTTTAGTTGTTTCAACACCAGGGATGTTTCTAGCTGATAATACAACATTTTGCTCACCAGTTACAACTAATGCTTTCTTTATATTTAAAGCATCTAATGCAGTTTTAAATGTTTTTGTTTTAACTTCACCCATTGTTAAATCATCAACAACGATTATTTTTTGATCAGCAACTTTAGATGTTAAAGCAGATTTTAATGCCAATCTTCTTTCTTTCTTGTTTAACTTTTGAGAATAATCTCTTGGTTTTGGAGCGAATGCTACACCACCGCCAGTCCAGTGAGGAGCACGAATTGTACCTTGTCTAGCTCTACCTGTTCCTTTTTGACGCCATGGTTTAGCTCCACCGCCTCTTACTTCTGAACGAGTTTTAGCGCTTTGTGTTCCTTGTCTTTTATTAGCAAGGTGACCAACAACAGCTCGATGCATAACGTGTGTATTCACTTCAATACCAAATACTGCATCATTAAGTTCGATTTCGCCTACTTGCTTACCGTTCATATCAAAAACCGTTACTTTTGCCATCTTTTCTGCCTCCTTCCGTTATTAGTTTCCTTTAACAGCGCTTCTAATTTCAACAACTGCTTTTTTAGGTCCTGGAATTGAACCTTTAACTAATAATAAGTTTTTCTCTGGCATTACTTTTACAACTTCTAAATTTTGAACTGTCACAATTTCAGCACCCATATGTCCAGCTAGTTTTTTACCTTTGAAAACTCTACCTGGGAATGATGCGTTACCCATAGAACCAGCAGATCTATGATATTTAGAACCATGTGCCTTAGGTCCTATACTAAAACCATGTCTTTTGATTGCACCTTGAAAACCTTTACCTTTTGAAGTACCTCTTACGTCAATTTTATCGCCTTCAGCAAATACATCAGCTTTTAATTCTTGACCTACTTCAAATTCACCTTCAAGTTTGAATTCTTTAAGATGTCTCTTGAATTCAACGCCTGCTTTGTTGAAGTGACCTTGCATTGGTTTGTTAGTGTGTTTATCTTTCGCATCAACGAAACCAATTTGAACTGCAGTATAACCATCATTTTCTTCAGTTTTTACTTGTGTTACTTTACAAGGACCTGCTTCTAATACAGTTACTGGTACTAATACTCCATCTTCATTGAAGATCTGAGTCATACCAACTTTCTTAGCTAATAATGCTTTCATCTTCGCACCTCCTAATAATCTACAGCGGATTACCTTTTTAGTGGCAATCATTCTAGGTTATTAGAGTTGACTTTTTACAATTTAAAATTGCTTTATCTATCAACAATAATAATAACCTTCTAATTAATTATTTTTTACATCAACTTTAATGTCAACGCCTGCAGGTAAATCTAAACGCATTAAAGCGTCAACAGTTTTGTTTGATGGCATTAAGATATCAATTAATCTCTTATGCGTTCTTTGTTCGAATTGTTCTCTTGAGTCTTTGTACTTATGTACAGCTCTCAAAATAGTAACAATCTCTTTTTTTGTTGGTAATGGGATAGGCCCACTAACTTTAGCACCAGTCTTCTTTGCTGTTTCAATAATCTTTGTTGAAGATTGATCGATTAATTGATGATCATAAGCTTTTAATGTAATTCTGATCTTTTGATTTGCCATAAAAAAAGTCGCCTCCTTTTCGTACTTGAATTTAGCACGACAAGTGGTGACTGTACACTCATCCGTGTGTGTCGCATTTGTTACACACACTTAACACCCATTGGATGTAAAACGATATTGGTACAGTGACTTGTCGTCAGTTTCTCGAACTTGACATTCGCTCCATGGAAATTTACCCGCCGAAACGGCAACCTCCCACTTCATCACTATCAATGTCACACAACGTTACATATTATACTACAAAGAAAGACCAATTTCAAGTCTTTTTTATAATATTTTTTTCAACTATTTATATTGAGCTTAACATTTAGCATGATTAATAATTAAGTTCAATATGTATACCTTGAATTATAAATTGAATCCCACTAAATAATTACTGGCTTTATAGTAATTAATTAATTCAATTAGTATTTTCTATATTCTTTTACTTCTTGCTAAATATGAAGATTTTAATCAACATTACCTATTTTACTTGAGTTATAGGTACATTTCAATACCTATTTTCTGGTAATTATATCATAAAAAAAATACTCTCTTCCTATTATAATGTAATTTAAAACAACAACTTTATCTTACCTTCCCTAACTCATTAAATCATGGACAATTCTCTTTTAATATTGATCTTCTTTTAATATTAAGGGATTACAGTATCTATCGTCTTGATACATTCTAGAAACTATTATTAATTAAGCAGCTACAATCCATAGTATCTACGAATTAAAATATTGTATACTTAACAATTTGCTCTTGATATAAAAGTCATATTACTATATAATTAATAATAGTTATTAGTTAATAATAAATACTTGTACATAATGCTTTTTTACCAAGTATTAAAGATAGCTTAATATAGAATAACGATTAGAATGAAAAATGATTTCTATAATTAATGGCTATCCTATGAACAAGTACTAAGTAACACTTGAAAAATTATTACTTGGATAGACTATTATATAAACAATTGGGAGGGATAATTATGTTTTCTGAGTTTTTTAGTTGGTTTTCAATACAGAACCCTATATTACAAGCTGTACTAGCAACACTTTTTACTTGGTTTTTAACTGCTTTAGGTGCAGGTTTAGTGTTCTTCTTTAAAAAGATTAATCGAAATGTCTTAAATTTAATGTTAGGTTTTGCTGCTGGTGTCATGATTGCAGCAAGCTTCTGGTCTTTATTAGCGCCTGCTATTGATATGGCCGAAGCTGCTGGAAAGTCAGCATGGATTCCTGCCGCTGTTGGTTTCCTACTTGGAGGAGCTGTATTATATCTTATTGATAAAACTCTTCCTCATCTTCATCTTGGTTATCCAGAAGAAGAAAAAGAAGGTGTGGAAACAAGTTGGCATCGAAGTGTCCTATTGGTTCTTGCTATAACACTACACAACATTCCAGAAGGTTTAGCTGTAGGGGTTGCCTTTGGTGCATTGGCAGCGGGTATTCCTTCTGCTTCATTAGCAGGTGCTGTCGCTTTAGCCATCGGTATCGGTATTCAAAACTTCCCAGAAGGTGCGGCTGTTTCTGTTCCTTTAAGACGTGAAGGTATGAGTCGTACCAAAAGTTTCCTTTATGGGCAAGCATCTGGTATGGTTGAACCTATTGCTGGATTAATTGGTGCCGTAGCTGTTATCTCTATGCAAGCTCTTTTACCTTATGCGTTAGCTTTTGCAGCTGGTGCTATGATTTACGTAGTGGTTGAGGAACTTATTCCTGAAGCACAACTTGATAGAAAGACTGATGTAGCAACGATTGGGGTAATGTTAGGGTTTACTGTGATGATGATTTTGGATGTATCCCTAGGGTAGTGCGAAGGACAAGACATGTATTCTTCGAACCAGTAACACGTCCTGTGTTAAATGGTTCGCGTGATACGTCCATGTATCACTTGACATACATACCTTGTCCTTCTTAGAGGTAAATAAGTGTAGAGCGTCTGTTAAGTCATTTACTAGAGTGGTCTATTAGTACCAAGTGAGCTCGATACTACCTTCAGCCTGCGTTATAAGTTACGTATGCGGATACTGATTGCGTCTATAGTGAGCATATTAGATCGTTAAAATTTCATTGGTTGGTTCTATGTGAATAATCTCTTTCATATGAATTAGTGTAGGGTTGTACTAGTTTTATGCCTTATAACGATTTGATATGGAGGAGGTTTTTTATATGAAAAAAGTTATTTCTCTACTTTGCATGCTCTTATTACTCGTTACACTATTGCCCTCACTTGCGTTTGCTGAATCATCAGACATGGAATACCTTGTTGGTGCCGGTATCCACGATATTACTGGTCCATCTGCAGAAATTGTTATGATGGGTTATGCGGATTCCAATCAATCTAATAGAGGTATTCATTTACGTCAAAGAGCCCGTTCTTTCGTCGTAGTTGATCAAAATACGGATGAACGTATTGTCTATGTAAGTACAGACTTAGGTATGGCTTTTCAATCTGTAAAAGATGGTGTAGTCAATAAATTATCGGATAACGGGTACGGACATCTGTATAGGGATCAGAACATTATGATTAACGCTACCCATACCCATAGCGGTCCTGGTGGATACTCACATTATGGTTTGTACAACGTCTCCACTTTCGGTTTTATTGAAGAAAATTATGATTGCATTGTTAATGGTATTTATGAATCCATTGTCAAAGCTCATAATAACTTAGAACCTGGGTACATCGAGTTCAATATGGGTCAATGTTTGGATACCAACATTAATCGTTCCCCTGAAGCCTATGAGATGAATCCAGAAGAAGAAAAAGCTCTTTATGAGTATAATGTTGATAAAAACATGTATGTATTGAATTTTAAAAATGCTGATGATGATTTGCTAGGCATTCTAAACTGGTTTGGTGTACATCCAACTTCAATGGGTGTTGATAATCTGTTAATTTCTAGTGATAATAAAGGGACTGCTTCTTATCTCTATGAAAAAGAAATGGGCACAGATTATTTGTCTAGTAAGACATTTGTAGCTGCCTTTGCTCAGAGTAATTGTGGTGATTCTTCTCCAAATATATTTGGAGGACCAACGGGTTATGGGGATGATGATTTCGAGAGTACCTACGAAGCTGGTCGCATTCAATACGAAAAAGCCAAAGAACTTTCAGATACTGCAACCAAGCGCTTAACTGGTCCCATTGCTTTTCGTCATCAATATGTCGACTTTTCTAACCTGACCATTGCGCCTGAATATGCTGATGGTGAAGAACGCTATACCTATCCTGGTTGTATGGGATACTCTTTTGCTAGAGGCGCAGAAGATAACCCAACAGATTTACCTGGTTTTTATGAAGGCATGACACAACCTGAATATGGATTGGACAGTGCAGATAATTATATTGATAACGTTCAAGGACTTCTCAATCTAGCACCCAAATTTAATCAAATTAATGGTGCTAGATATCCTGAACTCTGGGAACTTCATTACCCAAAACCTATTCTTTTTGCAACTTGTAAGGCTGAACCAGACCCTTGGACACCTCAGATTATTCCAGTACAACTATTCACAATCGGGGATTTTGCAATTCTTGGCGTGCCAGCTGAAGTTACGACTATGTCTGGTCGTCGATTGAAAAATGCCGTTGAAGAAGCTTTCCTAGAATTAACAGGTGATTATTATACTGCTGTTGTTTCAGGGCATTCCAATTCTTATACCAGCTACCTCACCACCCCTGAAGAATATGATGCTCAGCATTATGAAGGTGCATCAACTCAATTTGGTAAGTGGACTCTATCAGGCTATCTTCAGCAATTTTATCAATTAGCTACATCTATTGTTGAAGGCAGTACTGTACCCTCAGGACCGCATCCACCGGATTTAAGTGATGAACAAGTTACTTTTGAAACAGGTGTACTTTATGATGGCTTACCAATTGCCAGGGACTTTGGAGATTTGAAGACGGATGTGGAAACTAGCTATCACAAAGGTGATACGGTGACTGCCAGTTTCTGGTCTGGTCATCCTAGAAATGATTTAAGAACTGGCAACAGTTTCTTAGAAGTGCAGTATAAAGATGGGGATAAATGGATAACTATTGCATATGATTGGGACTGGGATACAAAATATCACTGGAAAAGGCGTTCCGTCATAGCCGGTACATCAGAATCCATTATAGAATGGACTATTCCTGATGATGCTCTCTTAGGTACCTATCGTGTTAAGCACAACGGTGCTTATAAGAGTATTACAGGTATCTATCAGTATGAAGGTTATTCTAGTGAGTTTATAGTGGAGTAAAAGTAACACATAATGCACCATTAGGGCTTTCTACCTAATGGTGCTTTTTTTTAAGCTAACTTCAATTCCTGCTGATCCATTGGACCCAAGTTTAACTCTTCGCCATTAACCCATATATTTGTTTTTCCTTGAGATGTAATCTTTATCCTTTGGCTACTAACAGATACCTGTATAACCTCACCCTTCCAGAATATCTGAAAGGCTATCTCTTGCCAGTGCTCTGGTAGCCATGGATTGATATGAAGTTCACCATTTTTGATACGTACTCCACCAAAACCGAAGATTAAACTTTGCCAAGCTCCACCAGTAGAAGCTGCATGTAACCCATGTTCTGCATTGCCTTGATTATCTCCCAAATCCACCATAAGTGTTTTCATCAGGTAATCATAAGCCATATCTCTATAGCCTAAACGTAATCCCATAATTGAATACATACTGGGACTTAATGATGATTTATGCATAGTTCGCTTTTCATAATATCTATAATTGATATGCTTCATTTCTTCATCAAATTCATCCTCTAACAGGAGCATCAGCATTATGACGTCCGGTTGTTTTATGAGCTGTGTTTCCCCTACACCAATGCCTTTTGGAACTTCCTTAGGCCAAATCGGCATCCCTTGTTCCGTTCTTTCACGGATAGGTATATCATTCAGGTCAAAATACCCTTGAAACTGTTCAATAAGTTTTTCGCCTTCTTTTTTGGGAATATATATTTTTTGGCTTTTTTTCTCCCATTGTATATAGAGCTCCTCAGATAACTGTAAACGCCGCTCTAATTCACAATATTTCTTATAATTCTTTTCTTTTAATACCGTTACTGCCCAAATACCTAGCTCCAAATTCCATTTAGCAAAGTAATTAGTATATACATTGTTATCAACATGCTCGTGGAACTCATCTGGACCTATAACCGTAGTAATCTCATAGCGATCTTCTTTATTATTGTACTCTAAACGGCTTTCCCAAAAATTTGCTGTCTCTAGAATCATCTCATAACCATAATCAAGCATAAATTCCTCATCACCTGTTGCATCATAATAGGTTTTAATACTATAAGCAATATCTGCATTGATATGATATTCTTCATCGCCTGTATAACAGCGAATCATTTCACCAGTAGGACCTAACAACCACTTAGGTGTTTCCTCGCAACCGGTGTCTGCTGCCTCCCAGGGATATCTTGATCCCTTGTAGCCATCAATTATAGCATTTTCTCTAGCACCCTTTAAGGTATTATACCGATATTTCAATAAATCTCTAGCCACCTCAGGTTGACTGTAGATAAAAAACGGGAGCATGAAGATTTCAGTATCCCAGAAAACGTGCCCCTTATAACCTTCTCCATGTAACCCTTTTGCTCCTATACTTACCCTTCCATTACTTTCATAAGCACAACCTGAAAGATGAAAGAGATTAAAACGAATTCCTTTTTGTGCTGCATCATTCCCGCTAATTCTTATATCGCTCTTTGCCCAGAATGCTTCCATGGCTATTTTATGCTTCACCAACACCTTTTCATAAGATCCATAGAATCTATAGAAACTATCGATTGCTTTTTGGAAGTGATTAGAGTCATCATAGGCGTGGTAAGTAGTCCCATATTTATAGATGTTATATGTTTTTCCCTCTTCTACATCTAGTAGATACAATTCTCGGATCATTTCACAGAATTTTGTGACTTTTATTCTTGTACCTTTAGGTTGAAAATCTAACCCTGTCACTTCTGTTATACCTATGTCATCATCAGTTGTCTCACTAAGGAGGGCTATGCCTCTATGTAAATCTTCCATTCTTTTAACCTCTGTATGTTTTACCCTAAAGTGAGGTTCTTGTTTACAATTCGTTACGCTACCATCAATATAACTCTCAACAACAAGCTTCCCATCAAAATTAAGAGACTGTACCTTATACCTCGCCGCCCAAAGATGTACATCCTTTCGACTAATAAACCTTTCCCGTTCTATAGCTACCTCTTTACCATCTGATAATTCAGCAGTAAATCTAAGGGTTTCTATTCCCCATTGCATATTCAATTGCCTACTATAATTCTTAATTTGACATGTATCCATATTTAGGAGTTGGTTATCAATATACAGTTTCATACCATAGGGATTTGGACTGTTCACTAGTTCCTTAACTAATGCTTCACCTTTGTTAAAAATCCCTGCTAAATAATTTCCATCTTGACTAATTCTCGAAAATTCTTGAATACCTCGAAGTCCTCGATATCCATTGGCTAATGTAAATAAAGTTTCTTCTTGTCCATTATTATCACTATCATAATGATCAAACTCAATTATCCAATTATTCATTACATTCACCTTTCTTCATTTATGATCTTTAACTCTTTTCCATGTTATTAAAATTACGATATTCTAATGGGGAACGGCCTTTAAATTTCTTGAATACATTATTAAAATACTGTACATGAATAAATCCTACTTCATCAGCAATTTCATATATTTTAAGATTGCTATCTCTTAATAACTCTTCTGCCTTCTCAATCTTGCAGAGATTAATATAATGGGTAATGGACATTCCCATGTTTGCTTTGAATACACGGCTCAAATAACTGCTATTAAGCTCAACAAAGTCTGCAACATCTTTGAGGGTAATATCTTGCCTATAATAATTCTGTATAAAATGAATTGCTTTATTAATCTTACTATGATGTGTTGACATACTGGCTGTAACAATACTTTTCATTTGCTTCAACTTCATTAGAAATAAATCTTGTAATTCATACCGATTCTCTTTTTCCATAACTTCTTCAATCTTAAAGAAATCCTTTTCGTTATATATGTTTTTATCCTTAAGCTCATTGAGTTTATTTTTTGTAATGTAATAAAGTTCTTTAAAAAGTAAGTATTCATCCTCAACCTTTTTATAGGATTCCTCTTCTTTATAAAGACTTTCTATCAATGTGATACACCTATCCCATTGATCTTTTTGCATACATTCATAGTATGTATGAAGAAGTTCTACCATTTCTCCCCTACATTCTTGCATTCCCTTAAGCTGATGACTATAAATGATTGCATTCCCTTTTGTATAAAATTTAATTGATTTAGCATTCACTGCTTCGCAATAAGCATCATGTAGCTCTTTGTAACTATCATGTATCTGGCTTATACCTACTGATACCGTCACATTTAAGAATAATTTAAATGCATCTTTAATCTTATTGATTATTCGTAGCTGAGCCTGATGCATTTGGTGTTCACTCTTTAATTCGCTAAAAGATTGAATAATGCAATACCTATTTTCAGAAAGTATCACGTATTCCATTTCATTTTCACGGAGAACAAAGTCGTGTAGAATATTATCGACAGCTTGTTCTAATAGATACTGTTGATAAGTTTTATACCGACTCAAAACAATTTGAAACTGATCAATTGAGAAAATATAACAAAATATCTTTTGCTCCTTAAATGCTAGTGTATCACTACATTGACTGACATTCATATCCCTTTCCAATAATAGACGTTGAAGAGTATGTGGTTTACTTTGCTGATATTCTTGTTGACTGCTTTGACTTTTTCCTTTATTCTTTTGCTTATTACCTAATATTGAATTGAGAAGATGTTGAATCATCTCTTCATTCATAATGGGTTTGTGTACATAATCAATAGCACCGAGTTTCATGGCTTCACGGACATATTCATATTCCGTGTAACTACTTAAAACGATAACTTTCATATGTATATCATGATATTTCATAAACTGTAGTACTTCGATACCATCGCATTTAGGCATTTTTATATCTAAAAAAATCAGATCAAAAGATTCTTCTTTTATTTTCTCAATGGCCTCTTTCCCATTTTGAGCTTCAACTATTTCTTCAATATTAAAATGCTCCCACTTAATAATGCTTTTAAAAGAAACTCGAAAAAAATCCTCATCGTCAACAATTAATACACGCACAATCTCACTCCTCATCTACTACATTTTTTATAATCGGAATTCGAATAGTAATAGCAGTTCCTTCACCTAGAATACTTTCAATCTTCACTCCATAGTTGTCTCCATGATGTAGTTTAATTCTATCCAGAACATTTCTAATACCAATAGCATTCATGCTCTTTTGCTTATGTTCTCCCTTCATGATATCTTCGACTGTGTATTCGTCTATACCAATCCCATTATCAATCACTTTGAAGACAATGGCATCCTCCATAAGATCAGCTATTATTTTTAAATAATAGTTATTGTTAGAACCTGTTAAACCATGAAAAATGGCATTTTCAACAAAGGGTTGTAGCAAGAACTTGATCATATAATAATCATAAATCTTTTCATCAATATCAACAATAATATCAAACCGGTTATAGTACCGTAATCTTAACAATCCTACATAGCTCTCAATAAAGCGTATTTCTTCACCTATAGTGATAAATTCTACTTTGGTTTTAGCACAAAAATTCAACAGATGAATAAATTGGTCTAGGCTTTGAGTGATGTTTTCAGCACCTTGCATTTTTGCCATCCATTTGATGACATTTAATGTATTGTACATAAAGTGAGGATTAATTTGAGATTGAAGAGCATTTAATTCTGCAACACGCTTTTCTTCCGCTTCATTTGTCCTCTGTTCTATCAAGGATTCAACCTGCTGAATCATATGATTAAAAGTTTGGCTTAAATGACCGATTTCATCTTGACTATCATTTTCCACAAAAGCTTTAAAATCCCCTTCTTCAACTAAACGCATAGATGTATCTAGGGTTTTTATTGGGCTGTAAAAACTTTGTGCAATCAGAAGTGCACTAAGCATGCCAATGGCCACTAAAATAACATCTACCCATAATATTAGCAGTAATACACTATTAATATCTTTAAAAAGCTCATCCTCAGCAATAACACTTACAACTTGCCAACCTGTATACTTTGATTCACCATAAATAAGGATAGAGTCTTCTCCTTGATAATTGACTTTCTCATAATTAACACTACTGTAACCTTTATTAACAAGATTATGATCTACTGCTTCCCCAATCAAGTTTTCATTATCACTATAGATAACTCGATTATTCTCATCAATAATCATATGATGTAAATTAAATGCGGTGTTCACTTGTTTAACAATTTGATCTAATTTATCCGGGTACATGTTGATGACAATTATGCCGACATGATCATTCGTATAAGTCTTTTTCAGTAATCTCGCTACAGAAACCACTGGTGCTCCCTCTGGATAAAGCTGTTCATTTTCATGTATACCGATGAAAACTTCCTCTCCATTAGCTGTAATCACTTTATCATACCACTCTTCCTCTTCTAACATGTATCTACTATCTTTATAATAATTATACCCTTCTCTAAACACCACCCCATCATCAAATTGGTACATATAGATAGATTCTAGGTAATTATAAATAGAAAAAAGCTTATTAAAAAAGTCGTATGTATCACTGTAATCTAATTCATTAACCTTATCTAACTGATTGGAGCTGATACCATTGTACTTTTTTGCAATAGTATTGTTTCGGTTATAATCATAATAAGGAATGTTAGTGGTTTTGGAAAGATTACTAAAGAAGGCTTCTAAATTATTGATCACTTGATCATTTACTAATTTTGTGGACGCAATCATGTTTTCTTTATACGAATTAATAGCTATATGAAAGAAGATGAAATTGAGACCAACAAGCAAAATCACTAATGTACCATATAAATAAACCAGTTTCTTTCGAATGCTCAAATCTTTATAACGTATCATCGTTTCCCCTCTATCCTTTTACACCACTGGATGCAATACTCTGTTGAACCTGCTCTTGTACGCATAAATACAATATTACACTTGGTAAGGTTGCTAATGTAATAGCTGCAAATAATTCTGTGTAATTGTAAGAGAACTGTTCATTAAAAAACTGTAAAGATACAGGTAAGGTTCGCTTACTCTCTGCTGAAAGTAACATAGCACCGTAGTAGAATTCGTTCCAATTTCCTAAGAACATCAATATACCACCTGTTGCTAATCCGGATTTAGCCAAAGGTAGATTAATTTTGGTGAAAACTTGCCAAAAGCTTGCAGAATCAATGATGGCTGCCTCATCTAACTCTCTCGGTATACTCATGAAAGTTGCTTTTAAAATAAAAAGCGTTACCGCCAGCCCTCCGGATATATATACTAAAGTTAATCCACTCAAAGTATCGTATAAATTGAGATTATTGATTAAAGCAAATATAGGTTGAGCTCTTGCATGACCTGGTATTAATAATGTTATGGAAAATAAAATAAACAAACTATTCTTGCCTTTAAAGTCAAACTTAGCAAAGACATATGCTGCCAAGGCATAAATAAACAATGCGATGATTGTAGATGTTAGGGTTACAACCATTGAATTTTTAAAATACAGCATTAAGTTGGTAGTCTCAATCACATTGATATAAGCTGAAAGATCTAATCCAGTAGGTAAACTAAAAGGACTCCCTAAAATTTCTTTGTTGGATTTAAGAGACGATATAATTACCCAAATCAGGGGTATGATAGAAACGACCACCGTAAAGATCATAACACTATAAATCCCAAGCCAACTGAGTATTTTCTTTATATACTTCATTATCATCCCCCCTTAATTTCCAGTAGCCTTATTAAGTTTAAAAAGTTTATTGATTATGACCAAAACACCTACACCTAGTATTATCATGATTGTAGAAACAGCATTGGCATAACCGTATTCATAATTAATGATACCCTCAAATAACATAAGTGATATATTATAAGTGCTATTACCAGGTCCACCTTTTGTTGTTAAATATATAACTTCAAACATAGTAATCCTAGAAACAATCGATAAAATAATCGATGTAGCAATTGCATTCTTTACTAAAGGTAAATTAATCCGCACATGTATATCCATATCCGTGGCACCGTCTATATACGCTGCCTCATGTAATTCCTTCGGAATAGCCATTAAGTCGTTCAAAACTAATAAGGTAACGATGACAGCATAAAATACCCAAGTCAGTGTAATGGCTGAGAAAGCATATCTAGGGTCAAAGAGCCAATTGACATGAAAATTCTCAGCCCCTATTAACCTTACGAAGTTATTCAGCAATCCAATGTCATCATTAAATATGAAACGATAGATAATAGCCCAAGCAGATATAGAAATGATATTAGGAATCATAAAGACACCTCGTGTAAAACGCCATCCAAAAGGTTTCTTATACAAGACAAAAGCCACTAATGCTCCAAAAGGTACATGAACACTAACAGCAACGAGGGACCATTTTAATAAATTGACTAAGGCTACTAAAAAAGTATCATCATATGTTAACATCAGTTCATAATTTTCAAAGCCTATAAAAGTAGGTGAATCAAAGCCATTCCAGTCTGTAAAGCCTGTTATAAAAACAGTTATGATGGGAATGAGATAAAACATAAGAAAGATAACCAAAGTAGGGAGTATGAATATGTAGATCCATGATTTATTGTAATTTTTCATTGTCAACCCTCTCACTATACATTTTAGCAATAAGATGATCGTAGCATCATCCTTTATTCTGCTACATAAGTTCTGTTAAAAGCGGACAGATGAATATGACTCACCTGTCCATTTGCTCTTAAATTTCTACTGATATTCTGTTTTTCATTATTTATTAAACTTTTGAGCCGTTAAAGTTAACTTCTCACAGAACTCTACTGGTGTCATATCCCCACTATAGAGTAGTGGCAAATTCTTAGTCATCTCTTCTTCAACAGGTTTTGGAATAACTGCAAAGATTGTAGGAACAGTATCTGTCATATTTTTTTCTAGACTGACATTGAGTTCCGCTAATACTGGGTCCAATTGCTTCAATGTCTCCTCTGGCATTGGAACATGTGGAGCAAAACCACCTTCTGCTGCTAAGAAAGCATTTAACTCATCAGGAGAGTAAAGGAATTTAAAGTATTCAATGAGTCCTTCTACCTCTTCTTGTGAGGCTTTATTAGAAATAATGTACCAAGAACCTGATGCATCTCCTAACCCAATACCACCAGGATAAATAGTTGCTCCTACCTTATCCTTAAAGCCATCTCCTACTTTATCAGGATTACTGAAATCCCCTATCATCCATGGTCCATTAGCAATAAATGCTGTACTCTCACTAAAGAAATCATTTGCAGCTGTAGAATAACCTGCACCTAAAGCAGATGTAGTACTATAGTTTTGAAGCATATTCTGTACAAATGTAAAGGTATCATTCCAAAAAGCTGTATTATAATCATAAACCATCTCTTGAGCTTTTAATATGTCTTTTCCTTCAGGCATCGATGCCATATAAGATGATGTCAAAAGCATCAA
The DNA here is from genome assembly GCF_002964605.1 of Vallitalea okinawensis. NCBI lineage: Bacteria > Bacillati > Bacillota > Clostridia > Lachnospirales > Vallitaleaceae > Vallitalea > Vallitalea okinawensis. The sequence continues at coordinate 139,405 of NZ_PQDH01000005.1, forward strand.
AGTCCACGCATTTTCACCAGTCATGAGAGCTAAAGGCGCTTTTCCTGTCTCTGATTGAATAGCATCACAAGCAGCATAGAAATCTTCCCAACTTTGTGGGAAAGTATTGATACCCGCTTCTGAAAAGATTTCTTTGTTATAATAAGCTCCGATTAAACGTACATATGAATATGGTAAACTGACGATCTCACCAGAATCTGTAGTATTATAAGCAATAGATTCTTCTATAAGTGTTGAGCCAAACTCTGGATTCGCATCAATATAAGGCTTTAAGTCAACATATGTATGGTTATCTTTTATAATTTCCAAGAAGTCTCTATCAGGGGACTCATACATTGGTGGTAACTTATTGCTTTGATATAAAAGTTTTATTTTATCACCATACGCATCTTGAACAATCTCTTCCACTTCTAAACGGTATTGACCTTTATACTTATCATTAAAACGATCAATTTGAGGCAAGAAAAACTTAGCTCCTACATTATTTCCTGTTTTATAATGTGGAAATTTAATGACTACTTCTTCCACTTTATCTGCCTCTTCTTTTTCAGTTGTGTTATTTACTTTATCCTTCGTCTCACTACTAGAATCTGTACCAGAAGTAGGTTCTGGCTCATCCGAAGAACTGCAACCTACTATATTGAATACTAATGTTAAACAGAGTAGAAATGCCATTAGCTTTTTCATCATATTAATGTTTCCCCCTAATTTAATAGTTGTTTAGATCGCATGCGTTAATTGCTAAACATATTCTAATTGTAAAAGATTACTTAGTAATGAGGAATCATAATTCTTTACATTTATTAAGATATTTTTACTTCTTCCATTTTATATAACATAACCATTTATAATATAAATTTATTTTTTTGCATACATAGATGGTGATATCCCTTCTACTTTCTTAAAGGCTCTACTAAAACTATGTAAACTACTATAACCTAATATTTCTGCAACTTCGGAAACATTATGGTTAGAATATAAGAGCATCTCTTTTGCTCTTCGAATACGTTCTTGTTGATGATACTGTAGCGGTGATAAGCCATAGGCTTTTTTAAATAGTCGTATGAGATAATAAGGGCTTAAGCCCACAGTTTGAGCCAGCTGGTCCAGTGTTATGTTGTCTTCACTATGACATAATATATACGTTTTGACTTCTTCTAGTCTTTGCATATTGATACGTAAATCCATTTCCTTTTGTAGATAGACTTCTCTACACAGGTATGTCCACATTTTAATAAACAAGCCTTTTAATTCACATTCATAAAAGGGCGGTTGCTCACGATATACCGCTATCATTTCGAATAAAATCTTCTCGAAGAATTGGGGGTCCTTTAGATGTATATACGATGGCATTTCTATTCCAAAACTATTACTTATATTCTCTCTAAAGTAACAAAGCTCTAACCTCTCCAACTCCTCCAAAGGTCTAAAGTTAATTTTAACTTCATCACTATCGGACTGTTGAATGAAATCAAAGTGTAAATGAGGTTGCCGTAATGGTTCATCACCTATTATCTTCATAGTATGATGTTGTTTAGGCTGATAGAAGAAAAGATCACCAGGTTGTCCATGATAAACTTTATCTTCTATTGTTATTTCCACTTGCCCTTCCTTAATAAATTGCAATTCATAATCAAAGATGACCCGTTCTTTTAACTGCCATGGTTGATTAATAGAGCTATCCATTGCAACACGAATGTAAGGCGAGAATTGTCTAATATCCATCTTCATCCCCCATATACTCAAGTAGTTTGAAATCTATCACTTCATTATTTGATTTAATTTGATTCTCTAGAACTGCATCTATAGCAATAATAGTTAAATTTACGACAACTCAGGGTAAATACAAATTTCTCTTATCCTACTATAATTATATCAAATACATATTAAAAGGAGAATATCTATGAGTGATTTTAATGGATTAAATATGCATCTTGGTAACCTTTCACTATTATCTAAAGCCAAAACCCGTTCTATCAGCGCCGAAAATATGGATGGCTCCAAAGGTAATGGTGCTAAAGCAATACCTGATAAAGAGTGCCCTGCTTATCCCTTGGGAAAAAGCTGGAAAGTATCACCCAGTGTAGTCATCAATAGTGGAACGACATATACATTAGCTAATATTGATGGACCAGGAGCAATACAAAGTATGTGGATGGCTGGCTTATTAGACAAAGGTCTAATCTTAAGGATCTACTGGGATCATCAAGAACAGCCTTCAGTAGAATGTCCTTTATCAGACTTCTTCCTATGTGGATGGAATACTAATAAATCACACTACCATGGTAATGCCTTCTACCAAGTTAACTCATTACCTGTCGTCGTTAATCCTAACCAAGGGTTGAATTGTTTTTTTGAAATGCCTTTTAGAAAACACTGTCGTATGACACTTGAGAATCGAACATCTGTGGATAAAGTTTGTTATTATCAGGTCAATTATACATTAACCGATATCCCAGACAATGCAGCTTATTTTCATGCCCAATATCGTTTATCACGACCTGTTAAATATAAGGATGTTCACACCATTCTTGATGGAGTATCTGGTAAAGGTCATTATATAGGTACAGCTCTCTATGTCGGTCTTAATCGTTCAAGCCGTTGGTGGGGTGAAGGAGAGATCAAGTTTTATTTAGATGATGATGAAGAGTATCCAACTATCTGTGGAACTGGATTAGAAGATTATTTTGGTGGGGCTTATAACTGGGATGTGCAAGGCAAGTATGCCCCTTATTCTACACCTTTTATGGGCATGCCTCAGATTATATATCCCGATGGAACCTATGAAATCCAGCAGCGTTATAGTCTTTATCGCTGGCATATTATGGACCCTATTCGATTTGAAGAAGAACTAAAAGTAACCATTCAAGATTTAGGTTGGGTAACAGATGATAATGGTAAATCAACTTTCTTACCTCGAGAAGATGATTTTGCTTCAATAGCTTATTGGTATCAAACTTTACCAACAGCGCCATTCCCAGAACTACCTCCTCATGAAGTTTTTTTAGATGATTAAATAATAATTTGAGAAGTTATCCACACAATACACATGAACATTGTTAATTGTATGAATATTATAAAGGAAGCAAAAATAGACTACTATTCTTGCTCCCTTTTCTTTAATATATACTTGTTTAAGGAGACATATATTATATTATATTAATTTGTTCTTATCCAACATACATCAAATGGTTCTAAATGCAGATCACCATGTATCGTTTCTCCACTTAGTAATTCCACTCCTTCAAGACTTGTATTATGAAGATTGACTGCCTGTGAACTTACGTTAATAACAACGATTATGGTTTCATTGGTTTCTTTATTATGTCTTTTTATTGAAAAACAATGATCATCCAGTTCAAGTACTGTCTGTTCAGCTAGAGGATGGAAACCTGATTGATTTTTTCTAATCTTAATTAGTTTTTTATAGTTTTCAAAGATACCTTTTCTTAATGGATCTGTCTCTAATTCATCTAAAAGCTTCTGGTAATTGAGTTTCTCACGATTAATACGGCGATTGATGCCAGACTCTTCAACACCTTCATACCAGTTAGTTGATCCTAGAAGACTGTGAACATAAATGCCGGGAACACCTGCTAATGATAGAAGAATACCTTGCGACGCAATAAATTTGCGTATTTTGAATTCTTCTTTAGTTTCACAACCAGATATAGCGTTAACGTAGCTAATGTTTAACTCATAAGGTGATTGGGTACCATCTCCATTATCTTTATAACTTACTCGTCCACCATTTTCTAAAGTAGTTGATACTAATAAGCCTCGTTCTTCATCTGTCAATATACCTTCAGTTGGACGAACGCCAATTCCATCATGGGATGCTAAAAAGTTAAAGTACGTTGTCGCATTAGAAGGTGTATCAATGGTCTTTAACCATTCCATTAGTTTATTAGTGCTTCCAACAATAAATGAGTAATAGACAAGTGGTGGTAGTGGAAACTGATAAACCAATTGAGCTTCGTCAAATCCACTACCAAAATAGCTAATGTTTTCTTTGTGAGGTACATTTGTTTCTGTAATCAATATAGTCCCTGGTACACATGCATCAAGAACATCTCTGAATAACTTGATTAGTTCATGGGTTTGTTCGAGGTGAATGCATGTAGTGCCTATCTCTTTCCAAGCAAAACCAATAGCATCTAGACGAATAAATCTAGCACCCTTTTCAGCATATGTAACCAATACATCTAATACATCCATTAATACCCTAGGGCTTTTAAAGTTTAAATCCACTTGATCAGCACTGAAAGTGGTCCAAATATGCTTTGTTCCTTCATTTGTTTTAAAAGGTGTTAAAAGCGGTAATGCTCTTGGTCGCGTCACCGTACTATAATCCAATTCTGGGTTTGCTTCTATATAATGCTCTTTATAAGCTTCATCCTCACTTAGAAATCCTTTAAACCAAGAACTGGACTTAGAAGAGTGATTAATGACAGCATCAAACATGAGATTAAAGTCATCAGCTAGCGCTTCCACTTCACTCCAACCACCTAATTCAGGACTAATAGCCTTATAATCCACTACCGAAAACCCATCATCTGATGTGTAAGGAAACATAGGTAGAAGGTGAACTGCCGATACAGTATTTTCACCATACTGATTGAGGAATTTTTTTAATGTACCTAATGGCATCTCCCCTTCATTTATAATTGAATCCCCATAGGTTATCAACATAATATCCTTTTCATCCACAAAAGTCTTCTTTACCACTTGACCCTGTCCACGGCAATCTATTAAAGCCATCACATCATTATAAATCTGATCCCCATTATCCGGGTATAAAAATCCTAAGCGTTGTCTAATCTTTTCCATAAGTCTTTCCTTTCTTCTCGTTCAACTTCAAGTCTTTTTATCTAAATTTATTTTTATCTTTTACCTCATCTTTACCACTAAAAGCTATTAAAGGGTTCTTTTTAAAATTCCAACTGTTGAAGCTACTTTGAGACAAGTACGTATTTGTAGCTAAAACTATAAAACCCTTCTTCATAATACGGAGAGCATGTAAGGGGTTCTATGGAGCAGTGAGCCATGGAGGGCGAACCTGGCTGTCTAAGACACGGACGTCTTTCCAGCCAGCGCAATAGATCCTTACTTTCCACATACAAAGAGCATGTAAGGGGGTCTATGGAGCAGTGAGACAAGGATGTCGAACCCAGCTGTCTAAGACATGGACGTCTTTCCAGCTGGCGCAATAGATCCCCTTACATGCTCTCCCACCTTATCCTTTTACAGCTCCCTCCATAATCCCTTTAACAAACATCTTTTGTGATCCAATGAACACAATCAACACAGGAATAATGGATAATACTGTAGCCGCTAAGATCAGAGGCCATTCATTCACATCCGTTGCATTCGCCAATAAAGCTTGCTTTAATGGTAAAGTAAATTTCTCATCAGAGCGTAACAATACCAGTGGCATCGTAAAGGAATTCCAGTTTCCGACAAAGTTGATAAGACCTACTGTAGCTAACGCTGGTGTGATAAGCGGGAATACAATTTTCATCATCATACCTACCTCACCAATCCCATCAATACTTGCAGCTTCAAAGAGTTCATTTGGAATGTCATCAATGTATTGTTTCATGAAGTAGATGGTATAGGCATTAGCTGCAAATGGTAACACTAAGGCAATCAGCGAGTCGTACATGCCCATCTTAGTAATAATGAAATATAGAGGTAGCAATAACACAGCAGGTGGTACGATTAAGGTAGCAATGATCATACCCAGAATAAGCTTACCTCCAAAGACATTCTTTTTTGATAGAACATAGCCGGCTAATACCCCAGTTATGATATTTAAAACAGTACACACTACTGTAACGATACTGGAATTAATAAATGCTGTTTTAAAGTCTAATTGCTTCCATGCTGTTAAGTAGTTTCCTAACTCAAACTGCTTTGGCCAAAAAGTTGGTGGTACCTGATTAAACTCCATGTTGGTTTTAACACTACCGATGACTAACCAATATAAAGGAATTGTAAAAATCAGTAATATAACTGCCATAAGCACATAATTAGTAATAGTTTTTCCTCTTGATTTTGACTGACCCATTTCTTCCACCTCCTAGCGTGTACTGTGCTTTTTCTTTGTAAACTTGTTTTGGAATATGACTACTACAACAGTAATCATGAAAAGAATATAACTCATAGCTGCTGCTGTACCATAGCGTAAGTAATTAAAGGCTTCATTATAAATAAGGAATGGTACAGTAACCGTTGAATTACCTGGTCCACCGCCTGTCATGACGTAAACTTCTTGGAAAACTGTTAATACATCACGAAGAAGTAGGACAAAAATAACGATGGTTATATTGGATAGTAATGGAACAACAATATATCTAAAGCGTTGGAAAGGTGTAGCTCCATCTATTTCGGCAACTTCATATAATGAAGTTGGTATATTCTGAAGTCCTGCGAGATACATGAGCATAAAGTAACCTACTCGACGCCATATACTCATAATAGCGATGACCGGCATAGCTAACCATTCATTAGATAACCAATTAGGACCATCTATATTAAACTGTTTCAATACGGCATTTATAAATCCTGATTCTGAATTAAAAAGTGCCAAAAAAATTAAACTGGAACTTATGACGGATATTATATAAGGAATAAATAGTACGGTTCTAAAGAAATTAACTCCACGGAATTTCTTATTAATATATACAGCTAACAAAAGGGAAAGAATTAAAGTAAGGGGAATAAAAATAATAGCAAAATAAGCCGTATTTCCTATGGATTTAATAAAGAGATCATTCTTTAATACTTGCATGTAATTATCTAAGGCAACAAACTTACCTGGTATATCAAATAAACCTGCCTGCTTAATTTCTATAGCTTTTGTCTTATTGAAGCTGACAATAAAAGACCATATAATAGGATAAAAATTAAACAGAACCATAATAAGGAGGGCGGGGAGTAAGAAAAGATATCCCCACCCATGAGATTTTAGCTTTGAGATCATTGATTTCATGTTATCCCTTCTTTCCTTTCTTAATCGCCGTAGAAGGCGCGTAATATTTCATTACCTTTTTCTTCGATGACTTTAGCCGCTTCTTCAGGTGTTGTAGCTCCTGAAGCTAATTTATTAAGTTCAACTGTGATAACTTCGTTAGCAACTTGGTTAAAACCTGGTGTTGGGAAAGAGTCGATTACGAACTCCAAACCTTTAACATATACTAAGAATTGAGGATTCTCTTGGAAGTACTTAGAGTTTGCCATATCCTTACGCATTGGAACACGATATGGGTAGTAAGCGTCAGTATTCTCATCATACTCGCCATTCATAATCATCTCTTGAGCAGTTGTATCTTGTAAGTAGTTCATAAAAGTTAAAGCTGCATCATATTTTTCGCCTTCAAGTGTAGCTGGAATAGATAATGCATATGGTCCACCATCTACAAAACGACCTGCAGGACCTGCTGGCATTAATGTAGCGCCTACAACAAATGGATTGCCATTTTTCCAGATATCTGTTACACCCCAAGGACCTTGGAATTCCATGGCAATTTTTTGGTTTCTAAAGTCTTCCATTACATTACCACCGTTTTTTTCAGCAGCACCTGGATACATGGATGCAAATGCTTGATACATTTCTAACCCTTTAATACCTTCTGGTGTATTAATAGCCATTACTTCTTTACCATCTACAACATCAATAAACTTTCCACCGTATGACATAATGATTGGTGTACTCATCCAGATAGCATCATTGTGTTGCATACCAGCTATACCAAGACCAGTTGCATCAGTTTTTTCTTCAATAATTTGACTATATTCCATTACTTCATCCCAAGTTTCTGGAGCTCTTTCAAGACCTGCTTCCTTTAATAAATCTTCATTGTATACTAGCTCAATCGTGTGACCAATCCATGGTGCACCGTATAAAGCTCCATCATATTTGAAGAATTCAATAAGCTCTGGATAGAAGATATCCTTGTATGTATCTTCGAAATCATTAAGTTCTTTTAATAGCCCTTCTGCACCAATAGTCTTAGTGTTTTTTACTCCCATTTGAATAACTTCTGGCACATCATCACTTAATAAGCTTGTGATTAATTGTTTGTCATCACTTGTACCTGTAATTAAAGATACAGTAACATCATTTTGTGACTCATTGAAAGTATCTACAACAGTTTGAATGTTTTGGCCTCTACCTGAGTTAACATCCCAAACTATTTGGAAACGAATTTCTGTTGGTTCTTTTGCTTCTTGTTCTGCCTTTTCTTCACCTTTATCAGTATTTGTTGCTTTTTCTTCAGTAGTTTCTTTAACCTTCTCTGGTTCTTCACTGGTACATCCCGCAAAAGCTGTTAAAGCTAACATGCATACCAATAAAATAGATACGATTTTTTTCATTATAATACCTCCCATTTAGGAATCTTATTTAAATTTACTTTAAGTATTCCCTTAATTGATTTATATGATTTCCATAAGGATAGTCATATCATTATTACTTAACTAGTGATGCTACTAAGTTTTCTAATGTGCCGTAAGAAAAATACTCCTTACAAATTTGATAATTCTTTTGAATCATGTTTTTGTAAGTCTGGCTTTGAAGCAGTGTATTGATAACCTCATCAGCACATTTATTAACTACATCACTACTTACTGTTACTAAAGCATTCTCCTTTTGATGATGCTCATTTCCTAAGGATACATATTCAAATCCAAATCCCTTTATATAATCCTCAAATACAGGATACTCATAAAGTATTAGAGGTTTCTTAGCAAATATAGCTTCTAAAAACTGATTACCAAAACCTTCTAATAGACTTGGGTATGTAATGAAATCAGCCAATAAGTATGCATCCCATAAAGAGTAAATCTTTTTTTGATTTCTTTCTTTACGAACATGATCAATACGGTTGTTAATATTCAGTACTTGAACCCCTTTTAACTCTGCATGTTTAAGTAATTTACTGTAATAGTCTTCACTTTCATTTAAACCTGCAAAGACTAAAAGAAACTCCGTTTCCTCTGTAATCCTTTGACCATTATAAAGTGTTTTACCCATAATTTTATGCTTTTCTTCATTCATCTTAGAGATGACATCTATAGCTAACTCTATACCTTTTCTTTCTACAATTCTTGTAGCTTGTAGGAATATCACTGCATTCTTCGGAATTTCTAAAGCTTCTTTCATATCCACATTATAGGTATCTTGTTCCAAAGACATGCCTTCAAAGTCAAAAACATTAGGAACAATCGTCGCGTCAATGCCATAACGCTTTTTCAACTCCCCTTTGGCTATACCATTAATAACAACATGATCTAAATTTTCATATCTTGGTGGAAAATATGTTTCTAACATATCACCGATGAACTCATAGTTAGGTGATGAGTATAATTCTCTTTCCCAGTGAAAATCATGGTGATGAGCAATAGCTTGAATACCTGTCTTCTGAATAGCTTTTGCTGTGGCCATACCGGCACCCACATTCCATCCTAAGGATAATACATTATTAGGAATGAGAACATCAATTTTTTCATCTTCAATAATATTTATCAGTTTTTCTTCAATAACATATGCATACTCGTCTATTTCATTTTTTAGCTTCTCTGCCTTATAATCAGGATCATAATCTGCATAGGCTTTATTAACTATGTGATCGTTAATAGGATTTTTATAATGTAGTTCTTGGATAATACGTAAGTTTTGGTCAGTTGGATGACCACTACCAGCTATGTAGATTACATGATGCCCCTGTTTCTCTAATACATAACGCCATTTATCCATTTCTAATGATACACCGTCTGTTTCTCCAGTTCTAAAATGCATCATTCCAATGTTCATCAAATCTTCCTTTCTTTCTACTTCTAACAAATGTCCATCGTTGTCATTATATCAAAAAATTTTACCCCCATATCGGGGGATGTTAATCCACTCTAAGTCGTTGATTCCCTTTCAATTAACTCAAAAGGTAAAATAACTTTCTTATCTTCAACACGCGATGTAGTTTCACAAATTTGCTCCACTAAAATATCCATGATGTAATAGCAAAAGGATTCTATGGGTTGGCTTATAGATGATAAACTAGGATATAAATAATCACATATAGGAATGTTATCAATTCCTAATACAGCAATATCACTCGGTATATCAATGCCCAACTCATGTAAAGCTCGATAAACGCCTATGGCTCTTTCATCACCAGATACAAAGTATGCTGTACAAGGGTGTCCTTCATGATTTCTTCTCACAGTCTCATAGGCTTTCTTCATGGTATTAATGCCGTAAATAACTTGAATATCTTTAGCACCATATTTTTTAGCCGCTGCTTTAAAACCATTTACCCTCTCTTGTGTAACAATATATTCTTCTCTTCCTACTAAAAAGCAAATGGAGTCATAACCTTTATTAATCAGGTATTTTCCTCCCATATAACCAGCCTCGTAGTTATTTAAGTCAACATATTTGCTACCTGCTTCATCAACATTTTTACCGACAACCACGTAAGGGATTTCGTGTTTATTTAAGAAATCAATCCTTACATCGTTACGAACATTATCAAAGATAACTGCTCCATCAGCAAGCCCACTAGCTAATAGACTAAAACCATCTGTTTCATCTTCTAAATGCATCTCTGCATTGGAAGGTGATATGACTACCTTATACCCCATAGCTTTAGCTCTTCGCATAATTTCATTTAGCATTCTCGTGTGCCAAATTCCCCAATAATCACCTTTATGTCGATCAATAAAGATCATGATGGTATTGGTCTTCTTCTCTTTCAGACTCTTGGCAACGATATTTCGCTGATATCCATGTTCTCGGACAACGGCCATGACTTTTTCTTTTGTCTCTTCTTTTACTTGCTCACTGTTATTAAGTACCCGTGAAACGGTTTTAATCGAGACGCCACTTAATTGAGCAATATCTTTCATTGATAATTTTTTCATAATTAACACCTATTGTCCTTCGTTGTCATTCTCTATAATTAATAATATATCATTCTATTCTAAATGTCAATTGTATAATAAATATAAGTATAGTATCGTTATTTTGTGTATTTTATATAATAAAATAACCCATATAGATAAATCTACATGGGTTATTAATCAATTCTATCTATACAAATATCAAAGTCAATACGGCAACGAAAGCCATTGTTACAATACCTTGAATAAGTGTGGCCATTGTTTGAGATTTATAGGCTGTCGAAACATCCATGCCACTAAATTCTGCTACTACCCAGAAGAAACTATCGTTAGCATGAGATACAGTCATAGCACCTGCCCCTATTGCCATGACAGTTAAGACACTACCCATAGTAGAATCTAACCCTAGGCTACCTAATAATGGCGCAATTAATGCTGATGTTGTTACTAATGCTACCGTAGAAGAACCTTGAGCTGTCTTCAATGCCGCTGCTATAATAAATGGTACAAATATTCCCAAATGAAGTGTAGATAAAGAAGCGCCTAAATACTCACCGATATTTGTAGCCTTAAGAACTGCTCCTAAAGCTCCACCTGCTCCAGTAACCATGATAATAATGGCTGCATTCTTCAAGCCTTCATTGACCCATCCAGTTAATGTATCCTCATTAAGATGAGGTAATAAGAACAAGGATAGGAAAAAACCAATCATCAAAGCGTTTACTGGCTTACCTAAGAAAGCAAAAAGAGTATACATAGAACCTTCACCCATAGGCATGGTTGGAAAAGATGCTACTGATCCTAGTGCAATTAAAATAATAGGTATAAAAATAGGTGCAAAGGCCTTCCATGCTGAAGGTAATTTGCCATATTGCTTTTTAATTTCTTCATAAGACATAGTTAGCTTCTCATCGTCTTCAGCAGAACGATATCTCTTTCCAGCTACTTTCGCCCATACATAACCAGCAATCATACCAACAATTGCCACAAAGATACCTACAACGATCACTAAACCTAATTGGTTTTCTAGGCCTAAATTACCTGCTGCTGCAATAGGACCTGGTGTAGGAGGTACAAATGTATGTGTTGCATATAGTCCTGTAGCTAAAGCTATGGACATCATAACAGATGACTGTCCTGTACGTTTAGCTAAGGATTTCTTCAATGAAGAAAGTATAACGTATCCTGAGTCACAAAATACTGGAATAGAAACAATGTATCCAATAATACTCATAGCTAATCCAGGATGCTTTTCTCCAACTACTTTAAGAACTGTATCAGCCATAGTGATGGCTGCCCCAGACTTCTCTAGAATAGTTCCTATAATGGTACCAAGTAAGATTACAATACCGATATACCCAAGTATACCACCAAAACCATTTCTAATGGTTGAGCCTATTTCAAGAACAGGCATGCCAGCAGCAAATGCTATACCATAAGCAGCTAATAAAAGTGAAATAAATGGATGAACCTTAAACTTTGATGTAGCTAATACTATAAATAGTATCCCCACGATAAGTATTAGAATAAGAATTGGTCCGTCAACCATAGTGTAACTCCCCCTTTATGTATAAGTGGCAATGCCACTTTTTTTAATTAAGGTATAATGTTGATTATTACACCTTATATATGATGCAGAAATCATAGATCCTGCTTCATCTTCCCCTCATGCGTTACTTCAACTCGTCTTTGCCAATCATCCATAATTTTAGAACTCTTTGTGCAGTTTCATAGAGATAACTATCTGCATTTGCCATGGCTTGATCTAATGTACGTGGTCCAGGTACTATACTAAATATACTCGTCAACCCACAATCATAAACCATTTCAGCACCATCACCAATATTACCCACAAAGGCAATACAAGGAACTCCATATTTCTTTGCTAAAGCAGATACTCCAGCAGGTAATTTACCATTAATCGTTTGGTGATTCATTTCACCTTCCCCTGTGATAACTAAATCCACTTTTTCATTTCTTAATATTTCTTCTAAACCACTATGCGCTTGTATAATGTCAAAACCAGGTCTTAATTCAGCGCCAAGGAAAGCCATTAATCCAGCTCCTAATCCCCCTGCCGCACCAGCACCAGGTGTATCTGCAATCATTAGTCCTAGATCTGTCTGAATAATATCTGCATAATGCCTTAGCGCTTGGTCCATCCAAATCACTTCATCATGCTTCGCGCCCTTCTGCGGACCATATACGAATGAAGCGCCGTTTGGACCGCATAAAGGATTATTGACATCACATGCAACTATTATTTTTATTGCAGTAACCTCTTTTGCTACTTGATCCTTTTTAATAGATGCTAACTTTGCAATACCTTTTGCACCCCAAGGTATGTCTTCCCCTTGGTCATCCAACAGATTAAATCCAAGCGCTTGTAACATTCCAGCTCCACCATCATTAGTTGCACTTCCTCCGATACCAAGGATAATCTCTTGGCAACCTTCGGCAATTACTGTCTTAATCAGCTCTCCTGTTCCATAAGTGGTTGTTATTAAAGGGTTTCTTTCTGCTTGTGGAACTAAAGGTAAACCAGAAGCACTGGCCATCTCAATAACAGCTGTACTTTCATTGCCTAAAATACCATATTGTGCAACAACTGTCTTGCCTGATGGTCCCGTTACAGTAGCTTCTTTAATCTTACCACCAGTATTATAGGTAAGGGCTTCAACTGTACCTTCTCCTCCATCTGCCAAAGGTACTTTATGGACAGTGGCGTCTTTATCTAATTCAAGAATTGTTTTTTCAACTATATTGCAAAATCCTTCAGCGGATATGCTTCCCTTAAATGAATCCGGGGCTATTACAATATTCATCCTATTCTCCTTCACTTCTTTGTTTTTATAATTTGATACTATTAATTTATTTAATCCGTACTAAAAGCATGTAAGAAGTTCAATTTTATAACTTGTTTTCTTACAATTATACGCTACTCACCTGAAAATTATCTTGCACTAACTCCATAAAAAAAATCAAAATAATTGTACTGATAGCACAATTATTTTGATTGATCAACACCATATAATTTAATGTACATAACAAGCAGCCAAAGAAATTGCCGATCCTCTTCATTATTAAAGGGGTCAATTCCAAAAAGCTCTTTAATTTTCTTCATTCGGAAATTCATTGTATTACGATGGATATATAGTCGATCAGCTGCTTCCTTGATACACATATTACTTTCTACAAGACTTAGGACAGTTTTTAGCAGCTGTTCATCTTCTGATAATAGTAAGTACTTCTCCTTAAGAAAATGATCCATATACTCCTGAGGTACTCTTGATATTAAGTATTCAAATTGAAAGTCTTCTGAGAAAACAAGTGTGCTATCAGCTATAAAATTCTTAACTGCACCTGCTTCTTCATAGCCTTTCTGAAGACCTAAAATTCCTTCATGATAAGTTCCTACAACAATGTTCCATACTAATGGGTACTTCATTTGAACACTTTGATAAATCTCATCAGCATATTTCTGCATAGCTTCTCTATATTCTTCTATATGAAATATACTTTTAAATATAATGATCTCATTAACATTGATATAGGCTGAAATATCTTCTTTACTATGGAGGTTCGATTCTTTAATAAGGGATAATATATTGTTACGAATATTCGCTGAGGTGTACAGTGGCGAGGTCTTTGATAGAGCTCTTATATTGTGCAAGGATATGAGACATACAACTCTTGGTATATCCATGTTATAGCCTAATCTTGTCCCCCATTGCTTGATTTCCCCTACTTCCTCTTCATTGATATTCAATAAACGATTAATAAAAAAAGTCTTTTGACTTTGGTGGGAGAAAATTCTTTCCTTTAAGAATTCCTGATCTAGCATAACTTCTGTAGCCATTCGAACTAATTCCGCTGCGTTTTGTATTTCATCAGGATCCCCAGTAATACCGATAACACCAGCTAATTGTTCTTTAAAAAAGAAAGGCATATTGATTCCAGCTTTAACCCCTTTGTAATGAACTTCATCATCTCTATAGATAACCATGGTCTTGTTTTGCTTAATGACTTCTTTGGCGATGGTATGGTAAGTACCCACTCGTTCTTGATTACCACTTGCAATGATGATACCTTCATCGTTCATGATATTAATGTTATAACCTAGATTATCCATGATTTTATCCACTAACTTCTGTGCTAATTGTTGATTAATGACCATCGTTTCTCACCCACCCTTATCAAGTACACGACATATGTATAAAACTTTCTATATTAGGGCTAAATTAAGAATTAAATTATAGCAATGCTAATTTAACCTACTCATTTAACGAAAGAATACTATTAACCATTAGTATGAGCTTTATTAAATGTTATCTATAGTATATCATAAATACGCACTAAAAAACCCGCTTAGAAAAATCTAAGCGGGTTGATTATTTAAGGTAATTGACTTAACTAAAATTACTCGATAATTTCAGCTACAGTACCAGCACCTACAGTTCTACCACCTTCACGGATAGCGAAACGTAAACCTTGTTCCATCGCGATTGGAGCGATTAACTCAATTTCCATTTCTACATTATCGCCAGGCATACACATTTCAGTACCTTCTGGTAATTGGATTACACCAGTTACGTCAGTTGTTCTGAAATAGAATTGAGGTCTATAGTTGTTGAAGAATGGAGTATGACGTCCACCCTCATCTTTACTTAATACGTAAACTTGACCTTTGTATTTTGTATGTGGAGTAATTGAACCAGGCTTAGCTAAAACTTGACCTCTTTCAATATCATCTCTTTGAACACCACGAAGTAACGCACCAATGTTATCACCAGCTTGACCTTCGTCTAATAATTTACGGAACATTTCTACTCCTGTACAAACTACTTTTCTTGATTCTTCAACGATACCAACGATTTCAATTTCATCAGATACGTGAAGAACACCACGCTCAATTCTACCAGTTGCAACAGTACCACGACCAGTGATTGAGAATACGTCCTCTACAGGCATAAGGAATGGTTTGTCAACATCTCTTTCTGGAGCTGGGATGTAAGCATCAACTTCAGCCATTAATTCTAAGATTTTGTCGCCCCACTCTGAACTTGGGTCTTCTAATGCTTTTAAAGCAGAACCGATAACGATAGGAGTATCGTCACCTGGGAATTCATACTCAGATAATAATTCTCTGATTTCCATTTCTACTAATTCAATTAACTCTTCATCGTCTACCATATCAGCTTTGTTTAAGAAAACAACGATGTAAGGTACACCTACCTGACGAGATAATAAGATATGCTCACGAGTTTGAGGCATTGGACCATCAGCTGCAGAACATACTAAGATAGCACCGTCCATTTGAGCAGCACCAGTGATCATGTTTTTAACGTAGTCAGCATGGCCTGGGCAGTCAACGTGTGCGTAGTGACGATTTTCAGTTTCGTACTCAACGTGTGCAGTAGAGATAGTGATACCACGCTCTCTCTCTTCTGGAGCTTTATCGATATTTTCGAATGCAACAGCTTCACCAGTACCTAATCTTTTGTGTAAAGTGTAAGTAATTGCTGCTGTTAAAGTTGTTTTACCATGGTCAACGTGACCGATAGTACCAATGTTAACATGTGGTTTATTTCTTTCAAACTTAGCTTTTGCCATTATGAAATTCCTCCTTCTTTTACTCTATAATCGGGATAAAATCCCTAATTTTCTTGTAAGTAATCGCTTCAATCTTCATTATATTTTATTACCAGTAATTTTGCAAGTGTTTTTATAGATAAAAAGCACTTATTTCCTTAAGATTAAAGAGATTTGGACGTCAATCAATACTATTGACTGACTAGATATAAATCTATCATCAAGTGATGGTTTAGCAAACTACAAAGTAGCTTACTAAATGCCTTCACTTTTTAGTAATGAAATAAGGTAATTATTCACCTTTATTGTTAACTACTTTTTCTTGAATACTCTTTGGAGCTTGCTCGTAGCTATTGAACTCCATTGAATATTGCCCTCTACCTTGTGTTTTAGAACGAAGGTCAGTTGCGTAACCAAACATTTCTGCTAAAGGTACATAACCATGGATAAGTTGTGCACCATTTCTTGGTTCCATACCATCGATTCTACCACGACGTGAGTTAATGTCACCAATAACGTCACCCATGTAATCTTCAGGTACAATAACGTCAACTTTCATGATTGGCTCTAATAATACTGAAGATCCTTTTCTCATAGCTTCTTTAAATGCCATTGAACCAGCAATTTTGAAAGCCATTTCAGATGAATCCACATCATGGTAAGAACCATCATAACATTCAGCTTTAACACCTAATACAGGGTAACCTGCTAAGATACCACTTTGCATTGCTTCTTGAATACCGTTATCAACAGCTGGAACGTATTCTCTTGGAATAGCACCACCAACAATTTTATTAACGAATTCATAAAGGTGTTCACCATTGGCATCCATAGGCTCAAAACGTACCTTACAGTGACCGTATTGACCTCTACCACCTGATTGACGTACAAACTTACCTTCTACATCAACAGCTTTACCAAGGGTTTCTTTATATGCAACCTGTGGAGCACCTACGTTAGCTTCAACTTTGAACTCTCTTAATAAACGATCAACGATGATTTCAAGGTGAAGTTCACCCATACCTTCGATAATTGTTTGACCCGTTTCAGAGTCAGTGAAAGTTCTAAATGTTGGATCCTCTTCAGCTAATTTAGCTAAAGCAATACCCATTTTTTCTTGACCAGCTTTTGTTTTAGGCTCAATAGCTACAGAGATAACTGGCTCTGGGAATACCATTGATTCTAAGATAACTGGATTTTTCTCATCACAAAGAGTATCACCAGTTGTAGTCAATTTTAAACCAACCGCAGCTGCGATATCCCCTGAGTATACTTTGTCGATTTCTTCACGCTTATTAGCATGCATTTGAAGAATACGACCTACACGCTCTTTTTTATTCTTAACAGAGTTAAGAACATAAGAACCTGAGTTAAGTGTACCTGAGTAAACTCTGAAGAATGCTAATTTACCAACGAATGGGTCAGCCATGATTTTGAATGCTAAAGCAGAAAAAGGCTCTTCGTCTGAAGATGGTCTTTCTACTTCTTCATCTGAATCTGGTAATGTACCTTTAATAGCTGGTACGTCTGTTGGAGCTGGTAAATATTCGATAACATTATCCAATAATTTTTGTACACCTTTATTTTTATAAGCTGAACCGCACATAACTGGAATAATCTGTACGTTGATTACAGCTTCACGAAGTGCTTTTTTAAGATCTGCTACAGGAATCTCTTCCCCTTCTAAATAAAGCATCATTAAATCTTCGTTTGTTTCACAAATTGCTTCAATCATTACTTCATGGTATTCATCAGCTTGATCTTGCATATCTGCTGGAATCTCTTCTTCAGAAATTTCTTGACCAAGGTCATCTTTATAGATATAGGCTCTCATTGTCATTAAATCAATGATACCTATGAAATCATCTTCTGCACCAATTGGTAACTGAATTGGTATTGCATTAGCACCAAGACGATCTTTCATCATTTCAACTGCGTTAAAGAAGTCCGCACCCATGATATCCATTTTATTAACGAATGCCATACGAGGAACGCTATAACGGTCAGCTTGACGCCATACTGTCTCAGATTGAGGCTCAACCCCACCCTTTGCACAGAATACACCAACTGATGAGTCAAGTACACGTAAAGAACGCTCTACTTCTACTGTAAAGTCAACGTGTCCTGGTGTGTCAATGATATTGATTCTATTATCAGACCATTGGCATGTAGTTGCCGCAGAAGTGATTGTAATACCTCTTTCTTGTTCTTGTTCCATCCAGTCCATTTGAGCCGCACCTTCATGAGTCTCCCCAATCTTGTGAGTTCTACCTGTATAGAATAAGATACGTTCAGTTAAAGTCGTTTTACCAGCATCAATATGAGCCATGATACCGATATTTCTTGTTCTCTCTAAAGGAAACGCTCTACCTGCCATGATATCCTCCTTAAGTTTTATCAATATTGTGTAGTATGTGATGTAGGATTATGCTTTATGCAAGATATTACATCTTTTCAACAGAATAACATCTATTATCCTGATTAAGACGCTAAGGTGTATAACCTTAACGTCTTATATATAAACACTATATTATAAACACGGTGATTATTACCATCTATAATGTGCGAAAGCTTTGTTAGCTTCTGCCATTTTATGTGTATCTTCTTTCTTCTTAACAGATGCGCCAGTGTTGTTAGCAGCATCCATAAGTTCGCTAGCTAAACGATCAACCATAGTTCTTTCTCCACGCTTACGTGAATATAATGTTAACCAACGTAAACCTAATGTTTGTCTACGGTCTGGTCTAACTTCCATTGGAACTTGGTAAGTAGCACCACCGACACGGCGAGCTTTTACTTCTAAAACTGGCATGATGTTTTCCATAGCCTCTTCAAAGACCTCTACTGCATCTTTGCCTGTTTTTTCAGCAATCTTTTCGAAAGCTCCGTATACAACTTTTTGTGCTGTACCTTTTTTACCGTCTAACATAATATTATTAATTAATTTAGTCACTACCTTGTTGTTGTAAACTGGATCAGGTAGTACATCTCTTTTTTGAATATGTCCTTTACGTGGCACGATTCTTCCCTCCTTAATCATATTGAATTAAATCTTCGGTACTCGAGCATAACTGATTACCCGTATGTGCCGGTACTGATCTATAATCATCTGCAACCTCAGGCTGCCCTTAGGCCGTACCTGGCACCAACCTTGAATAATAAAGACTTATTATTTTTTAGGTCTTTTTGCACCGTATTTTGAACGAGCTTGTTTACGGTCAGCTACACCAGCAGTATCTAAAGTACCACGCACGATGTGATAACGAACCCCTGGTAAGTCTTTGATTCTACCACCACGAATAAGAACAACACTATGCTCTTGTAAGTTATGGCCTTCACCTGGGATATACGCAGTTACTTCGATACCATTAGTAAGACGTACTCTGGCAATTTTACGTAACGCAGAGTTCGGTTTTTTAGGTGTGTCTGTTTTAACAGCTGTACAAACACCTCTCTTAAATGGTGCTGATGTATCCGTGCTCTTCTTACGTAAGGAGTTGAAACCTTTGTTAAGCGCAGGAGCTGTTGATTTTTTTCCTTGAGATTTTCTACCTTTTCTTACTAACTGGTTAAAAGTTGGCATTAATGGGCACCTCCTTCATTATTCATTAATTAGTGCAGCGGTTGCAGTTTTCACTTCAACATTGCATGCTTTGCCTAATTCTGTCATACTATCAACATACTCTATTCGTATACTGTTAGCTCTAGCTACTGTAGTGACGCGCTCTTTAACTTGTGTTACAGCATCTTGTGCAACAAAAACCAAATAGGCTTCACCACTGTTTACAGCTTTAATAGTTTGTTTCAAACCAACAGTTTTAGGCTGTGTCATTAAATCTTGCAGCATATGTCCGTTGATCATTATCCATAGGATAATCTCGTGATCAACTTCCTCCCTTCAAGATGTACTAAATTGCACACTTGCAAATTCTATCACTATAGCAGCCAAATGTCAAGTACTATCTCGAAAAAATAAGCTATTTTACAATTTTTTCATCTAACTCTTTTATTATTTTAACAATTTCTGTGTCTGTTATGTAAATTGGTTGATGCTTCTTGCCCTGTAACCCTACATCTACTTTGAGATTAGGACTTTTCTTTTCTTCTACTTTCTTTGCAGAAAAATGGATAAAATCAGCTGTAGTTTCTTGCTTTATCTCCATAAAATTGTCTGTGGTTATACCTGCACCAGGCATAATTGATATACGCCCATTTGCTAACCTCACCAGTTCCTTGATTAATTCTTTTCCTTCATAAGCATTGCTCATTTGTCCCGATGTTAAGATACAGTCAACTCCTAGATTAATCAGTTCCTCTAAGCAAAGTTCTGGACTCTGTACTTGATCAAAGGCGCGATGAAAGGTAATATATGTTGGTTTAGCTACCTCAATCAAACGCTTTAAAGCTCTTTTATCAAGATAACCTTCCTTATCTAATGCACCAATAACAAACCCATCAGCTCCATGTGCTTTAAAGAGTTTGATATCTTCAATCATCTCAAGGATCTCTTCCTCAGAATAAACAAAATCCCCATATCGAGGTCTTATGAGTATATGACAAGGTATATCATAGTGTTCTTTGATAAGACGCAGTAATCCAATGGATGGAGTCGTTCCTCCAATCACAAGATTATGGCATACCTCCAGTCTATCAGCTCCACCTTCAACAGCATTCCTAGCCGACTTAAAAGAATCAATGCAAACTTCTATCATAATGGTTTAGCCCCCTTACACGCTAAAATACTTGTCCCTAATGTGATCTCATCTCTACTATTATACCACTTATTTACATCACATGTGCATGAAACATGTCCAGCTATGAATATTTCCTATTGAATAAATTTTTACAACTCATAACTCTTCTTAACCGTACTTCTTTTAACTAAAGTAGCTTTCTTACTTAGTTTTTCGCTTCTTTCTACTACTAAAGAAGCATACAGTAGGCGTAGCCAGTGGTACATGAACGTACCACTCAAACCATTTAAGACAGGACGTCTTACTGGTTTGCGAAACCTATTGTATGCTTCTTGATGTTACTGTAAACACACCCCAGTTTTGCAAAAGAAGCATATAGCAGGTGTAGCTGGTGGTACATGGACGTACCACCCAAACCATTTAAGACAGGACGTCTTATTGGTTTGCATCACCTGTTATATGCTTCTTACTATCCTACCTAGCAATAAAACATATAGTAGGTATAACAAGCGGTACATGGACGTACCGCCCAAACCATTTAAGACAGGAGGTCTTATTGGTTTGTGTTACCTACTATATGTTTTATAATTCTTCGCTATATTCATGAATCATTGGTTGATTCTTTTCAACACCAACCCTTTGGTATTTATTCATTCCTGTACCTGCTGGAATAAGTTTACCAATAATAACGTTCTCTTTAAGACCGATTAGTGGATCAACCTTACCTTTGATAGCAGCTTCAGTTAATACTCGTGTTGTTTCTTGGAAAGATGCAGCGGATAAGAAACTATCTGTTGCAAGAGAAGCTTTTGTTATACCTAATAGAGCTCTCTTACCTTCTGCAGGCTCTTTACCTTCTGCAGCCATCTCTTCATTTACATCATCAAACACTAAGTAGTCAACTAGGCTACCTGGTAATAGTGTTGTATCACCATTTTCCTCTATCTTAACACGTTTAAGCATTTGGCGACAGATAACTTCGATATGTTTATCGTTGATATCAACACCCTGTAAACGGTATACACGTTGAACTTCTTGAGTCATATAATCTTGAACTGCTTGCAATCCCTTAATCTTAAGGATATCATGAGGATTGACACTACCTTCTGTTAATTCATCTCCAGCTTCTAATACATCTCCATCCATAACTTTGATTCTAGAACCATATGGTATCAGATAAGCTTTAGACTCGCCAGTTTCATCATTCGTGATGACAACCTCTCGTTTTTTCCTTGTATCATTTATAGCAACAGTACCACCAAATTCAGCAATAATTGCTAAACCTTTTGGTTTACGTGCTTCAAATAACTCTTCAACCCTTGGTAAACCTTGTGTAATATCATCACCGGCAATACCACCTGTATGGAAGGTACGCATTGTAAGCTGCGTTCCTGGCTCACCGATAGATTGAGCAGCAATAATACCTACAGATTCGCCTACACGTACTTCTTCACCATTAGCCATATTAGCACCGTAGCATTTAGCACATACACCAATTTTTGAACGACAGTTCAATACGTTACGAATATGCACTTTCTTAATACCTGAGTCAACAATTTTTTTGGCTTTTGGTGGAGATATCATTGTATCAGCTTTAACTAATACTTCGTCTGTTTTTGGATGACGAATTTCATCAACAGACCAACGTCCAGCAATTCTTTCTTCTAATGGTTCAATTACTTCTTGACCATCCATAAAGGCTTTAACCCAAGTTCCTGATACAGAATCTTTACCATGAGAACAGTCAAGCTCTCTGATAATTACATCCTGAGATACGTCTACAAGACGTCTTGTCAAGTAACCTGAATCGGCTGTTCTTAACGCTGTATCAGCAAGACCTTTACGAGCACCATGGGCTGAGTTGAAGTACTCAAGTACATCAAGACCTTCACGGAAGTTAGATTTGATTGGTAATTCAATGATACGACCTGATGCAGATGCCATCAGACCACGCATACCAGCTAACTGTTTGATCTGGTCATTAGAACCACGGGCACCGGAGTGAGCCATCATATAAATATTATTATACTTACCTAAGCCTGCCAATAAGGCTTTAGTAATCTTATCATTTGTTTCATTCCATGTTGCTACAACTTTTTGATAACGTTCTTCATTAGTCATAAGACCACGTTTGAACATCTTAATGATTTTCTCAACTTTTTTATCAGCTTCTTCTAAGAAACCTTCTTTTTCAGGAGGTACTTCCATGTCAGAAACGGATACAGTTAAAGCACCTTTTGTCGAGAACTTAAAGCCTAATGACTTAATGTTATCAAGAACAGAAGCTGTTTTTGTAACACCATGTACGTTAATTGATCTCTCTAAGATTTGCTTTAATTGTTTCTTACCAGCTAAGAAATCTACTTCATAAAGAAGTTGATCTTCTTTTGTTTTTCTTTCCACAAAACCTAAATCTTGTGGAATAGCTTCATTAAAGATAATACGTCCTACAGTGGTCTCAATGATTTTTGAAATAAGTTCACCATCGATTTCCATAACTCTTCTTACTTTAACTCTAGCATGAAGTGTTACTTCAAAGTTATCATAAGCTAAAATAGCTTCATTTTCATCCTTAAAGATTCTTCCTTCACCTTTTTCGCCTTCTTTATCAAGAGTTAGATAGTAAATACCTAGAACCATATCCTGAGAAGGTACAGCAACAGGTGCACCATCAGAAGGTTTCAATAAGTTATTAGGTGCAAGAAGTAAGAAACGACATTCTGCTTGAGCTTCTACTGATAACGGTACGTGAACCGCCATTTGGTCACCATCGAAGTCGGCATTGTAAGCTGTACATACTAATGGGTGTAAGCGGATAGCTTTACCTTCCACTAATGTAGGCTCGAATGCTTGAATACCAAGACGGTGAAGAGTAGGAGCACGGTTAAGCATAACAGGATGCTCTTTAATAACTTCTTCTAAGACATCCCAAACTTCTGATTGAAGTCTCTCTACCATTCTTTTTGCAGATTTAATGTTATGAGCTAAATCATCTTCAACAAGTCTTTTCATAACGAAAGGTTTGAAAAGCTCAATAGCCATTTCTTTTGGTAAACCACATTGGTAGATCTTTAAGTCAGGACCTACAACGATAACAGAACGACCTGAATAGTCAACACGCTTACCAAGTAAGTTCTGACGGAAACGACCTTGCTTACCTTTTAACATATCAGATAATGATTTAAGCGGTCTATTACCTGGACCAGTAACTGGACGACCTCTTCTACCGTTATCGATTAATGCATCTACTGCTTCTTGAAGCATACGCTTTTCATTTCTTACAATGATATCAGGCGCTCCAAGATCAAGTAATCTCTTAAGACGGTTATTTCTATTAATAACCCTTCTGTATAAGTCATTTAAATCAGATGTAGCAAAACGTCCACCATCTAATTGAACCATAGGTCTTAAATCAGGTGGTATAACTGGAATAACATCTAAGATCATCCAATCCGGTCTATTACCTGATTTTAAGAATGCTTCAATGACTTCTAATCTTTTAATGATTCTAACACGCTTTTGACCTACTGTCTCAGCAAGTTCCTTTTTCAAGTCAACTGATTGCTTTTCTAAATCAATATCAGCAAGTAATTGTTTAACGGCTTCAGCACCCATGCCTGCTTTAAAAGTATTACCATACTTATCATAAGCATCTCTAAATTCTTTTTCAGTAAGCAATTGCTTGTATTGTAATGCTGTCTCACCAGGATGTAATACAATGTAAGATGCAAAGTATAATACTTTCTCTAGAGCACGTGGTGACAAGTCAAGAATTAAACCCATGCGGCTTGGAATACCTTTGAAATACCAAATGTGGGATACAGGGGCCGCAAGTTCAATATGCCCCATTCTTTCCCTTCTTACTTTAGATTTAGTTACTTCAACGCCACAACGATCACAGACTACACCTTTATAACGAATTCTCTTGTATTTACCACAGTGACATTCCCAGTCTTTGCTAGGACCGAAAATTCTTTCACAGAATAAACCATCTTTCTCAGGCTTCAAGGTTCTATAGTTAATGGTTTCTGGCTTTTTAACTTCACCGCGAGACCATTCACGTATTTTGTTAGGAGAAGCTAAACCTATCTGTATTGCATCAAAAGCAATCGATTTTTCCATATTTTGCATTGGCATTTTGTAGGCACCCCTTCCTTAATCTTCATCATCAAATAATGGTTCGTCGCTAATGCTAAATCCATCGTCAAAGTCCAAATCGAATTCATCTACATCATCAAAGTTTTGACCTTCACCTTCAGGTCTTGCCCCCTGCTGTTGTGGATAATCCTTCTTTGCATCTGGACCATCTTCTGTACCTTCAATATTAACGTTCAAATCATCAACATCATCAACATTTTCTTTGATAGCAACTTCATCATTTTCATTTGATAAAACGCGAACATCTAATGCTAACGACTGTAATTCTTTTAATAATACTTTAAAGGATTCTGGTACACCAGGTTCTGGGATATTTTCACCTTTAACAATTGCTTCATAAGTCTTAACACGACCTACAACGTCATCAGACTTAACTGTAAGGATCTCCTGAAGAGTATACGCAGCACCATATGCTTCAAGTGCCCATACCTCCATCTCACCAAAACGCTGTCCACCGAATTGTGCCTTACCACCTAATGGCTGTTGAGTTACTAATGAGTAAGGACCAGTTGAACGAGCATGAATTTTATCATCTACTAAGTGGTGAAGTTTCAAGTAGTGCATGTAACCAACTGTTACACGGCTATCGAAGTATTCACCATTACGTCCATCTCGTAATGATACTTTACCATCTCTTGAAAGTGGAACATCCTTCCATTCTTCACGATGGTCTTTATTTTCTTCAAGGTACTCTAATACATCTGGATGTAAGTCAGCACCATATTTATCTACAAAATCTTCCCATGGCGTATTGACATAATCATTAGCCATTTCAAGTGTATCCATAATATCATTCTCATGTGCACCATCAAACACTGGCGTTGCAATCTTAATGCCTAGAGCTTTAGCTGCTAAACCTAAATGCACTTCTAAGACCTGACCAATATTCATACGTGATGGTACGCCTAACGGATTAAGAACGATATCAAGTGGGCGACCATTTGGCAAGAATGGCATATCTTCAGCTGGTAGAATACGTGAGATAACACCCTTGTTACCATGACGACCCGCCATTTTATCACCAACAGAGATTTTTCTCTTATGAGCGATATAACAACGAACAAGTTGGTTAACACCTGGTGGTAATTCATCTCCGTTTTCACGAGTAAAGACTCTAACGTCTACGATAATACCAGATTCACCATGAGGTACTCTTAAAGAAGTATCTCTAACTTCTCTTGCTTTTTCACCAAAGATCGCTCTTAATAAACGCTCTTCAGCAGTAAGTTCTGTTTCACCTTTAGGTGTAACTTTACCTACCATGATATCTCCTGAACGTACTTCGGCACCAATACGAATAATACCTCTCTCATCAAGGTCTTTAAGAGCATCGTCACCTACATTAGGAATATCACGTGTAATTTCTTCAGGACCTAATTTCGTATCCCTTGCTTCTGATTCATATTCTTCTATGTGTAAGGATGTATAAACATCTTCTGCAACTAATCTTTCACTTAAAAGGATCGCATCCTCGAAGTTATAACCTTCCCAAGTCATGAAACCAATTAATGGGTTCTTACCAAGAGCAATCTCACCTTGCCATGTTGAAGGACCATCGGCAATAACTTCACCCTTTTCAACACGGTCACCTTTTTGAACAATTGGTCTTTGGTTGATACATGTACCTTGGTTAGATCTTGTGAACTTTTGAAGTTTATAAACATCTTTATGACCATCTGCAGTTCTAACTACTATTTTTACTGCTGATACGCTTTCAATGACTCCAGGGTTCTTTGCAACGATAACAACACCTGAGTCAACTGCTACCTTGTGTTCCATTCCAGTACCAACAATCGATGAATCAGTAATTAATAATGGTACGGCCTGACGCTGCATGTTGGCACCCATTAAGGCACGGTTAGCATCATCATTCTCAAGGAAAGGAATCATAGATGTTGCCACAGAGAATACTTGCTTAGGAGAAACATCCATTAAATCTAAGGTGTTATAGTCCATCTCAGTGATTTCGCCACTATTTCTACCACCGACACGTTTGTGAACGAAATGTCCATTTTCATCGAGTGGCTCATTAGCTTGGGCAATACGCTTTCCAAGTTCCTCATCAGCCGTAAAGTACTTAACATCAGTAGTTACAACTGGTTCATCACCTGATTTATCAATTAAACGATATGGAGCTTCAATGAAACCATATTCGTTAATTCTAGCATAAGTTGCTAAAGAGTTAATCAAACCAATGTTAGGACCCTCTGGCGTCTCGATAACACACATACGACCATAGTGAGAATGGTGTACGTCACGAACCTCGAAACCAGCTCTCTCTCTCGAAAGACCGCCAGGACCTAGGGCTGATAAACGTCTCTTATTCGTTAATTCAGCAAGTGGATTATTCTGATCCATGAACTGAGATAACTGTGAACTACCAAAGAATTCTTTAATAGCAGCTGTAACAGGTCGAATATTGATTAATGCCTGTGGTGTAACAACTTCTTGATCTTGAATGGTCATTCTTTCACGAACAACTCTTTCAAGTCTTGATAAACCAATTCTAAATTGATTTTGAAGAAGTTCGCCTACAGAACGGATTCTTCTGTTACCTAAATGATCAATATCATCTTTATGTCCCAAACCATACTCTAAGTGAATATTGTAGTTAATAGAAGCCATAATATCTTCAATAGTAATGTGTTTTGGTACAAGTCTACTACTGTTCTTTTTAAGAGCTTCTTTGATATCTTCCATATCATCAAACTCATTTAATATTTCTTCTAATACAGGATAATAAACTTTTTCGTTTATTCCTGCAGCTTTTAATTCTTCATCACTTAACTCTAAATGATATTTAATGTCAACAGCTAAGTTACTTAGAATTTTTAAATTTCTATCATCTTCGGTTTTTACCCATACATAAGGAATACCTGCATTTTGAATCTGATCCGCAAGCTCTTCCGTTACTCTTATGTCCTCTTCAGCTAGGACCTCGCCTGTTGCTTTGTTAATAACTGGTTCCGCAATTCTAAGACCAGTAATTTTTGCTTTTAATGCTAGCTTTTTATTATATTTATAACGTCCAACTCTTGCTAAGTTATAGCGCTTTGAGTCAAAGAACATAGATGTAATAAGACTATCTGCACTGTCAATTGTAGGTGGCTCACCTGGTCGAATCCTTTTATAGACTTCGAGTAAACCTTCTTCTTTTGACTTTGTACTGTCCTTCTCAATAGTAGCCATAATCTTAGGTTCTTCACCAAATAAATCGATGATTTCAGCATCTGTTCCAACACCAAGTGCACGAATAAGTACAGTAACAGGTATTTTTCTAGTACGATCTACACGCACATAGAAAATATCATTAGAATCTGTCTCATATTCTAACCATGCTCCTCTGTTTGGTATAACAGTGGCAGAGAAAAGTCGCTTACCAACTTTATCAAAGTCAATGTTATAGTAAATGCCTGGTGAACGAACGAGCTGGCTGACAATAACACGTTCAGCACCATTAATTATGAAGGTTCCTGTATCAGTCATGAGTGGGAAATCACCCATAAAAATTTCTTGTTCTTTAATTTCATTAGTTTCTTTATTGATTAATCTGACTTTAACCTTAAGAGGAGCTGCAAATGTAGCATCTCTTTCTTTACACTCATCAATTGGGTATTTAGGGTCGCCAGTTAAATCAAAATCAACTAATTCTAGAACAAGATTTCCACTGTAATCAGTGATTGGGGAAATATCATTAAATACTTCCAAAAGTCCTTCGTCTAAAAACCATTGATAGGAGTTCTTTTGAACTTCAAGTAAATTTGGCATATCAAGAACTTCTTTTTTCTTCGCGTAAGACATTCTTACACGCCTACCAACCTTTAGAGGTTTAATCCTATTTTTCTCCATGATACGTTTCACCCCTTGGTTATTTATATTAAAATTACAACATTAAAAACTTTGTAATTTTTTCGTCATCTTTAACAATTTTTTTAAATCATTATTGCAAGTTACTAAAATCTATGTTATGATGACTAATGTAAAGTAATAATTAAGCAACGTAATGCAATATAAAATAATATCACAACGACGTAAACATGTCAAGTAATTTCTATGATAAAATGTGTTTTTTATGCACATTTTTTTTATTTCCAATAATTAATAAATTGGAATGTCGAAAATATAGATATCACATAATTTCTAAACTGTTGATAAAAGTTGCGAAATATACATACAAATTATTTCCAAACTAATGATCTCTTATACCAAAATCAATACAAAACATAACAAATGTATGCAGTCCACCTCTCAACTAGACACAGAAAAGAGAGTATCATGTTAGAAATGGTAGTTTTCTATGCATAGCTCAAAAGTGGTTCAAAACTTTCCCTTTTCAAAACAAAATCTCCTGATAACTCAGGAGATTTTATTTGATTATGGAAAGAGATTATTTTAAAGTTACTTTTGCGCCTACTGCTTCTAATTCTTCTTTTAAAGCTTCAGCTTCTTCTTTAGCTAAACCTTCTTTGAATACTTTAGGAGCACTTTCAACTAAATCTTTAGCTTCTTTTAAGCCTAAGCCAGTTGCACCACGAACTGCTTTGATTACTTTAATTTTTTGTGAACCAGCGTCTGTTAATTCAACGTCGAATTCAGTCTTCTCTTCTGCTGCACCACCTGCTGCAGGACCAGCTACCATAACGCCAGCTGCTGCTGATACACCAAATTCTTCTTCACATGCTGTTACTAATTCATTTAATTCTAGAACAGAAAGTTCTTTAATAGCATCAATGATTTCTTGAGTTGTTAATTTTGCCATTGATCTTACACCTCCGAATAATTTTCAAAAATATTTTTTTAGTTTAATTATTTAATAATATCTTATGCTTCTTCTTTTTCAGCGATTTGCTTAATAACACGAGCAAAGGAAGCCATTGGTGATTGGAAGCTGCCAAGTAAACGAGAAAGTAATTCGTCTCTTGATGGAATAGCAGCAACTGCTTTCATTCCAGCCTCATCATAGTAAACTCCTTCAACTACACCAGCTTTAAATTCTAATGCTTCATATTTCTTAGCAAAATCATTTAAGTTTCTAGGACCTGCTGTTGCATCATCATAAGAAATAGCAATAGCGCTTGGACCTGCTAAGTGTTGTCTTAACTCGTCGAATTGACTATCTTTAAATGCAAAGCTCATCATTGTGTTTTTGAATACTTTGTATTCAACACCAGCTTCTCTTAATGCTTTACGAAGCTCAGTATCTTCTTCTACTGTAAGACCACGGTAGTCTACTAATACTACAGAACTAGCATTGTTTAATTTTTCTTTAATTTCATCAATAACAACTTGTTTTTGTTCTACTTTTGCCACGTTTTCACCTCCATATCCTAGGTAATAACTATCATCCTACATTCTAAAAGCTCAGTGGCATCGAACCACTTCACCATATATAAAACCTCTCCGCCATAGACAGAGAGGTTATTTATTACCTTAAGAAACTTTCCGAAGAAATATCTTCTGAATCGTCTCACCTCGGTAGGTTGATCTACGTTATGCATACGCACCTACTGTCTACAGCAACAATATGAAATTGTGCTCTATTTCAAACCATAGCAATTCTATCATAGATCGAACTGCCTGTCAATGGTTTTTTATTCTTCGTTAATCTTTGCAGGATTAATTTTGATACCAGGACCCATTGTTGAGCTAATAGAAACGCTACGTAAGTATTGACCTTTAGCCGCAGCTGGTTTAGCTTTAATAATAGCATTCATAAGTGTGTGGAAGTTGTCTAATAACTTTTCAGTTCCAAATGATGCTTTACCGATTGGAACGTGAATAATATTAGTTTTATCTAAACGATACTCAACCTTACCAGCTTTGATTTCATTAATAGCTTTAGTAACGTCCATTGTAACCGTACCAGATTTTGGGTTTGGCATTAAGCCTTTAGGACCTAACACACGACCTAAACGACCAACAACCGCCATCATATCAGGTGTAGCAACTACTACGTCGAAATCTAACCATCCATCGTTTTGGATTCTAGGAATTAATTCCTCTGCACCTACATGATCAGCTCCTGCTGCTTCTGCTTCTTTAGCTTTTTCGCCTTTAGCGAAAACTAATACTTTAACAGTTTTACCAGTTCCGTTTGGTAATACAACTGCGCCACGAACTTGTTGATCTGCATGACGACCATCAACACCTAATTTGATGTGAGCTTCTACTGTTTCGTCGAATTTAGCTTTAGCTGTATCTTGAACAAGACCTACAGCTTCTTTCGCTTCATATAATTTAACCGGATCAACTAATTTTCTTACTTCTAAATATCTTTTTCCTCTTTTCATTACGAGACCTCCTTGTGGTATTATCGGGGAGATTATCCCTCCCACTTTTGCACGAAAAGATTGATTCTTTAATACTAAAGACTAGTCTTCTACAACAACACCCATACTTCTTGCTGTACCAGCAATCATACTCATAGCTGTTTCTAAGCTACCAGCATTTAAGTCAGGCATTTTTAATTCTGCGATTTCTTTCACTTTTTCCTTAGAGATTGTTGCAACCTTAGTTTTGTTAGGTACGCCAGAACCAGATTGGATATTACATGCTTTTTTAATTAAAATTGCTGCTGGTGGGGTTTTAGTGATAAAAGAAAAACTTCTATCTTGGTATACTGTAATTACAACCGGGATAATCATACCCGCTTGGTTAGCTGTTTTTGCGTTAAATTCCTTTGTGAATTGCATAATGTTCACACCATGTTGTCCTAACGCTGGACCAACTGGTGGCGCTGGAGTAGCTTTTCCAGCAGGAATTTGAAGTTTAATCATTCCTGTTACTTTTTTAGCCATTATTAAATACACCTCCTGAATAATTTACATAAGCATCTTGGGCTACATTTTTTCAATCTGAGTATAATCAAGTTCAACAGGTGTTTCCCGACCAAAGATGGATAATTGAACAATAACCGTATGTTTATGCTCATGTATCTCGGTGACTCCACCGACTGAGCCCTCAAAAGGTCCAGAAGTAACTTTAATCACTTCACCGATTTCAACACCGATAGAAACTGATGACATATCAATTCCCATGTTCTTAATTTCTTCCTCAGTTAAAGGTACAGGCTTTGAACCAGGTCCAACGAACCCTGTAACACCTCTCGTATTTCTTACGACATACCATGTATCATCATTCATGATCATTTTGCATAGTACATAACCTGGGAATACTTTACGCTGAACAGTTTTACGTTTACCGTTTTTTTCTTCGGTCACATCGTGAAGAGGTACGATTACTTCGTGAATTTGATCATGCATATTTCTATTTTCAATTATTTTTTCAATGTTGGCCTTCACTTTATTCTCATATCCAGAATAAGTGTGCACAACGTACCATCTTGTGTCTTGAGACATAAAACCATCCTTTTTCATTAAAAGATATTTGATATTAAAGTAACACCTGATTGTAAGACCATGTCAATAACACTAATAAGAAGCGCACAAATTGTAACCACTACTAATACAGTAATTGTTTTCTTTGATAGCTCTTTTGGATTAGGCCATACAATTTTTTTGAATTCCCCTCTTAAGCCCTTTAATATAGATTTCATATTTTTCACTCCTCCCTGTTATTAAGCTGATGGAGTGTTGAATATTACTCCCCACTTAAAACAGCATGTAACATTTAAAAGCAACAATACCTATTTTGTTTCTTTGTGATTAGTGTGTGTTTTGCAGAATCTGCAGTACTTTTTAGTTTCCATTCTCTCTGGATGATTTCTCTTGTCTTTAGTAGTGTTGTAGTTACGGCGTTTACATTCCGTACATTCTAATGTGATTTTTGTTCTCACAACTTCCACCTCCACTTAAAGATTGTAGCATCTGTCAAAATTATTGTGCTAAATCTGTTTAAATAAACAGATAAAGTTAAAAATTTGGGCATAAAAAAAGAACCCTCGTTTTTCACCTTCCTACTATAACACAATACTCTAGCTTAGTCAAGTAAAAACATTAAGTACTAACAATCTTTTTGTCATACGTCTTATTCAATTACTCATTATAAGATATAATTGCCAATTAATCAATGATTTATTCCATTGAAAGATATTCCAATAGCTATTATACATATCATGTAGAAACGATTCTTCTAATTACAGACCGTTTCTACATATAATAGTATAAATTACTTCTTACGATCTAAGAAAAAGGATTGGTTAGGAATCACTTTCTTCATAACCTTATCATAAGCTGATATGGTATTTTGTGATTTACGGAAATTAGAAATTTCCTTCCTTTCCTTAATTAAAGTAGCATCTAACAATTGCTTGTTTTTCATCTCTAAATTTTGAATCCGAACACTTAGCTCAGTTAGGTCCTTTATTAGCCCTTGCATTTCTCTGATCTCTTCTGAATATGTTTGCATATTAAGATGAAGTTCTTCCTTAACGTTATCGTAGAAAGCATTAAAGCCTTCATCATAATCATTAATCTTGTTAATGTAGGTTTCTTTACTTTGCATATAGCCTTCAAACTTTTCAATATTAAACTTTGAGGACTTTCCATCATTTAATAGGATGTTTTGATCTAAAGTTAAGTCATAAACTTTTTCATAAAAAAGTTTCTTATTCTTTAGAGCATCCAGTAGAATATTCACTTGCTGATTTTTCATCCTATCACCTCTTAAACCTTACCTACTTTTGCGATTTTCATAGCTTCTTTCCATGTATCTCTTAACTCACGGATATGCTCATTAACTTCTTCTATGATTTCTTTATCCTTTTTAAAGTTAGCTTCCGTAAGCCTCCTTAGCAGATAATCATAAATTTGGTCAAGTTGTTCAGCAATTGGATAATCTTTATTCAATGTTACTCTTAACTCAGATATTATATCCTCAACTCGGATAATTAAATTATGGGTCCTTTGAATATCTTTTTGCTCAATTGCGACAATAGCTTGATTTGAAAATTTGATAGCTCCTTCATATAGCATTAATGTTAGCTCTTCGGGGGATGCTGTCAGCACTGAGTTATTTTTATATGCACTATAAGGATTATTGACCATACTTCTTATGAACCTCCTAACATGGATGTAAGCGATGCACTCTGTTGATTTAATTGCATAATTGCTTGCTCCATTGCTGTAAATTGACTGTAATAGCGATCTTCAATCATGATCAAGTAATCTTCCATATCTTCCATCTCATCTTCTATATCTTCAATATCACTATCCATTTGTTTATCATTATAAATAGTAAAAGCACTACTAAGGTCTGTTGAAGCCATGCGATCTGTAAGATCATTGTAAATGTCTTCGGCTATTTGACTAAATAACTTCGCCACTTCTTCAGGATCACTTTCAATTGCTTCCTTTAAATCGTTTTCTAGCGCTCCATAAAGCGGGTCATCTTCATCCCCATTAATATGAAGTAATCCTCTTTCAGTATAGTCACCAGTAACAATCCCCAACATACTCAAAGATTCAAAAGTAGAGCCTGCTGAAGCATTTTCATTCGTTAAATCTTCACGCATACTTGTTGTTAACGACATCAGAGTACTATCACGTCTTAAAAGAGAGTCTTTAATCGTATCTTCCCATATCTCAATCTGATCATCAGTCATGCTTTCTTTTTCTTCATCGGTTAAAGGTTCATAACCATCGGCATCGTCAGCATAGACCTTTTCATTTATATACGTTATTAATTCATTATAGCTTTCAATAAAACTTTTTATTTCATTATAAATAGCGTCAACATCTTGTTCAATAACCACATTTGTTGTACCAGTTCCAGTGAAAGAAATCTCCATGCCATTAATACTGACATTATTATCACTTGTTTCGAATGTCTCCCCTTGGTAAGTAAATTGTAAGTTATCCCCTGTCGTCCCTGTCGCAGTATTAACTAGACCAAAGCCAAAAGCTTGTAATAATTGATCTCCATCTGCATCACTTGTATTTATTTGAATCGTTTGGTCTGCACCTGTATCTTCAGTAGCAAAGAATAAAGTATCGAATTCATCATCAAAACTCACATTTATTCCAGAAACGGTATTCAATTTCTCCACCACTTCTGCCATCGTATCATCTTTATTAATCGTTACCTCAGTCTCAGTAGTACCACCGTCAGTACTCACCTTTAATGTAATATCATCAGAACTCGCAAATGCTCCTGCGCTTAATGTACTCATAGTAGTGCTATTGTCAGCTGTACTTGTTAGTTTACCTGTTAAATAAGACCCTTTAGCTAATTGTGTCACATTAAATCCATGAACACCTTTAATGGCTGTTGCACCTGCTGTAACCTGCATAATACCTGTATCACTAACCGTAGCATTATTTTTCATGTATGTACTTTGTTGCTTCATTTTATACAAGTCATTTGTGTAGAATTCATAAATCTTAGCATTAGCTTCTTCCCAAGCTTCTTTTTGCCATTCCAACATTTGAAGATCTTTTTCCAAATTATCCATTTTTGTTTCTTCAGCTTTCATTAACTCTGTCACCATGGATTCGGTATCAATCCCTGATGCCATACCTGAAAAACGTATAGTTGACATTCCATCACCTCATTTCATCGACAATAAGACCAGAAAGTTCAATCATTCTTGCAAAAATATCTAAAAGCTTTTCTGGCGGATATTCCTTGATCACTTCATCAGTATCCTTATCAATTATTTTAATATTAATTTTCTTTGTTTCTTCATGAATAGATAAGCGCATTTCTTTATTACTACCAACTAATTTTTTGTTAGCTTCTTCGATAGCTCTCACCACAGTTCTTTCTTCAACAGCTGGTATCAAACCATCCTGAGTTGTTCCTTCTTTGTTCTGCTTAACTAGATATTGACTTGTAGTTACATTATTTAAGGTTGATTTTCTTTCGATATTTGTGTTTGCCTGTGCAGTATTTTTTGACGAACTAATATTTACCCCATTATTAATTTCCATAGTCTATCCCGCCGGCTAATAGTCAACGGACCTCCTTCCATTGTGTATCCCTTATCTATTTTATCGGTTTACGTCTAGCGTTACTTTAGAACTATATGATATCTCTTTATTTCCTTATAAAAATTAGACGCATTAAAAAGAGGATAGCAATGCTATCCTCTCAAACACATCATATACTATATAATTATCTTAATAAAGATAATACACCTTGCGGATTTTGATTAGCTTGAGCTAACATGGACTGAGCAGCTTGTTGTAAAATATTAGTTTTAGTTAACTCAACCATTTCTTCAGCCATATCAACGTCACGAATACGTGATTCAGCAGATTGTAAGTTCTCTGCAGATGTATCTAGGTTATTAATAGTATGATCTAATCTGTTTTGAAGAGCACCTAATTTTGAACGTTCTTCTGAAACAGTATCAATAGCATCATTTATAGTCGTGATAGCAGCATCAGCAGCAGTTCTTGAAGAAACATCTATACCACTAGCAACTACAGCGTCAGTAACTGTTCCATCAGATGCAATAGAAGCAGCAGATGATGTTGCTACACCCACAGTAATTGTTGCAGCTAAGTTCTCATCAAAAGCTCCATCTGTTGTTAACGTAAAGCCAGCAAAGTCCCCAGTACCAGAAATACTAGTTTCAGTACCTGCTAAACCTGTTATAACAGAATCCGTACTTGCTCCATCTGATAGTGTTACAGTATATGATGTGTCAGTACCTGCAGTTTCAGTACCTGCACCAGTGATACTATCAGGGTCTGAAGTAATTGAAACGGAGCTACTTGCTCCAGTTGAAGAACTTGTGAATGTAAATCCAGCACCATCAGCACCAGTAACAGTTGCTCCAGTAAGCTGACCATCAACAAATGTTTCAAATGCTGTCCAGTCAGCAAAAGCGCCACCACCAGAATAATCAGCATCGAAAGTGATTGTTTGAGTTGCTCCACCATCTACAGAAATCTCAATAGTTTTATTAGTAGTTGAACAGTCACCTAAAGCAGTGTTTAAAGCGGCGATATTCGCATACGTTGTGGCACCTACTACATCACCAGCAGTTGCTGCAACTGCTACAGTACTAACAGTAACTGTATTACCATCCGTTACAGCTGCCGCACTTCCTGATACAGTAGCATCTGTTACATCTGTAGCACCTGATACAGTACCAGTAGTGCTGTCACTAGCAACTCCTAAAGATTCTGCATCCATTGCTGAAATACCAAAAGTTAATTGCTGTCCTTCATTCGCTCCTATATGAAATGTAACATCGCTTCCATTAGTAGTTGTAGAATCAAGTCCACCATTTAATAGATTTTGAGTATTGAATTCAGTTGTATTCGAAATCCTTGTGATTTCTGTTGCTAATTGATCAACTTCCGCTTGGATTTTATCTCTATCTGTTTGAACTAATGTATCACTTGATGATTGTACTGCTAATTCTCTCATTCTTTGAAGAATGGATTGTGTTTCATTTAAAGCACCTTCAGCAGTTTGTACCATAGAAATACCATCCTGCGCATTTCTAGAAGCTTGCTCTAAACCTCTGATTTGTCCTCTCATTTTCTCTGAGATAGCTAAACCAGCTGCGTCATCACCAGCTCTGTTAATTCTTAAGCCAGATGATAATTTTTCCATTGATTTTGATTGTGCACCAGTAGTTCTTCCTAATGCATTAGTTGTGTTAATTGCTAACATATTATGATTGATTACCATAATAAAACCTCCTTGTAATTTTAATATTGTTGTGAACTTCCATTTTCACAATGCATATATGTTAAGAACTCCATTCCCGGGTTTTTGGAGATCCTACATAACTCATTAGAACTTTATAATAAAAAAAGAATGAGTAAGTAAAACTGACCCCTTAACTGCATCCTGCAGCAACAGTTTTACTCACTCATCCTTGAGCTAGTGTTATGTAATTTACTTCATTGTTTTTATTTGCTTCGCTTCATAAATTTCCCCACGCGTAATAGCTACCTCTCTAGGAGCATCTATAGCAAGTCGTAAATCACCTTCCTTGCTTTTTACAACTTCTACACGAACACTGTCACCAATCATGACATACTCTCCTGGTTTTCTTCCTAAAACTAACATGGTACTCCTCCTTGAATCACCTTACTATTACATTTAAGCGATCTAAATTATTTTCCTACCTAAAAAACAAAAAAATCAAGGTATAACAAATCTTCTTATAAATCACCTGCATCCTGCAGTAATTATAAGATTTTTGTCATCCTTGATTTTTAATTATTCATTACTATTAAATTGCTTCTATAATATATTTCGTCTTTTTTATTTGAGACTTTAGTCTTTTTTAAGATTTTTATATAATTATTAAAAAAAGCCGAGTCTGATTACTCGGCTTATATTTATAGTTATCTTAATAAAGATAATACACCTTGTGGAGCTTGGTTAGCTTGTGCTAACATTGATTGAGCTGCTTGTTGTAAAATATTGTTCTTAGTTAATTGAACCATTTCTTTAGCCATATCAACGTCACGAACACGAGATTCAGCAGATTGTAAGTTCTCAGCTGAAGTATCAAGGTTATTGATAGTATGCTCTAATCTGTTTTGAACAGCACCTAAGTTGGCTCTTTGTGAAGAAACTGTTGTAATAGCATCATTAATAGTTTCAATAGCACTATTTGCTGCTGTTTGAGAGGATATATCGATACCACCTTCTCCAGTCACTTTCAGAGTATCACCAGCAGCGAATGTACCAGCAGAGTCAAACATCAACTTATCTCCAGCAACATTTGTCCACTCACCACCATTATTTGTAACGAGAGCGTTATTATTATCAGAAACAGCAACTAATTCTCCATTTGAATCAATTAAACCAAATCCTGCACCTACTAAAGCATGTGTAGTATCTACTACGGTATACTCGCCTGAGCTTAAAGATTGGCCAGCTTGGAAATCAACTGTGTTAGTTCCTGTTACTACAGTACCAGCTGCATCAGAAGTTACTGTACCTGATACAACTTTATCAGTGAATACGAATCCAGTTACAGCACCACCACCACCACTGTTATCAACATCACCAGTAATAGTTGCAGTGGCTAAGCTAGCTTCATCTGTTGCAGCACCTAATGCGTAATAATTTTGTCCATCATTACTAACAGCTTCTACTTGTCCAGTTTCTTGATTTTTAAGAACATAATTAACTGTATATGCTGAAGGGTCAGTACCATCATTTACATCAACAGACGCATCTAATTTTACAACATCAAAAGTAGCATCTCCAGTTATACCATTATCAGCGGCTCCAGTGGTTTCACCATACTTAACCCCTTCATTAGCAGCTACACCTAATGTTTCTGAATCCATTTTGTTAATTGTTAATTCCATTTGTTGACCTTTATTTGCACCGATTTGGAATGTACCTTTGAAAGTACCATCTAATAAGCTTTGAGTATTGAATTCTGAAGTATCAGCAATTCTTGTAATTTCTGTAGCTAATTGGTCAACTTCTGCTTGAATCGCATCTCTATCAGCTTGTACATTAGTATCATTAGATGATTGAACTGCTAATTCTCTCATTCTTTGAAGAATAGATTGAGTTTCTTGTAATGCACCTTCTGCAGTTTGAACAAGTGAAATACTATCTTGAGCATTTCTAGAAGCTTGCTCTAAACCTCTGATTTGTCCTCTCATTTTTTCTGAGATTGCTAAACCAGCTGCATCATCACCAGCACGATTAATTCTTAAACCAGATGATAACTTCTCCATTGATTTTGCTTGTGTACCAGAAGTACGACTTAAAGCATTAGTTGTGTTAATAGCTAACATATTATGATTAATTACCATAAAAAAACTCCTCCTTGATATTACGTCTCCGCATCCTTGCAGAGAACAAAATTAATTTTTTAGTTTCTTGGTGGTGGCCTACCACTATCTTTACATTATATATATCGTATATTATTTTGTAGACCTTTAGTATAATTTATATTTTTTTTAGTTTATTTTTTAACTCTACCAATTTCTCTTCAGTTAATGGAACTTTTGCTGCCATAGTATTTTCCTGTTGAATTTGAAGGTATATTTCTTTCCTATGAATTGAAATATGTTTAGGTGCCCTTATGCCTAGCTTTACTTGATCACCGCTTATGTCTAAAACTACTATTTCAATATTGCTATCAATAATAATTGATTCATCTTTTTTACGGCTTAGAGCTAGCATATTTCCTCCTCCTCTGTACTCAAGCATGCTAGAAGTTCATTAAAAACAGGATGCTTAATTTGATAGTTATCATTCCTTAATGCTACTTGAATTCCTTTTTTAGCCTCAATATTAATTATAATCGGTGCTTTTAAGTTTGCTGTAATCTTTTCTATATTATCAGGAATTACTACGACTACATAGATGGCTAAATTATTTTCTTTAATCTGTCCCAAGTTCTCGATCAGTGTATCATCGACTTCAAAACTGTAATCTTTAATCAAGTCGTACGGATTGATAATTGTTAAGGAAATATCACCATCACTTACGCATTGCAAAAAAGCAAATGGATAATCTTTTTTATCATTTATAAGCGCGAACTTATTTAGTTTTTCAAAACCAGGAATACCATCTTCAAATGTAAGTATTTGATCATCTTCTATTTCAATAGTACCAAAATTTCTAGTCTTTATTTCCATACTTTTTCCTCCTAAAACATGAGCCTGCATATAGCAGGCTTCTTATCTTTTAGTTTAACACATTTTATTTCATTTATCTTAAGAAATCGATGAGTGATTGTTGTACTATCTGAGATGTAGCCATCAATGATGCGTTATAGACCACTTGATTACTCTGTAATTCAATAATAGTTTCTGTCATATCAATATCCTCTGTCTTAGATAATAACTCTGTAAAGTTAATACTATCATCTTCTAGACGATTAGCTGTTAATTCTAGACGATTAGCTTTACTACCCACTACAGCCGTTTCATTGGCTAGTTGTTTCATAGCATTATCTACATTAGTCGTCATATCATCATAATAATTATTAATCTGATCAGAATAAACTCTTATTGAGGCTTCTAAATCTTCAATTTTTTCTTGTTTCGCTTCCTCAGAGAGAGTATTATCATTATTAACCACTTCAATTTGATCTTCATACTCACTTATTTTTGCTACATTGTATTCAATATTATTTATTAGTTGTTCCAGATCTCTTATACTTTCTGTTGTTAATACATCTTTTCCTAGAGTATTAACATCCATGGTTTGTCCTATACTGATTTCATATTCAATATCTTGATCAATAGTTCCATCAACTATAGATTCATAATCAATCGATACTGTATCATCAGCTATTCCTCCATCAAAAGTGATTTCTCCAGTCTCAATATTTACTAATGCACCATTGGCTGGTACAGATGATGTTGCAGGAGCAAACGCAATTGTTCCAGTAATAGGAGTACCTCCGACGCTAATACTTGTGACACTAGCTGGATCAATAGGGATATTCGTTAACTTTATAGTTGTACCAACTTTCTCAATACTTTCACTATGATGCTCGTTAAATTTGTAATAATGATCTGGTACTTGATCACCGTCTTCGAAGCTAGTCTTTTTATAGGATACCTTGACATCTGAAGTCTTTAAGGTATTTGCTGTTACTTCATTAAATACTAATTCACCAGTATCCTCTAATACATATACAGTACCATCAACTAAACTTCCGTAATCAATTGTTTCAGAGGTAAACGAATTATCTACTGTATATACAGGATCTGTAGTTACATTACTTACATCATCATAAGCTAATCGTAATTTATAGACATCAGCTTCCTCTGGATGGTCAGTCGGATTAGTAGGATCTCCACCATAAACCACGTGCTCAGGATATATGTCTGATGGAGCAAATGTTTCTTCAAGATCTACTTCCCGTGTTACATCCTCTGTATAAATAAGTGGGGTATCCGTTTTATATCCGGAAAAAATATAACGCCCCGCATAGGTTATATTTCCTTCATGGGCCAACTGTTCATTCAGTTGTTTGATTTCTTCTAGCATTTTAACATGATCTTCGTATGTATAGGTACCTGAAGAACCTTGGACTGTCAACTCTCGAACTCTTTTATACATATCAGTCATGTTAATTAGCGCTTGTTCTGTCACATCTATCCAAGACGTTGCATCATCCACATTCCTACTATATTGACTAATTTCAGAAACATCAGTTTTTAGCTTTAGTGCTCTTACCGCTACTATAGGGTCATCTGAAGGTTTACCAATCTTTTTTCCT
The DNA here is from genome assembly GCF_002964605.1 of Vallitalea okinawensis. Taxonomy (NCBI): domain Bacteria; kingdom Bacillati; phylum Bacillota; class Clostridia; order Lachnospirales; family Vallitaleaceae; genus Vallitalea; species Vallitalea okinawensis. The sequence goes on from NZ_PQDH01000005.1 coordinate 181,885, forward strand.
GTCGTTAATTGCTGTTGAATATCAAGCATATTAGATTGGGTATTATTCAGATAGAGCATCGTATTATTGGTTACCATTTGATTGGTTACACGCATGATCAATCATCTCCTGAACCATTTCTAATCTTATTTTATAATTATCGGATTAAGCCATTAATAGTGGTGTCACAGATTTCATCGAATACACTAATCATCTTCGCTGCAACATTATAGGCTTGCTGGTACTTCACCATATTCATGGATTCTTCATTGAGATCTACACTTAAAAATGATAATCGTTGATTCTCTATGGTGTGATTAATAGAGTTTTGATTACTGTAGAAAGTATTAGCTTTCATCGTATCAATACCTACATCTGCTATTAACATCTCCATGTAGTTAGCTGGATCGCTGTTACTAAATGCACTTCCATCTTTAATACCACTCAAATCAAGAATCAATTGATTATCGCTTTCCCCATTAGTCACAGAATAAGACGTAGCAAATTTTGTATGATCCTCTTCAATTTCACTTGAAACTGCAAAGTTTTGTGCTGTGATTTGAGTATAGCTATAAGGGTCATTTAAGTCCATTGAAGAACCGCCGCCATTATTAATATCCTCAGTAACAAAAAATTCTTGAGCATAGCTTCCATCTTCTAATTGCCCTTGCATATGTATTTGATTAAACTCTTCAGCAAATGTTCTAACGAATTCATTTAATTTCTGCATATAGTAAGGAATACCTTTACAGGTTAAAGATTCACCAATTTCTGCATCACCACCAATAGTTATGTCAGCAGCAGGTGGTTTATCAGTAAGTATAATAGTCATTTCATTATCCGTATCATTATAACTGCTAACAGTATATTTATAAGCTACACCATCAATTTCTATTTCTCCAGAAGGTAATATATCAAATCGATTAATTCCCTCTATCACCATTTCACCAGTGGTTTCATCATACTGCTTTACTCCACCGTTAAAATTAGCACCATTATTACCATCTCTCACATCGATAATGGCTTTTAATTCACCTGACATATTACTATGGTTAATATCAAAAGGATTACCGTTACTCCAGTTAACATCAAATAACCCATCTGCATCCTCAGGGTTCTTCTTATAATCCCTTTCTACTATCTCTAAAGTATTATAATCATTATGATGTACTAATGTTTCACCGTTGATTTTTAAAACCATCTCTTCATAGCCATGAGCATCTTCAATATAGCTCACATCAACTGGCACAATTCCTGATAGCTCATCAACAAGCAAATCACGTTGATCTCTTAGATCATTAGCCTTTAGTCCACTCAACTCTAAGGTATAGATTTGGTCATTAAGCTTAGCGACTTGCGAAGCAATATCGTTAATCTCACCAACGAGCTGTTTTACTTCTTGATTAAGATCCTTTTGATATTCATTCATACTAGTGGCAACCGTATTAAAGTAAGCTGCAAAAGATGAAGCCATTCCAACAGTCTGTGCCTTATAGGAAGGGTCTGCAGGATTTTTAGATAAATCCTGTAAAGAATCAAAGAAATTATTGAAACTCGTAGTGAAACCAGAATCAGAAGGTTCATTAAACATGATTTCTATTTGCCCCATATGTAAAGCTTTAGATTCATACTCACCAAGTAATGTATTGGAATCCCAGTATTTATAGTCGAAGTACTCATCACGAATTCGTGATACTTCAATTATTTCCGAACCGGTACCCCACATCCCTATATTAGTTCCATTATCAATAGGACGAGCCGCTTGTTGCACAGCTTGTTGACGGCTATAACCATCTGTTTCAGCATTAGATATATTATGAGCTGTTACATCAAGAGCTCCTCTTGCTGTATACAACCCTTGTGTTGCAACACTCAATCCAAAAAAAGACACGCGTTTCACCTCAATTCTAATTATTACTCTAGTGCCATATTTACAAATTCATTAAAGAATCTATCATTTCATCTATAACCGTTATGACTTTAGCATTGGCATTATAGGCCTGCTGATACATAATCATATTCGTTAGTTCTTGATCAGTTGATACTCCCATAATACTTAAACGTTGGTTATTAATTTGATTAACCAACATACTTTGACTTTCATAATGAGTTATAGCATTAGTTCCTGCTCCACCTAATTCGGCAACCATTGAACTATAGAAATTATTTATACTTAAATCATAATCCGCATTAGGATTAATTTTTAAACTATCTTCATTCCACGCTTCAATAATTTCCAATACAACGGTGTTATCACCTGGTAATGAAGGATCTCTTGTTAACCCCAGCTTAGCGACATCATTTAATATATCTTCATTAATCATAATGTTCCCTGCTTTTAAATCATCATCAGCATTCCCTGTGAGATCTTTTACTGGTAAAAATAAAGGTTCCCCTGCTGTTCCATCTAACCCATAGGTATTCGTCGTTACAATACTATTGATTGTACTTGTTATATGATGTATAAGATAATCAAATTCAGCCATTGTCTTCATAAGTATAGAGTCTTCAATCTCCTCATATTTAGTACTATCTTCTAGATAGGTGTAATCAACATTACTATCCCCTCTTAGTGCTAGGATACCTTTCAATTCCCCTTTATCCTCATTGTTATCCGGATCTATATCACCATAGAAAACATCGATATTTGTATCTTTCCAAACAGGTTTAGATAATGGTGCATTTGGATCAGTAACAACTGTATCCATTTCAACGTAAGAGGTACCATCAATCATTGTATAACCTTCAGCATTAACTACTACGCTACCATTAGGTTCTTCATGGTATTTAATATCAATAATTTCACTTAAACGATCTAATAGATTATTTCTTTCATCTCTGTAGTCGTTGGCACTGACACCACCCGCTTCAGCTTCTGCTATAATAGCATTAAGTTGAACAATTTGTTCCGATATATCGTTAACTTCATCTACTAGGTTATTCACTTTATCATTAAGCATATATTGGTAATCATACATTTGATCTTGAATTTGGTTAGCTTGATCAACGAATAGCACTGCACTCTGAACAAAGGAAGCTCTTGCTTCTAAGCCTTCAGGATGTTTACTTAATTCATTAAGCGTTTCCCACATGTTTCCTATGATATCTGAAAAGCTTGTACCTCCTACAGTTTCACCAAGAATGGATTCTAACTCGCTAACACCGTACATTTGCGCTTCATAAAACTTCATGGTACTTGCTTCATCACGATAGGACATATCAAGAAACATATCTCTGATTTGAGCTACTTCTTGAATACTTACACCCGTACCAACAAGAAGCTCTTGTTGACCAGAAAATCCAAATAGAGAATAATGACTATCGCTTTGATTAACACGTTGTCGCGTATATCCCAGAGTTTCAGCATTCGTGACGTTATGGCCAGTAACCTCTAACGCTCTCTGACTTGCACTTAATCCAGATACGGCACTGGACAATGAACTACCCATAATAGCCATAAAATCACCTCTTACTGTTTTGCATCAAAGTAACGTTGTCCAGACTGTTGTTCAACCGCTTGTCCTTTACCAGCATAAGCAGAAGCACTTGGCATAACTCTACTTGTCTGCAATGCATTCATAGTAAAGTCAACATAATTTAATGCCTGATCAACGAGATTTGCGTTTTGTGTATTCTTCCCTTTTAATTCTTGTATAGTATCTAATAACTTTTCTCTAATTTCAATAAGTTGTTTACTTTCAGTTTTATCTTGACCAATTAATTCAGCCAGGCGGAGTATTGATAAATCTTTTTCTTTCTTATTAAGTACAATGGCAATATCCTTTATTAGTCGCTCTCGTTCTCTTTCAAGTCTTGAAACTCTACCAACTAATTCTCGTTCTACTGCTGAAACCTTTTGTAGGTCTTCAATGACGTTGGCTATAATCACTTCTGATTTCACTTGCTGGAGTTGCAATAAGCTTTTATAACATGCCAATTGTTCTTTAAGATTACTAGTCAAGTCATTCATTAAACTTGCCATTGTCATCCCCTCTTAATATTAAAATATTAGATCTGAACATCAAATCCTGATTCTACCATTTTCTTAGCTACTTCTTTACCTTCAATATTGTAGTTGTTCGATTGCATCATCGCTTTAATCTCTTCAACTTTTTCCATACGTACGTCTGGAACCTTTTTGCCCATCTCCCTAGCTACTTGAAAATCTTTAGCTACTGAAGATAACTCTACAGTATCTTTCGATTTCGCTTGATTAACTTTATTAGTTTTGTTTACCATATTATTCTTATAAATATTTGTTACTCTATTAACCCCATTGATTTTCATGTGTTTCCACCGCCTTATTTATATTCAATGATTATATCGACACGTCAATAAGTAAACATTATATCTAATTGTTATAAAGATTATTCCAATTTTAAGATTATTTTCTAGTTAATAAGAAAAAGCCTTGTAATCGAATTCCATTACAAGACTTTCATCAACATTTTAATTGTCTCTATTTAGATAATGCATTTTAGCACCTTTACTTGAGTATTCTGAGTCACCAGATCTTTTCTTTAATTCATTACCTCTATTTGCAGCGCCATTTAGCTCTTTTTTAATTTCATTTTGACAATCTTCACAAAACTGCCCTGATTTAATCATAACTCCACAACGCTGACAATCAATACCGATAGGTGAATCATCTGTTATTTCAAGACGTCCTTCACGAAGGAATTTATTGATTAACTGAACATTTACCTCTGTTTCATTAACTGTTTGGTGAATTGTAGATTTTGGATTTTGTCTTAAATACTTACGTACTACTTTAAAATCTACTTCTTCTTGGTCTTTACATTTTGGACAAATAATATCTCCATGTATGTAATTAAATAATGCTCTACATCTTCTACATTGACGAGCCGCCACGGCCATCACCTCCAAGTTATTTTACCCACTAAATTTTCTAATATGCCGAATCCTCTTGACTATATATGTATTATGTAAAGAATAAAATAATATTCTTCTTTTGTACTCTTATAGGAAAGTCATATAATTCAATCAATCAACTAGCAACCGTTAATTGATGTTAAAGGAACTTTCCCGACGATACAAACTTCCAAAGGAAGATGTAGCGTAGCTACTTTTGCTCTTTAATATTACTTCTTTTCTAGAGTAATAACGGTAAGTTATTGAATAGCTTATCCATATAATGATTAAATCCCAGTAAGTTTAACTAAATACTTTCTGCAACTTAATCATATAATATATCGGCATAATTATCTGTGTTGATTAGCAATTGCAGCAGTTATAAAATATACTTTTTTTGTACCAGCTTCCTTCAATACTTTTGCACATTGGTCCATGGTATTACCTGATGTATAAATATCATCGATTAGGAGCACCTGTTCATATTGTTGTTGGTTTGATATACTGAAAGCATTTTTCAGATTATTCTGCCGCCCTCTTAAATTAAGTGAACTCTGTGGTTTTGTCGCTTTGATTCGTAAAAGATAGTTAATATCAACGGGTAGGTTTAATTCTTTTGCTAATGTCTTTGCAATAACTCCAGCTTGGTTATAACCTCTTTGCATCTCTCTTGATGGATGCAAAGGTACGGGTATAATGACAGAAATATCAAGATGGTCAATCTCATCTTCTAAATACTTTGCCATCATTTTTCCAAAAGCTGTACCAATTTCTTTTCGTTTCCCGTACTTTAATCGATAAAATGTAGTATGAATGATTCCTTCGTATTGAAGTAATGCAAACCCTTGATCAAAAGAATAATCAACTTCTTTACAAACCTCACATCGCTCTTCCACTGAGTCAACTAATCTTCCACATTTGATACATCGATGACCATCATTAATGAAACGATGTATGTCACAAGCCTCACAAACATGTCGCTCCTTTACCGTTAATAACTCATCACAAAGTAAACACCTTGGTGGAAAAATTAGATCCAGTAACCCATTAAAAACCTTCATCATTTACCTCTCCCAAACCAAACTCTTACTGCAAGAATTATTTTAGAGTCATTTGATGTAGTTCATTCATGTCTTTAATACGGTCATTTAAAGATGCGTAGCGATTAATTTCTCTCCTGTTATCCACCATTCTCTTAACGGTTTCCTCTAAACCCACTATGACAACATAGCGTTTAGCTCTTGTGACAGCCGTATATAAGAGATTACGACTCATAAGCATTGGAGGTCCACTATGAATAGGTAAAATAACGATTGGATGTTCACTTCCCTGTGATTTATGAATAGTAATTGCATAAGCCAGTTCCAGTTCATCCATATTACTATAATCATACTCCACAACTTTTTTGTCATCAAATTGGACAATAACTTTTTCTAGTCGCTCATTAATCTCTTTGACTCTCCCCACATCACCATTAAATATACCTACACCTTCATCAATAGGATAGTCATATTTATTGTATATTTTCCAGGAAATATTGTAGTTATTCTTTATTTGCATCACTTTATCGCCTTCACGCAACAGAACATGACGAAATTCTTTTTCTTTCTTGTTCTTATGAGGTGGGTTTAAAGCCTCTTGCAAAGCTTCATTGAGTCGTTCAACACCTAGCGGACTCTTTCTCATAGGGGTTAGTACCTGAATATCTTCTATTGATGAACATTTTGCAAACTTAGGTAATCTTGTTTTAATGAGTTGTATGATGGTACCAATGACCTCTTCTTGCACAGAACGCTTCATAAAGAAGAAATCCTTATCCTTAATATTGAGTTCTGGATATTCTCCTGTATTGATACGATGGGCATTGATAATAATAGCACTTTCACCAGCTTGTCTAAAAATTTCATTCAGACGTACTACTGGTATCCCTTCACTTGCAATAATGTCCTTTAGAACATTTCCTGGTCCCACTGATGGTAATTGATCTACATCACCAACCAAAAGAAGTCTTGTCCCAGGTACAATCGCTTTTAGTAAACTGTTCATCAGCATTGTATCTACCATAGATACTTCATCCACAATGATAACATCTGCTTCCAGTGGATTTTCTTCATTACGGTTAAACATTTGAGAATTACCGGATTCACTAAAAGCATTAATTTCTAATAAACGATGAATGGTTAATGCTTCACGACCAGTTGCTTCTGTCATACGCTTGGCTGCTCTACCTGTTGGCGCTGCTAATAAAATATCATTATCCTGCATCTCTAACATAGAAATGATGGAATTAATAGTAGTGGTCTTCCCTGTACCTGGTCCACCAGTTATGACTAAAACCCCATTAGTCATCGCCTCGCGAACAGCTTCTCTTTGATTATTCGCTAAACTAATTCCGTTATTTTTCTCAATCTGATCAATGAACTTTTCAGCTTCTTTGACATCCATTTCATCCTGTACATCAGCTAACTCCAACAGTTTCTTGGCTATATTAATCTCTGCATAATAAAAAGACATGAGATAGACACGCTTAACATCTTGTCTTGTTTCACAGTAAATTTGTTTAGCCATTTGTAGTTCCAATAATGCATTTTCAATGAGCTCTATTTCGATTTCCAGCAAGCCTTCAACTTTCTTTTTTAGTAATTCCTCAGGTTGAAAAGTATCACCATTGGCTGCTGATTGGGATAAGATATACTTGATAGCAGCTTTTATACGGTGATGAGATCCAGGTTCAATTCCCATAGATTTAGCGATATGATCCGCCTTTTTAAATCCAATACCATGGATATCATCTGCCAATCGGTAAGGATTTACTTTAATAAGTTCAATGCTTTGCTCACGGTATTTCTTATAGATCTTCATTGCGTAAGCTGGTGTTATACCATAGTCTTGAAGAAAGATAACAACTTGACGAAGTTCTCTCTGATCATGGAAAACTTCACCTATTTGTTGCGCTTTTGTTAAACTAACACCTTTTACCTCTTCAAGTTTTTCTGGCTGTTGTTCAATGATATTCAAAGTCTCCTCTTTGAACTTCTGAACAATACGCTTTGCAAGTGCCGGACCAATACCTTTGATGACACCTGAAGCCAGATACTTTTCAATGGATTGAACTGTCTTTGGCGTTGTCTTTTCGTAGGAATCAATACTGAACTGATCACCATAAGTTGGATGAATCTTCCACTCGCCTATTGCTTTTATGTTTTCACCCGGATGAAGTCCAGGTAATATACCAACAGCTATGATTTTTTCTTCTTCTAGTTCTATTTCGCAAACTGTATAACCATTCTCCTCATTATGATAGATTAAATCAGTAACTAATCCTTCAATTATTACACCATTATCCACTGTCTTACTCTCCTTAATATCTGTAAGCGTTATTCTTATTTTATCATAAGAAAAAAGAGATAGCAAACATACTATCCCTTTTATTTGGTATTATATTGAATTATAAGACCTTGCGAATTTCATCATGTTTATATTTCTTAATGGATTTTTCTCTTGATTCTGGGTTGATCACGCGAAGCTCAACCTCACCTTCTCGAATCTTATGTACATTACCTTTTGTCTTTGTTCCAATGACGTTTACGGGAGTGCCAATAGTCAGTTCTTTTATTCTGTCGTTCTCACAAGCTACACATTTAGTCGGATTGTCGTGAATTTTCTTGCAATTTGCGCAATAATAAAGTTTAACCATGTTAATCACCCCATTAAAATATTTACGTTGTACAAAATATATATTCTACATAACTCTCCAAAATCCTTTTTTTTACTTAAATATTATAAAACTAGTTAAGTTCTCTCCCTAATAAATTCATTATATCAGACAACTCATTCATATTTCCATTAACACAGTCACTCCACACTATCACTAGCAAATATCTCAATACTACTTTGATCCTTAGTGGCTATTTCTTCACTGTCTCTTGTCACAAAAAATAAAAATATAAAAATAAATAAAATAATAATTAATTTAATCTTCTTTTCTTTTTCCATTAATTCACACCTCAAAATCGAACTTAAGCTACAAAAGAAATAATCAACCAGTTAGTAAATTAAGCATAATTCAATCAAAATTATCCAATTTTATTACACATATATTATATAGTTATTAATACAATTTTACAACCCCTTAATAAAAAAGAATATAAACCCTTGTTGAGGTTTATATTCTTAAGATTATTATTCATATAGGGCTTTATATATAACTATTGCCGCTTCAGCTCTTGTTAGACTATTTTGGGGATAATAATACCCATCTGGAGTTCCTGTAATGATATCTCTTCCTATGAGCTTCATCACTGCTTTTGTTGCCCAATCTGAAATCTCATCATCGTCTTTAAAACTTTGATTATTCTCACCTTCTAAATTCTCATCTAAAGCTTCTAGTGTTCTAAGAAGCATTACAGCCATTTCTTCACGCGATGTTTCTTTATTAGGATGGAATTCACCTTCATAGCCAACTACAATCTCTAAACCGGATGCAATACGAACCGCATCATAATACCAATCATCTTTGTTAACGTCATGATAACTTACATAGTCATTACTTGACTCTAAATCAAATGCTTTCACAAGTAATTGAGCAAATTCCGCCTTGCTTATGGCTCTGCTTGGCTCATAGTAATCTTTATCAACTCCATTGATTATCTCTTTAGATGCTAGCACTTCTATAGCATCTTTGGCCCAAGCAGTTTCATTGAGATCCTTAAAAGTTTTATTACTCTCCATTACTGTATACTTGCTAAAGTGTTGAGCTTCAAAGGAAATAGTACCGTTCTCACTTACTATACCCCCAACGTATTCCCACTCCTTCGTTTGCTCATTGAAATAATATACACCTAATTTACGCGGATCTTTGACTTTCTCTGGATCATATTTAAGCTCTATTTTTATCGGTTTCTTAAAATTCACTTTCTTATTAGCTTGATCTTTCAAATCAAACTCATAAATTGGTGTAACAAACTCATGCGTGTCATCGATATTTATATAAGCTTCTTCATTTATATCTTTAGAATCATCAACTATAGCTACAACCAATTTTGTATAGTTATCTTCAAATGTTTCTGGTGCGATTGTAACAGTGATTGAGCCATTAAGAACTTCCAGACTCTTCTCAATATCATCAGTTTTAATGATTTGTTCTTCTTGCTTAATTGCATCATCCTTTGCCTTCTCATCGGTTTCTTTATCATCATCATCGTCATCATCTGAATTAGATGAGCTAGAACTTGTATATTTCTTCAATATAATTGTTCCACCTTTATCTCTATCAGGCATCAAGATTGTAAGTCTGTTATTTTGATCTACTTTATACAAGTTATTGTTATAAAGATCTTTTACCAATGTACCAGCGGTAAATATATTGTCAAAAGTCACTTCTTGTACTATTTCCTTGGTATTTAAACCTATTAGCACTTTTTCTTCTTTGTAACTTCTCTCGAATAGAACATATCCTTGATCATTTGAAGCTTCAACTTTTGTTCGATCTCCCTTTGAGAAAACTAAACTGTTGTCCTGTCTAATGTTTAGTAGTTTCGTGTAATGTTCTAACATATCATTGTTTTCTACTTGCTCCCAAGGAAAATCGTAGCGATTATCATAGTATGGGTTATTACTAGTTCCCCCAAGACCTAGTTCCTCCCCATAATAAATAACTGGCTGACCTTTTGCAGTTATTTGAAGGGCTGCTCCTATTTTTTGTTTCCCTAAATCATTCTCAACCATTGTAAGGAAACCATCCTCATCATGGCTACTTAAGAACTGACCAAAGATAAAGGTATTATTAACCTTTTGGTTACGCAATTCAAGGTACTCTTCTACTCCTTCAACATCTCCATTAACAAATTCTCTAGCTTTATCATTGAAAGAGAAATCTAAGAGAGCATCCATTTTACCATTTCCTAAATCACCTAATGAATCTTCTGGTGAAGCACCAAAACTTTCACCAATCATTTTAAATTCAGGAAAGTCTTTAGTTAATTCATTTTTGAAGGCCATCCATGTTGTATCATCTACATGCTTAACAGTATCCACTCGGAAGTAATCAACGGTATTGCCATTAGATGTCATACCCAATTCTTTGACCCAATTAACTTGCCATTCTATAATCTGATCTCTCACAGCTTCATCTTCTGTCTTAAAGTCTGGTAGTCCAGATAGTTCGCCCAGTACAGGATCACCATCTACAGGATTTTCTCTAAGTAAACCTTCAAAACGTTTACGATCTTCATCTGTAGGATATTGTTCGATGCCATTAGCTGTATCATTACTTTTTAATCCATATCCCGAGTGATTCAGCACCACATCCACCATGATCTTCATGTTTCGCTTATGGGCTTCATCTATCAATGTGTGGAAATCTTCTATAGTACCTAAATGTGGATTAAGCACCTCGAAATTATCAGCCCAATAACCATGATAACCGTAGTAAGGTGTTATATGCGGATCATCGTTAACTCTTACATCGTAGTTAATATTATCCACAATAGGGGTAATCCATATCGTATTAATACCCAAATCATCTAAGTAATCCAACTTATCTGTAACTCCTTTGAAGTCACCACCATGATAAGATCCTGGATCATTTTTATCATATCCAATCTCATAGGGATCATCATTACTCATGTCTGCGTTATTAAAACGATCTGTCAACATAAAGTATATCCTTGCTTCATCAAAGTCAAAGACAGTATCATTATCATTCATACTTCTAGGTAATATTTCTATATTAGAAGTGACTTGATGATACCCACCAAACTCATCAATAACAGTTATAGGAATTTCCTTAATTCCAGCTGCAACATCATCTTTTACAGCTAAAGTAACTTCGTTGAGTGATGGTTCCATACTTATTGTGTCGCCACCAATTGCAGAAACATCAATAACAATTTCTGCAGCTCTTATATCTACATCGTCTTCCTTAATTGTTAATGTTAATACTGTATTCTCATTATAATTCACTGCTGCCTTTGATAATCTAGCATCAATACTAAGGTCTAATTTATCATAAGTAAATATAGATTGACCTTCAGCATTAAGGTTATAGACATCCGAAACTGTAGTTGTTGTACTACCTATAGTTACATTAAAATTATATTCAAATACACCTTCTGGAACAGTTTCAAAGGTATATTCAAATAATTCATCTTTATCTTGATATACCATTTCATAAGAATTACCCATGATATTTAACATAACACCATCAATTGTATCCATATTATCTGTTGCGAAAAGGTCTGGATCTCTGAAATAGAATGTTGCCTTTCCTTGATTAAGCTCTGGACCATTTATTTCTTTTACATATTGAAGATCTTGCTGCATACTAATAGCCGTTACTTTGGTTATAATTTCGTTTTCAAAAATATCTATAAAACGATCATTTGTTATGTCTTGTTTTGCAGTACTCCAATCTGTACCTTTTCTTACAATGAAACCAATCTGTGATGTAAAAGGTGTAACTTTTATATTAAAGATAGCTTTCCCATCCTCTATCTTTGCATAGTCAATCTGATCATCCTGTACACCAGTATTCCAAACCCAAAGGTTCCAGTCATCATAAACTTCATCTTCACGAACATATTGAAGTCTAACATAATGAGTTGCATTTTCTTTAACTGTTATGGTTTTACTTGCTATAACGCCTTCTACATGGGCAGTAATCGTTACAACTCCCTTTGCCTTTCCAGTGACTTTACCACTTTGTGAGACTGTTGCAATTGCATCATTTGATGAACTCCAAGAAATCGATTCTCCAGTCATTATTTGATCATATTGATCTTTTATATCGACGTTTAAATTAATGGTATAGGTCTCATAGACTGCGCTATCACCAATAATTTCTACGGTTGTTGGTATTCTATCCCCAACGTGAACAGTAATTGTTTTGTTAAGGTTTCCTGCAACAACTTCAATATTGACATCACCTTCTGAAATCGCCTTTATCAATCCATTATCGCTTACTGTGGCTATAGATGCATTTCCTGAATTAAAACTAATATCAATATCCATTATGCGCTCTTCTTGATCTTTGACAATTGCCGTTAAGGCTTGTTGTTCTCCTACCTCAAGTCCAATTTCTTCATGACTTAACTCAAGACTAGTAGCAACAGGGGTATATTCCAATACCTCATCATACAGAACCATCATCGTTAAACCTTCCACACTTACTTGGTCACTTGTGAAACTATTGATAATTTCTGTTCCAGCCCGTTCACCATTAACGACTGTATACCATGTTCTATTGGAAGGTAAGGTAACGATTTTATCCTCTTCATTACCATTATAGATAACAACGATATTCTTCCATATATCATTATTAGCATAATTCTCTAACGCATAAGCCACAACACTATCTTCCTGGATGAATACATTTATATTAGAATAAACATTATCTTTATCTGTCATCCTAAAGGCTGGATGGGCTTGTCGAAGATCAATGAGACCTTCATAATAATCAAATACTTCATCATATTTTGCTTTATCTTCCCATCTCAACATATTGATAGCATCTGGACTGCGATAGCTGTTATGATCACCAAACTTTGTACGAAGTATTTCATCACCAGCATGTATAAAAGGAATCCCTTGAGAAGTCATGATGATACCATTTGCTAAGAGACTTCTCTTTACTGTTTCGTTACTCAATACATTAGCCTCATCAATACTACTATGTGGTGTGGCTGCCGCTACTGCTTCTTCTACGCTATTGAAAGAATTTGCATCTTCTCCTTGTAATTCCCCATCTTTGATATCAACGAAACCTTCTTGCTCTTCTAAACCTTGAGTTTTAATGACTTTATCCCATAGATTCAGATTATCATGAGCTGTAACATAATTGATAGTTTCAGTAGGTGAGTTAGTGAAATCATCAATGGCTCCTTTTACTCCAGTAACAATACCACTTTCATTTCCCGTTGCTCCAGTAGCAAATCCCTTTGAAGCATCATCGCTACCACCTTTTATAGCACCTCTTAAGTTATCATTGAATACCGCAAAGTTATTATCTTTCTGAGTTCCTTTAACAATTTGAAGATCTCCTGATAAAGGTGTAGAACCTCCACTCCAAGGCTCTCCATAAATAATAATACTTGGATCTACCTCATTATGTAATCTATTTTCTAATTGCTTAACCGTATTGATATCTATTAGTTTCATTAGATCAAATCTAAAACCATCTATTCCATACTCTTCTGCCCAATAAATCACTGAGTCTATAATATACTTACTTACCATAGGTCTTTCAGAAGCAATTTCATTACCTACACCTGATCCATTAGTGAAAGTTCCTTTTTCATCTGTACGATGGTAATAACCAGGTACAATTTTATCAAAATTGCTATCTTCTATATTGAAAGTATGATTATAAACCACATCCATGACAACACCAATGTCTTTATCATGTAAAGACTGTACCATCTCTTTAAATTCTATAATTCGATTAGAAGGATCTTCTGGATTTGTCGAGTAGCTTCCCTCTGGTACATTGTAGTTTTGTGGATCATATCCCCAATTAAACTTAGGATCATCACTTGAAGAATCATCAATCTTTAATTCATTGACAGTGGCAAAATCATAAACAGGTAGTAAGTGAACATGAGTAACACCTAATTCTTCAAGAGAGTCAATACCTGTTGATATACCGTTATAATTTGTCCCCACTTCTGTAAATGCTTTGTATTTCCCTTTATTCGTTATTCCTGAATTATCATTAATGGAGAAATCTCTTACTTGTAGTTCGTAGATCACTGCATCTGTCGGATTAACGATAGGTGGTTGATAGTCACTAGTAAATGAGCTAGGATTGGTTTGACCCATATCAATTATAGCTGCACGTTGTCCATTCGCTGAAACTGCATTGGCATAAGGATCAACAGCATAATTAACTTTTCCATCAGTAAAAACCACTTTATACATATAGTATTTACCAGCCAGATCATTCTCTATGGTAACAGACCATATTCCATTATCTTGATGCACCATAACATTTTCTTGCCCACCAGTATGATCGGTAACTTTTCCGCTATCATCATATATACCTACATCATCATATAGACTGACATAAACTTCTTTCGCTGTAGGTGCCCATACTTTAAACATGGATTGTGTACTTTTATAAGTCACACCTAAATCATCACCACTATAATAGAATTGTGAATCATCAAGAATGCCACGCATTGTTACATAGTTTTCACCAAAGTGATCACTTTCTACAGTATATAATTCTCTTACATCTATATCTTCTGGATTACTAAGTGTTAATGTAACTTTTCTTTCTTCATTCTTAAACATTGTTGTGGAAATGACCGCTCCATCGCCATCTTTAAGTCTAAAAGATACATCATCACCTATATCACTTGTCGTATATACTGTTATTTCAGAAGTACTATCCATTAATGCACTTTCTACCTTTGATGAAATATCTATTTCCGACTTATCGTAATAAACTTTTTCATCACCCTCAATAATCCATACATCAACGGATTCACCTTCAGATATTTCGGCTATACGGGTTACTTCTTGACTGGACCAATTACCTGGGCGAGTAATTATATTAATGTTCGATTCAGGAACAGTGATAGTTACTGTTGCATAACCATCCTCATCTTCATTGGTAAAATCATATTCTGCTCCATCTTTACCATCCATCCACACCCATAAATCCCATTCCATTTGCTTCTTGTCATGACGATAATAATGTATTGTAAATTCGTATGTCTGACCAATCAATGTAAAATTATGCTCTGCTTCCATACCGTCATAAGTTGCAATAACTGTAACTATTCCTCCTACAGTCGCCGAATCGGCAACTGTCAATTGATTATTGGTCAATGATACACCATCCACTGCCTCCTTTAAACTCCATTGAGCGTCAACGGAAGAACTTTCACCCTCCTTATTGAGGTAGTTAGCTGTTAAATCAACACTTTTACCAAGTGCTATTTCATCAGCTAATTGTAGTTGAATACCATCTACTATAACAAGACTATTATCTCCTGACTTTAGTTCGTTAAGTGGATCTGCAATCCAGGAACCGTCTACAACAAATTTGTATTCATAACTACCTGGTGATAAATCTAGAGTTGTAGACCATATATTGTTTTCCCCTTTTACTAAGAGAGTATCCTCTGTACTCCAACCATTAAATCCTCCTGCTATGGCTACTTTTGATTGTGTACCATTTCCCTGATAGCTAAAGGTTACAGAACCTTGAGTAGTGACTATTGGACTCTGTAGAGGTTGGTCAACTATAGAAAGCACTGTGGTTGCTTCAACCCCATTGTAGTTCCCAGTAATCGTTACTGATGTACCTATCTCTGCTATATCCATAACAACTACTTGACCTGAAGTAACAGTCACTTTTTCATAACTTGATTGAAAGGTTGTATCTTCTGTCAAATTTATTTCTACCCCTGCCATATCCATTCTTATAGCTTTTATACTTGTAGCGCTTCCTTGTTGCAACTGATCTTCTTCAATATCCAACTTGAGATAATCTAACTTCGAATTACCACCCTCTATGTTAGCGTTTAATGGATCTGTAAAATTATCTCCACTCCAGTTATCTACATTTGAAAATTTATATTGAATCTCACCTTTATTGTTTTTTATTGTATTCAATGAAAAAGTATAACTAAATACGCTTTTTATAACACCTTCAATATCATAACTATTCCCTTTTAACATAGGGATAAAGGTCCCCCAATTATTTGCTTCTTGAAAATTACCTATTATGTAAAGAGTTTCTCCTTCATAAAGTACATTAACTGTCACTGTACCATCTTCATTGAATACAGGACTTTCTATTGACGGTATATTCTCACTAGCTTGAATATTCTGTATTAAATTGACGTTAAAAAAAATATTACCTAGTAAGACGCTTATTAGTAAGTAACTTATTATTTTTCTCATAGTTCCCCCACTTTCATTTTTATTCAAACGGTTGCACTTAATTAAGGAAACCGTTTGCATATATAATATCCTATTTCATCCATTTTGTCAATATAGTTAATGATTATTGATTCAAGATGCATCATTTTATTAGTAATCAACAAACCCAATAAATCACCTAATAATATATAGCATAATTCCTTCAATTATTTTTGATTTCAATAAGAACTTTTATGAAAAATACCAATACCTTTACTATTAATCTACTTTATGAAAGAATTTAAATAAGGATGATTCAAAATCATTTGAATCATCCTCTCTAAAACAATACTTCTATTTATTGAATAGCCGCTTTTAATGCTTCTACTTTATCTGTTCTTTCCCATGGTAAATCAACATCTGTTCTACCAAAGTGTCCATATGCAGCTGTTTGTCTGTAAATTGGTCTTCTTAAATCTAATTGTTTGATAATACCCGCTGGTCTTAAGTCAAAGTGTTCTTTAACTAAAGCAGTAATCTCTTCATCAGAAATAACCCCAGTACCATGCGTATTAACCAAGATAGAAACAGGTTCTGCGACACCAATTGCGTACGCTAACTCAATCTCACATCTTCTAGCTAAACCAGCTGCAACGATGTTCTTAGCAACATAACGAGCAGCATAAGCAGCAGAACGGTCAACTTTCGTAGGATCTTTTCCTGAGAAAGCACCACCACCATGACTTGCATAGCCACCGTAAGTATCAACGATAATTTTTCTACCTGTTAAACCTGCATCACCTTGAGGTCCTCCAATTACGAAACGACCTGTTGGGTTAATGAAATAACGCGTATTCTCATCTAATAAATCTTCTGGTAATACAGCTTTAACTACATGTTCTTTAATATCTTTTTCGATTGTAGCATGATCAACTTCTTCACCATGTTGAGTTGAAATAACAACTGTATCAATTCTAACTGGTTGGTTATCTTCGTACTCAACGGTTACTTGTGATTTACCATCTGGGCGTAAGTATGATAAAGTACCATCTTTACGTACTTCTGATAATTTTTTAGTTAACTTGTGAGCTAATGAAATTGGCATTGGCATTAGTTCTGGTGTTTCATCACAAGCATAACCAAACATCATACCTTGATCACCAGCACCTGTTGCTTCAATTTCTTCTTCTGTCATTTCACCTTGCTTAGCTTCTAATGCTTTATCAACGCCCATAGCAATGTCCGCTGACTGCTCATCCAATGATGTTAATACAGAACATGTATCACAGTCAAAACCATATTTAGCTCTATCATAACCAATCTCTCTTACAGTTTGTCTAACGATTTTTGGGATATCTACATAACAATTCGTTGTTACCTCTCCCATAACTAAAACTAAGCCTGTTGTTACAGCCGTTTCACAAGCAACCCTCGCATTTGGGTCTTGCGCAAAGATTGCATCTAATACTGCATCAGAAATTTGGTCACAGATTTTATCTGGATGTCCTTCTGTTACAGATTCTGAAGTAAATAATCGTCTTGCCATTTTAATCCTCCTTCTACTTACTCTTAGTATTTTCATTGATGTAGTTCATATGCAGGTCATGCTCATTTTCAACAAATTTATATTAAAACTGAACTTAATGCTTAAGTCCAAATATCTTCATTAAGATTACGCAGTAAAAAACCTTCTTGCACACGTCAAGAAGGCATCATAAACGATTCGTCTTAGCCTCATCGACGTTAGCAGGACCACCTTGCTTGCAGCAGGCTGGTGTAGGGTCACCGAGCTAACTCTCTACCCTAACTCTTGATAAGCACTTCGCTCATATGAACTTTACGATTCATTTTAACATAGTCTTTATAGCATTGCAAGGATAACTTTACTTACTAAAGTATAGCTTTCCATTAGCTATCCCTAATAACCTTGGATAACCATCAACAGTAATTTCTCTTTTGATCTGCATGGCTAAATCATATATTTGAATTTTACCATCAGCGTACCAACTGATATAGCCATCAGAAATAATGATAGGATCACCAGAGTTCTTAACACCAACAGCTTTGGTTAAATCCTTATCTTCTATTAAGTCAAGTACCTGGTAATTCTTATCCCCATAACTTTCTAGATATATAAGAATACCGTCTTCTAGAATAGCTTGATCCCCTTTAGGATTCCCCTTCATTTCTGCGACTTCTCCTGTCTTATAATCGAACATATATCCTATTGGCGCGAAGTTATAGTTTTCTGTTGCAGTGAAGGTATTACTAATATATAGCCAATCTGATTGATTTGATTCAGATACCACTGGTGGACTAACACCGATACCACCTGGAACATATGTAAGACTTGTTTGATGTTGATAAACTTGATGAGTTGCTGCATCATAAACGACCAGTTGAATTTTATCATAGTCCATTTCTGTACCCGTTCTATAAAAGGCCATAAGATTGTCCTTCTTCAACTTTTTAAACCCCTCAAGCTGGGCATCTCTTACCAATATTTCACCTTTACTGTTATAGATGCACCCTCCTTTATGATAAGAGGACTCATAACTTCCTATTGTTTCAGGAATAAAGAAGATATCTTGATTATACAAATCTGCAAAAGGATAATCTTCTACAGTCATATGAGAGATGATTTCTCCATCTTCAACTGTGATAGTATCCATATCCTCTAGACTATAATAAAGATTCTCTCTCTCATAGTGATAACCCTGTGCTCCATTGGCTATAGTGAAGGAAATGATATGCTCATTCCTCATCTTTGGCATATCCCAAAGCCTTTCCTCTTCATAAACAATATCTAATTGAGTCACACCCAAATCATACATATCCATTGCATAGACTTGCATTTGCTTACCGATACGACATGCAAAATAAGAAAGCCTGATATCTTCTCCGAATCCGTCTTTACCAAGTGTCATATCTCCAAAGAACTTCTCACTATTCTGAGCATCTGTATACTGCCAATCATAACATTTCACTTTTAATATGTAGTCGTCTTGCCATTCAAACATGAAATCACATTGAGAATTAAATAGTTCAGTAGAAATGGCTTCTTCTACAGATGTTTTATCGATCTCAGGAAGGAATGGAATCTCTCTGTTCTCATCACTTTCAGGAACAAACTTGAATAAGAAGTCCTTCGGTTCGTCGTTAAGATAATAGAATTGTCCAGCTGGTACCGTTGCATCATCTTCTAGTAGATAAACGTAACTCATTAATCGAGCAGTTTTAATGAACTGAATTTCTAATTCTTCATAGATTTGTCCACCATAGTTAACTTCTTCGATTGTTAATACCCAATTTGTAGATGCGTTTTTATAGTCTCCCGTTATCTTCACCCAACTGTCTTTCACTGTTATATCTATCCCTTGGTTAGGTTCATAGTTAACACTCTTATCTAAGTTTTTAATTTCTTCTGATTTATTCAGTATATAGAAGTCAAAATCATCATTATAATATAGCTTGATTAACTCATCGGTTTCTTCTATGATTAAATCACTCGTTCTCTGTATCTCAATTGTTCTATAAATCTGTTCATCCCCGGAGTCAACTTGTTGCGAATCTGTATTTTCTTCTTGTTGATTTATTTCATCTTTAGATGGCATATTGTAGTTCCTGTAAAACAGAATACCAAACAACAGAATGATAATCCCACCTAAAAGGATGTATATCTTTTTCATCTTCGCTACCTCCCTTTACTTATTTTTACATTATAACACCTCTATCGATTCTTTTCAATTTCTACCAACGAAGAAGCTGATCAGTAATAAAAACTTAATTTAAATATCAAAAAACACATAATAGAACATTTACTCATCGATAAGTAACATGTACTATTATGTGTTATATCTACTCCTGGATCTTGATGATAATGCTATGCCCAACAATACGCTCTTTCTCATTAGCCAGATGATTAACAATTACTTCTTCAACAATCATTGTACTGGATGCACCACCATCTAAGAGTACAGCATCAGTGCACCCAAATTCCATCATGAGTTCAGCAGCTTCATGTCCTGTTAACCCGACACTTATCCCCGGCTTCCTGCCATCTACCACGAGGATAACTAATTTATTATTTTCCGTTACCCCAAGTAAGGTTCGAGGTTCTCGATTAGTGGTTAATCCAATGATGGGATCAAAAATTTTAGCTACATTTTCGCCATCTTTAACAAGATAACTGCTAGCTTGGAATAATTCAACTGTATTTTCATCTTCTAGACCTTCATAAGTCAACCTAATTTCATTATCAACATTTAACGCAAGCCCTGCTTTTCCACCAATATCAACTAAGACTATGGTTCCTTCTTCTATACCAACAGGTTCCTCAGAATGAATAATATCTATAACTTTATCTTCATCAATAATGTAGTTAACAGCATCACTATAGATCCGTGTTGTTGAACCATGCATTGGGGTAAAAAGAAGTAACTCTTCTCCATAGGCATAGCGATTTAATCCATCGATAGGATATTTTTTATTCCCATGTTCCAAATATGCGGAAACCCTAGTGTCATCGATCGTAATTCGATT
The DNA here is from genome assembly GCF_002964605.1 of Vallitalea okinawensis. Classification (NCBI taxonomy): domain Bacteria; kingdom Bacillati; phylum Bacillota; class Clostridia; order Lachnospirales; family Vallitaleaceae; genus Vallitalea; species Vallitalea okinawensis. Next base: position 203,146 of record NZ_PQDH01000005.1, read on the forward strand.
ATCATCTGTTAAGATAACAGTAGGTAAGTTAGGATCGGGCAATGTGATCCATTCTTCTTCTATCATCATACCACCAATGTGATGACCATAATCATCAAAAAATGTTCCATTCACTGCAACTAAAGCTTCATTGCGTTCTGCCATCTTACTAGTCTCCTCAAACCCATAGATAACCTCTTTGGAGAGCGCACTAGTTACTTGGATAGCTTCATTATTCATATCCACAATTAAGCAATTGATATATAAGGGTTGTTCATTTATACTGGATTGGAATGACTCATAAAAGATAGGTGTATCACTTGTGTTTATATTAAACATAAGTCCTAGTATCAACAATAATTTAGCACTCATCATTATCTCCTATATTCTAATAGTATATTATTAACACTATTGATTCATTATTAAACATTGAAGAAGCTTTTAGTTAACTTTAAAATGAAAAAGCTATGAATTTCTTCATAGCGTTATTATCAAAAGTAATTATTTTATTTATCAAATTGATTATAGGTGCGTGATAATTGCTCGTACATCATTTTACCTAATCCTGTTCCCATTCCTTGTGAAGCCTCTTTTGATATTTCATTATACATCATATCTTGAAACATGGTCTCTGCTTGACCTTCAGGAATCAGATCAGACTTCATAACAGTCTTATCCATCTCTTTGAACATGGTATATAAGAAGTAGGCTTCGAAATCACGACAAGCATCTCTTAATTCTTCTTGTCTTTGACCTTGTGCTTGTACTTTTTGGGTTGTATCCTTTAATACTTCATTGAAGCTCTTTGTAAGTTCTTTCGCCTTACTTGCTTCATATGTATCCATGGTTGAAGACGTTATCGGCATCATACTTGATATTTCCATGATATTACCTCACTATCTTTTCAGTTGATTTGCTAATTGAAGCATCTCATCTGACGTCTTAATAGCTTGTGAATTGATCTCATAAGCTCTTTGTCCAACAATCATTTTAACCATTTCTTCAACAATATCCACATTGGATTTTTCTAAGAAACCTTGCATCACAACACTAGGTGATAAGTCATCATTATCTATTTCCAGCATTGCTTCACCTGAAGCAGTAGTAACTGCAAATAAATTACCACCTTTTGCTTCTAGTCCTTGAGGGTTATTGAATTGTACAAGTTTTAACTGAATGCCAAGATCTTCTAATGTACCATCATCTTGCATGTACATAAATTGGCCTTGCTTATCACAGGTGATACGGGATAAATCCATGGTTTCATCAAAGACAATAGGCTCATCATCTGTTGACAATACTGGATAACCATCATTGGTTACTAACATCATCTCACCATCAACAGAGATGGTTTTGAAATTACCAGCTCGTGTATAATATTCCTCCCCATCGGCACCTCTGATACTCATAAAGCCTTTACCATCAATAGCAAAGTCAAATTGGGCAAAAGTTTCTTCCATCATACCTTGTGTAAAAGTTTTAACTGTACCCGTTGGACGAACACCATGTCCAACTTGCATATTAACAGGTTTACCATTTCCCTTATCATCAACGTTAGCTGTTGACATGGTTTCATATAGTAAGGACTGGAATTCTAATCGTTCTTTTTTATAACCAACGGTATTGACATTAGCTAAGTTATTGGAAATAACATCTACATTTAATTGTTGAGTGGTCATTCCAGAAGCTGATGTGTAAAGTGATCGCATCATAAGTTATTCACTCTCCTTAAAGACTACCTACTTCGTTTACTGCTTTTCCTAGAGATTCATCATTAGCTTGAAGTACTTTCTGACTAGCCTCATAAGCTCTAGACATACTGATCATTTCAGCCATTTCTTTCACTACATCTACATTAGATCCCTCAATAAATCCTTGTTGTAGGCGACCATCAAAAGCTTTTACTACAGAATCATCAGTGGTAGCATAAAGACTGTCACCAATTTTTCTCAAGGTGGATCTATCTTCGAAATTAGTCAGCTTAATTTTATCAACAAATTGACCATCTACTAAGATCGTTCCATCTTCGTCAATTACTATTTCACCTGCTGGGATAGTAATACTACCTTCAGTTCCCATTACCAGATGCCCTTCTGATGTCATTAGGAATCCTTCATTGGTTACTGTAAAGCTACCATCACGGGTAAATTGTTCTGTCACATTACCTTGCTCATCAATGACACCTACTGTAACATAGCCTTCACCATCAATTGCTACGTCAAAGGGACTATTGGTCTGTACAAGTGAACCTTGTGTATTATCTGTATAAAGTTGATTGACTGTTACACCCATACTCATTTTACCAATTTCAGTTGGCATTGGACTACTCGGGTCATTAATTTTCATCATCATGACCTCACCAAAAGATGCCGTTACAACACCATCTTTTTTAAAACCTGCTGTATCAGCATTGGCTAGATTATTAGATACAACGTCCATTTTCTTGTATTGGGTCATCATACCACTTGCTGCTGTATAAATACCTTTTATCAATGTATTCTCTCCTTACTTAGTTGATAAGTATTCCACATATTTACCAGTACCCACAGCAACACATGAAACCGCATCGTCAGCAACAAAAACATTGATACCTGTTTTGAGTTGAAGCAAACGATCTAATCCTTGAAGTAAACTTCCTCCACCTGTCATAACGATTCCACGATCAGATATATCAGAAGCTAATTCAGGTGGTGTTCTTTCAAGAACATTATGAACTGCCTCAGAAATATTGGTGACTGGTTCACGTAACGCTTCTTCAATTTCCTTTGATGATATATTAATGGTTACAGGAAGGCCCGTAACTAAGTTTCTACCTCTAATATCCATTGTCTTCATGTCGCTTTCATCTTCAACAATGGCAACACCAATTTTTATTTTAATATCCTCTGCTGTTCTTTCTCCAATGAGCAGATTATGTTTTTTTCTAATATATCTAACAATAGCTTCATCAAAATTATCGCCAGCTGATTTAATGGAAGCACTAACGACTGTACCACCTAAAGAAATAACTGCAATATCGGATGTTCCACCACCGATATCAACTACCATGCTACCACATGCCTTTGAAATATCAATCCCAGCTCCAATTGCAGCAGCTATTGGTTCTTCAATGATATCAACATGTCTGGCACCCGCTTGATGTGTCGCATCTTCTACAGCTCTTTTTTCAACACCAGTTACACCACTTGGCACACATACAGCTATTCGAGGTTTAATCAGTCTCTTTCCGACAGCTTTGTTGATGAAGTATTTAAGCATTTTTTCTGTTATTTCATAATCAGAGATGACACCCTGACGGAGTGGGCGAATGGCTACAATATTTCCAGGTGTTCTACCTAACATTCTTCTCGCTTCTTCTCCTACAGCTAAAATCTGATCTGAGTTTTTATCTATGGCCACAACTGATGGCTCTTGTAATACAATTCCTTTGCCTTTAATATAGACAAGTACATTTGCAGTTCCTAAATCAATTCCAATATCTGTTGAAAACATTCACCATACCCCTTCACTTCTAATATCGTATACTCAACATATAATCTTTAATCATTTCGACAAATTTTCACTACAATTATTAATAATAGAGTCAATCCTTAAGATGAATGTATCGTTTAAAGATTATAATATTCCTTAATTCTAATTATATCCAAAAATATCCCCTTCGTCAAAGAAATTTAACTAATTTAGGTTATAAATTTAGGCTTTTTAGCACAAAAGTTAAAAATACCCAACAATCGCATATAAGCTGGTTTAAAATATAGTTTTTAGACAGTAAAAAGGGTAAGGGTATATTTTATAAAAACCCAACATATATTATAGAAAAATATAAATAAGTGATCATATGGCAGAGTTAGATTATAACAAAGGTAAGAACTGTTCTGATATCATTACATCTGAAGAGTATATTGATATCTATCATATACCGACTCCACAGGAAAATATCGAAGATGTAGCCCGGCAAATGGGCGCTGAATGCATTCAACCTATCTCAGCAACAGATTATATATTACATATTAAAGTAGCTCCTGAAGACTTAGAAGATTTTTATAGATCTATCGAATACTTAGTTATCCCCAATATTTATGGATTAGGCAGTACTAGTGCTTTATCAGCATCAGGTATACTTCCAACCCTAAAGAGTCCTGAACTAAATATAACAGGCAAGAATGTCATTATTGGTGTTATTGATACAGGTATTGATTATACTCATGAAGCATTTATATATGAAGATTATACAAGTAAGATACTTAGCTTATGGGATCAGGAAGGTAAAGGAACACCGCCTAAAGGCTTTTTATATGGTACAGAATATACCAATGAACAGATTACAGAAGCTTTTTTATCTGATGACCCTTACGCCATCGTACCTTCTACTGATTCTGTTGGTCATGGTACATATATAGCAGGAATAGCTGCTGGTAGACCTAATGAAAGGTTAGATTTTCAAGGTGTAGCTCCTGATGCAGACCTTGTTGTAGTGAAAGTTAAGCAAGCTAAGAAAAGCATAATTGATTTCTTTCAAGTTAAAGAAGATGTTGTTGCATTTCAATCCAATGATGTTGTTCAAGCGGTTAACTATGTATTTGAAAAAGCACGAGAATTTAAAAAACCCTTAATTATTCTATTTACCGGCGCTTCAACGGAAGGTCCACATAATGGCGCCATCTACTTGGAAGAGCAACTGGCAGCTAAAGGCGATGTATATGGTACCATCGCCGTAGTAGGTGCAGGAAATGAAGCCAATGCAGCCCATCATTACCATGGTCAATTTCGAAACGGTGAATCAAAAATCCAGGTACCCCTTATCGTGTCAGAGAAAGATCGTGGTCTTTTCTTTAATATGTGGTGTAGTCTTCCTGATGAATTGACCATTGAACTGGTTTCACCACAGGGTTATTCAACAGGTAAAATTCCTATCAAATCTTTACAATGGCAAAGACTTTCGACACCATTAGAAACAACCATCATCAATGTCTTTTATGAATTCATTGAGATTCGTGGTGGTGAAGAAGCTATATATGTCCGAATGCTTCATCCATCACCTGGTATATGGAACATTATCGTTCATGGGGATAGTATTACCACTGGTAGATTTAATATTTGGCTGCCTATAAGGGGGTTTATCGATGATAAAACCATCTTCTTAGAACCTAGTCCTAACATAACCATTGTCAATCCTGCTGCCAATATAGGTACTTTAACTGTTGGTGCCTATAATGAAATTTATGATAGCATTTACCTTCCTTCTAGTAGAGGATATACAGCTAATAATCAAGTAAAGCCTAATATTGTTGCACCTGGTGTAAATGTATTAGGACCTATTCCTGATAATAAATACGAAGTCAAGTCTGGTACCAGCGCTTCCACGGCTATTGCTGCTGGAGCTAGTGCTTTATTCACTGAATGGGCAGTCCTTAAAGGGAATGACCCCACTTTAAACACTTATAAGTTAACTGCTTATTTAGCAAGAGGAGCTAATAGAAAAAAGAATATCACTTACCCTAACAAAGAGTGGGGGTATGGTTCTCTGGACTTATTCAACACCTTTAAAGTACTTCAAGGTAAATATGAATAAGGGTGACTTAAGTCAATGTCACCCTTTGTTAATATTGATTATCTTACATATATTTCGACTTTGTACAAATACTAGGTGTATTAGGAGGTGCAGGATAGTGTCATTGCAATTATCACAAAAGGAACGTATGCTTTTAGAAGACCAAAAACATCAAGAAGAGATTTGCGTTCAGAAATACAAGAGTTTTGCTGAGCATGCCAAAGACCAAGAATTAAAAAATCTATTGAATAAACTAGCGTCAGAAGAGCAACATCACTATGATATGGTTAATCAAATGCTCCAAGGACAAGCTCCAGATATGAGCCATAAGCAACAGGGTGGCCAAAGTAATCAGTCATCCACTTCGAATCAACAGACTGGTTTCCACGGTGCCATGAGCAACCAAAGCGATGAAGTTCTCTGTAGTGATTTATTAGCTACAGAAAAATATGTATCAAGTACCTATGATACCACAGTTTTTGAAGCTGCTAACCCTGTTGTAAGACAAGCCGTGCAACACATCCAGCAAGATGAGCAACGCCATGGTCAAGAACTTTTTGACTATATGAACAGTCACGGTATGTATGAAGTTAAGTAATATAATTCTGTGAATAATGGGTGCCTCACTAGAAATAATCTAGATGAGACACCCATTATAATTTATCCATATGCTGAACTACCTTTGATAGTATTACGTTTAACCTTTAACGCTACCAGATGTTAAACCTTCAATCATATACCTTTGCCCAATTAAGAATATAACCATCATTGGGATAAGTGCTACCATAGCACCCGTAAGGATTAAATTATCCTGAGCAACACCAGCTTCATCGATGAACTTCGTTAACCCTACTGTTAAAGTAAAGAGATTTTTATCTGTTAAGAAAATCAATGGTGCTTCATATTCATTCCATCTCCAAACGAAGTTTAAGATAACAATAGTAGCCATTGCAGGTTTAGCTAGAGGTAAAACCAACCTCCAAAAGATGCCTGCCTCCTTTGCCCCATCTATCCTTCCTGCTTCGATGATTTCATTTGGAATATCCACAAAGAACTGTCGCATAAGGAATGTACTCAGTGGCGAGAATACTCTTGGCAATATAAGTGCCCAAAGTGTATTAAATAATCCCATATACTTAAACATAATAAATTGTGGAACCATGAGTACTTGGAAAGGAACCATCATGGTAATGAGATAAATCAAAAACAACTGGTCTCTATATTTAAACTCCATTTTGGCAAATGCATATCCTGCCATTGATGACGTCAATAAGGTTCCTACTACTGATAGCACAGTCGTAATAACTGTATTTTTAAAATACAATAAGAAAGAGGGCGATTGATTAAATAAGACTTCCTTATAATTGTTCAAAGACATACCGTCAGAAATAAACCGCATAGGGAATTCATAGATTTCACCTAAAGGCTTAAAAGAACTCACCAACATCCATATAAAGGGATATATAATTAAACCCGTGAAACAAAGCATTACAACCGTTAGAAGAATTTTTTTAGTTTTTCTAATGGATAACATGTATATCCCTCCTAAAAATTATTTTCGAAACGTTTTTGAATTTTCCACTGAATAAGTGTAATTGAAAAAATACCAATTAATAAGATCCAAGCCATTGAAGCTGCATAACCCATTTCATGATACCTGAATCCTGCTTTATAAATATACTGAGCTATAACTGTCGTAGCCTTTCCCGGTCCTCCACCTGTCATAATGTTAACAGTTCCAAATGTTTGAAATGAGCCAATAATATTGGTGATCATTAAAAAGAATGTTGTACTACTCAACATAGGAACTGTAATATGTCTAAACATCTGTACAGAATTAGCACCATCGATTTGTGCTGATTCATATAAAGCTTTGTTAATCCCTTGCAGACCAGCCATATAAACAACGGTATTGTAGCCTAGTCCCATCCAAATGCTTACGATCATTAATGCTGGTAACGCCCAATCCACACTACCTAACCAGCCTGGTGTATTCTCAATACCAATGGCCATGAGCAATTGATTGATCTGTCCTTGAGAAGGATTATAAAGTTTCATCCACACTACTGAAATGGCAACTACACTTGATATGTAGGGGATGAAAACTAGTGCTCTCATGAAATTCTTGCAATACACTTTATTATTAAGGATGGTAGCAATAATCATAGAAAGAATAATTAAAATCGGAATAGTACCAATAATAAATAAGAGATTATTTTTAACTGCTGCTAAGAACCACTCATCCGTAAACATCCTAATGAAGTTTTCAAAGCCTACAAAAGACATACCTTCAAAGCCTTTGAATATATTAAAGTCTGTAAAGGATACAAATAATGAAAATAATACTGGGAAAAGAATAAAAATAATGAATCCGATATAATTAGGGGCTATAAATAAAACTGCTGTCCAATTAATTTTCTTTTTATTTTTACTAGCCAAATCTGTCACCTCCAATTTTGTTCCTACAATTCCACTTTTCTTCTCTAAAGAAGAGCTGGCTAGTAAATACTAACCAGCATCTTAATTAATTATTTTATTTCTGCTTGAATCGCTTTATCTGAACGCTCTTTTGAATTCTTTAGGTATTCTTCTTTAGTTGTTTCACCTAAGAAATACATTTCACTTTCTTCTTTATAGATTTCTTTTAATTGAGGATATCCTGCTGTAATGGTATCTACGATATACTCTAAATCTGGATTAAAGATAACTGCCTTGTAAGCCTCTACATCAAATAACTCTTCAGCATTATCGCCAAGGATTACTTTCGTTGCTTCTTCAGGATCTGCTTCTTTCCAAACTGAGATTTTACCTGCTTTGTACATGTACTTAGAACCATCTGTCAACCAATACTTCATAAACTCCCATGCAGCATCTTTTTCATCAGAGTTACTGTTCATACAGATATAGTTGTTTAATGAAGCTTGATAATTGTTTTCTACTCCATTTTCTGTTGTTGGATATGGTGCAAAAGTAGTAACAAAGTCATGTGGATAGTTCTCTAAATCTTTAACATATCTAAGCATCCAAGCTGAAAAGCTTGTCATAGCTACTTCTTCACTAAGGAATGCTGGATGAGCATATACTTGAAGTTTTCTTGAGAAAATTTCTTCGTAAGGCATAGCATAACCTTCATCCATTAATACTTTTAAACTTGCACTTGCATCAAATTCTGGTGTGTCAAAATTACTTGCATTTCCTGCTTCATTATAGTAAGAGTCACCACCATTGATCGTTACAGGAATGTCTAATGGATAACCGCCACCTTGGATGATATTAGCACCATAGACTGTGTGACCATCTTTCTCACCTGTTAACTGTTTTGCAACATCAGCATAATCATCAACTGTCCAACCATCTGGTATTGTAATACCTTTTTCATCTAACATATTTTTATTAAGCATGATACCAAAAGGTTCTCTTACTGTAGGAATAGAATATAATTGGTCATCAATAAGAACCATACCTTCGCCTTCACCAGCAATATTCTCTTTGATGAAATCTTGGTACTTAGCATCTTCTAAAGATTCAACCATACCACTATCTACACGTTTTTTTAGTAAATCTACAGTATAAGTAAAAAATAAATCTATTTGCTCACCTGATAATATAGCTGTATCCAGCTTTGTATTACCTGTATCATCATTAACAAAACGTACATATTCAACTTGGATATCTGGGTTTTCATTATTCCATGCATCTACAAGATCTTGTGGTCCTGATTCAGCTGGTACCCCACCCCAAACAACTAACTTTGTTGGTTCCGTCTTTGTCTCATTATTACTTTTGTTCTCAGCCTTTTCAGTTTGATTTGTTTTTTCTGTTGTTTCTTCACTTGCGGATTGCTCCCCACACCCCACTAATAAACTACACATCATAACTATTACTAATATAAGTGATAATATTTTTTTCATAACCATCCTCCTCTTTTCTTATTATGCATTAATCTTATCATCTTCATCAGCTTCTTTTAATGAACTCAATTGAGTCGTTCTTGAACTATTTTGCCATTCAGTGAATGCAAAGATAAAACTGAACTATTTTGCCATCTCACCAAGTAAAGAAAACCTTAAATGAACCATAGGATTCAATCAAGGCTTTATTTCATTTAAATATTTGATCTATTTATGACTTCTTCTATAAGCTTTTGGGCTCATATTTTCTATTTTTTTAAATGTTCTACTAAAATAGCTCTCACTATTATAACCAACCAATTCTGCAATGGCATAAATGGGTTCATTGCTTTCGACTAAAAGTTCCTTAGCTTTTTGAATACGGATTTCATTTAAATAATCTGTAAAATTCTTGCCAGTTTCTTTTTTAAACAGCTTACATAAATAAGTATCATTAATGCCAATGTGCTGAGCCACTTCATTGAGTTTAATGGCATCCTTATAATGTAAATGAAGATACTGTATTGTTTTTCCTATTTCCTCTCCATAGCGTTTTAATTGATATTCCTCAATATAGTTAAAGTACCTATCTAATAAAGCAAAAAAACGTTCCTTCATCTCATAAAGATTCTTACAACCGTTAAAATAGTCATAAATATTAAGATTATTCATTTTCAGCTCGTTGATGTTACCACCTATTTTTTTAATGCTTCCACTTAATATGGAAATCAATTCATGCCATTCCTTAAATCGATCTACAGATGCACTATTTTCACTAAGATCATCAAAAATAATTTGAATGACCTTTTTAGCAGCCTCATTATTTTGAGTACCTATAGCTTCCTTCAACCTTTGTTCACGTTCTTTTGTTAAATAGACTTTCTTTTGAGTAGTCTTTCCTTCTTTCGTCCCAGCATCACCATTACGATCTATTGGCTTCATCTGTTTCTTGCACTTTTTAACTATATCTGCTAAATCTTCAGTTGAAATAGACAACTTAGGGATATAATCAACTGCGCCACCAAACTTCATAGCTTTTCTTACTGAATCCATATCATTGATACAGCTTAAAACAATAACAATGGTATCCGGACAATATATTTTCAGTTGTTCAATTAATTCATGTCCATCCATCTTAGGCATTTTTATATCTGTTATAACCAGATGTGGATAATGTTCTTTGGCATATTCCAAAGCTTCAAGACCATTTCTAGATTCATGAACTTCCTTAAAACCTAGATCATCCCATTTGATGCCCATGGATATCCCTTTTCTTACTAATACTTCATCATCAACTATTAACACCCTCATACCAACACCACCTTCTGCATCATTGACAATACACTTAAGGTTTTTCAATCATCAACTTATCTTTAATCCGAATTGTCACTGTGGTTCCTTGATTCTTCATTGAATGTATTGTAAGACTACAGTCATCACCATAATAGAGTTTAATGCGTTCCTCTACATTCTTAATACCTATTGAACTGTAATTTTCTCTTGGTTGTTTATCTATTCCACTAGTTAACACTTTACTATCAAAACCAATACCATTGTCCCTAATCTCTATGACAATATAGGCATCCTCTTCTCTAATTCGTACAGTAATAAGACCTACATCTTCTTTATCTTCAAATGCATATAGAATGCTATTTTCTATAATGGGCTGTAAGAGGAGCACTGGGATCTTAATATGAGCATACTTTTCAGGAATATCAAACTCCACAGTAAAGATATTACCGTACCTCATCTTCTGTAGTCGAATATAGCTTTCCAGACATTTTCTTTCTTCTTCAATGGTAATGAATTCATTGTACTTACCCATAATTCCTTCTAGAAGAACTCCTAGATCACGCAACATCCCCTCTGCTGTTTTGGCTTCTTCGATTATACACAGCCACTTAATCCCATTTAATGTATTCAATAAGAAGTGAGGATTGATTTGGGCTTGTAAAGCCTCTAATTTAACCTTCTGTCTAAGTTCTGACTCTATTTTGATTTTTTGTATAAGATCATTAATTTTATCAATCATAGCATTAAAGCTAGAGCTTAACATATTAACTTCATAACTGCCTGTAATATTGGATTTAACAGCAAAGTCTCCTTCCTCAACTCGTTGCATTAACTTACTTAATTGACGATGTGATTTTGTCAATTGTCCTGATATAAAATAGGTAATAACACCTATGATTAAAAAGAAGAGTATATTGATGAAAATAAAGAAATTTCTAAAACCTATTTCATCACTCATTATTGAATCATAAGGAATGGTTTGAACCAAAGTCCATTGGGTTTTAGGTATGGACTGAGTGGAAATAAACACATTTTCATCCTTAATATCAACGGGCTTCGTGCCATCACTAGGAATGTATTGCATTAACTCATTGGCATAGTCTTTTATATCTTCAAAAGAGCCTGAACTTAAGATAACTTCTCCATTCTCATTCAATAATAATCGACGTGTTCCATCTAGCTCTTCATCGGATCTTAAAATATGTTTCACTTTCTTTTCATTATATAAATGAATAACTAATACACCACAAGGCTGATAATAATCTTTTCGAATTAATCTAACTAGTGTCATACCATTGGCATCTGTATAGTCATTAAAGACACTTCTTGTAGGACCTATCCATAAAAAGTATCCGTTAGAGTCCAATGCTTCCATATACCAATCTTCCTGAACCAGTTTATCATACCTATACTTTTCAAGATCACCAGTCGTATAGACATTCTCATTAAAATCAATAAGTGTGATTTCAACTGTATAAGGATATAAGTTAGCTGCTTCTACCTTACCAACTTTTGATTCCACTTGTCTCATCTTAACAAAAAAAGCTTCTTCTTCATCGAGAAGAATATCAATAATGGAATCATCCAATACGATGGCATTTGAAGCTATTATCATATCCTCAATAACAGTATCAATACGACTGCCTATCTGTTCTAAGTTCTGATTGGATAAAGTGATCAGCTTCTCTTTGATAATACTACTTGTATAGAAATAGTTAACACTTTGAAGAATGAGAAGGTAGATAACTGTTGTAATTAAAATAGCTATTAAATATTGATATCTAATTTTCATCTGTTTTCTTTTCAACATCTATATTCCCCATTTATAATTTCTGCTATTTACAACCTTATATTTTTCTATTACACTTAAAACGTATTACATTGTACTGTTCATTATAGCATAGTGGAATTTTGTCGTAAACGCTAGTGAAACGATGTATAATATTGGTATTACTATTCTAATAATAAGAGTAAGTATTTATAGAGAGGTGGGTTTATTATCAATAAGTATACTGGATTAACGGACTATCTAGAACATTTATCCAATGACTATCATCTTGATCTATGCTTCAATGATTTCTCAGGCTTTTTATATATTGATAGTGATCTTGCATCCGCTTTACAACCCTATCTCATACATAAAAATGCTTTCTGCATGAAGATTAAATCCAAAAGAGAACTTTGGGATAGATGTCTCAAAATGAAAACCAGCATTCTTGATAAAGCTGAGAAAACCAAAAAAACTTATTTTGGTATGTGTTACTGCGGTGTCTATGAATATGTAGTTCCAATAATCTGTGATGATATTGTCATTGGCGTCATCTATGCTGGCGAGTTCCACTCTGACCAAGAAAAAGCCTATAGTCGTATTAAGGCAATATCTGAGGAATACAATATGAACCAAGCGCAACTATTGACTTTATACAATAGTTCTACTCAAGATACTATATATTCCCCAGATGAGATTACTAGTCGTCTAGGAATTGTAGCTGATTACTTGGCTTCCCTTTATACGACACTTATTCCTTTGCATAAAAATCTAAGTAAAAACAATCTAGACACTTATTCTTCTGAGCACTATATTCTGTCCCATGCCATTGAATTCATTGAACAGAATTATTCCTCAGAACTCAATTTACAAAAGATTTCAAACTTTTGCCATTGTAGTACATCCCACTTGAGTCATATCTTCAAGAAGAATATGAAGGTCAATGTGAAAGCCTATATTAACAAGGTGAGGATTGAGCATGCCAAACTGTTATTAAAGAACACTCACCACAATATTTCAGAAATCGCTATAAGTATCGGTTTCAACGATCCTAACTATTTTTCTAATACCTTTAAAGAAATATGCGGCATGACACCTAGTCAATATAGAAAAACTTATAAGCAATAACTACTAATATACTCTTATTTCAAAGACACTAAAGTTATCATCACCATTGGTATCCTTAAGTATCAGTTTCACTTGGTTACACTGAATACCTTCATTAAGTTGATGGCTTCTGAATCTTAGATGATTGTTCTGAACATCTAAATTATGAATGAGTTCTTCATCTTGCCAAAACTCTAATCTATATGCTTTAACAAGTTGTGGAGGTATACTAGGGTGCTGTCTTTTTTGATGGTTCTTAGATAGTGTAGGCATCGTTTCTGTTGAAAGATCTGGATCAAATTTGACTTGAACTTCTTTGACCTCTTTAACATCAACTAAATCAAGAGAAATCCAATCTTCATCATCGCCTTTTTTAGTCATCCAACAGTTGCTTTCATCTTTAATCATTCTTGAAAACCCATTGATGACTTGATCGCAATCATATCCTTCTAAGCTTGACGAGCAAGTTACAACAGCTTCTCTAGCCAAATCTCTTTCATCCCTATTCTTAAATCCAGGTAAGTAACAGTCATCTTTCATGAGTTTATTTTGTAACTCTGTCATATGTTGATTAATCCCTCTTGGTGTAGTCTCTTTCTCGATTGCCATAGCTGCCGCTGTTCCAATGGCTTGCCCAATGACAGCACAAGTTGCCATAACTCGAGTAGAACCGAAAGCCATATGAGATGCACTAATACCACGTCCACCTATGTAGAGGTTTTCAATATCTTTAGCATATAAACTTCTATATGGTATGGTATATAAATCTTCCGATGGGATAAAGTTGGTTGGTTCTTTATCTGTCGTTTTTAATCCTCCAACCACATGCATATCCATCTCCCATCCACCATAGGCTACTGCATCATCAAAGATCCTACATTCTAAGACATCCTGTTCTTTCAGAATGTAATCACCTATAACTCTTCTACTTTCCCTTTTACCTGGTAAGAAACCAACCCAATCTAGATCAAGATTCTCTGCATGATGATCCCCTTGATTCTTAATATGATCCCAAATACCATAAAGAGCCTTTAAGAGTTCATCCCTTAATCCTTCACCGTCATGTTTAATATCTAATCCATCACCACCAAGCTCAATCCACCAATAACCACTGGTGATTTCACCATGTCCTCTAAGTCGAAGATCTTCTTCTGTATACGTATTGGCCCAGAATGGTTTCTCAAATACCACTGGCTTCCCTGTATCGACTGCACGGAATAATAATGTGTTACCCATAACGTAACTATCATTTTCATCAGGAGCATACTGTTCTCCAAAGACATTTTTGCCCTCACGACCTTCCATATAACCTGCCACTGCAAGTTCTGAGAGCATCATATCTCCTGTAGTATCAACAAATAATGGGGCATTGAATTCAAAAGTTTTTTCAGTTGTTAACTGGGTAGCTGTAACGCTATGGATTTTGTTATTCTCTTTGAAAACCTCTGTCATATGGGTGTTAAGGTATAGATCTAGATTCTCTTGAAAGTTAGTTTTTTCCCATAAGATTGTATCGAATATTGAAAAAGAATGGTTGGGATTTCTTTTCTTATTTTCAAGCAGTATTTCTTCAATAATACCTGTTTCTCTTGCATTTTTTCGTTTAGAATGCATATCAGCCCCACAGATATGCATTCTAATCTCTGAGCTAGCATTCCCTCCTAATACAGGTCGATTCTGAACTAAGGCAGTCTTAGCCCCATGTCTTGCACTTGCTATAGCTGCACAAACCCCTGACATACCTCCACCAACAACGACTACATCATAATTTTTAGTAACATGTAACATATGGATCATCCCTTCAATAGGTTATTTAGTAGCACCAATAAGAATCTTATTTGCTTACTATAACTATATATTTTTTAACGCTTACTCTCCTTAAATAATCTGCAAGAAATCTTTAATTTTTTGCAATGATATCTGTGGCATACAAAAAACGAGACTCACAGGTCTCGCTTCGATTATCAGAAATTATTCTGTTTTACTCCTTGTTAACTAATAAGAATACTGAAAAAACACTACCTTCTCCCTTTTTTGATTTTACTTTGATGTAGCCGCCCTGCTTGGTTATGATTTCTCTAGCTAAATAGAGTCCTATGCCTATACCATCTATCTTCTCCGTATCCTCTCCACGGTAGAATCGCTTGAAAATATGATTGATTTCATGCTCATAAAGACCAATACCATTATCAGAGATATCAATGCGTGCAAAGAGCTCATATGTCGTAATTGAAATACCTATATAGCCGCCATTCTTCGTATATTTAATAGCATTATCAATGATATTAAACAAAGCTTCAGCCGTCCACTTATCATCATGTTTTAACTTTAAATCTGGATTTCCGTCAAAGACTATTTCAATCCCTTTACTTTCTGCAAAAGGGTAGGCTTGTCTAATGGCTGTGAGTATGGTATCTTCAATGGACTGAATTTTAGGTGTCAATTGAACAACACCGGTTTCCAGTCGTGATAACTTCACCAGTGACGCTACCAGCCAATTAAGCTTATTGATTTGATTTTGAAGTTTTTTAAGAAACACCATACGTTGACCATGGTCTATACTTTCATCCAAAACCAGTGATTCATACATATTAAGATTGGCTAATGGGGTTTTTAGCTGGTGAGCAATATCTGAAATCAAACTCTTAATACTATCTTTTTCTTCTTTTATTTGTGCATTTCTATATTTTAGAATACTAGATAGTCGGGTTACTTGACTCTGCAATTTGGATAGCATACTGTCCTCTATATCCGTAAATACATCGTTGTCTTCATCTTTGATAAGAGATTGTATGGTTAAAGATAAGGCTATGAGCATCTTTTGAACCTTCCCTTTGACACAAAACATAAAAAATACCGCCATCATACAAAATAGAATAAGAAAAACTACTGCATATAAAAGGATTTGGATAGAAACACCTAACGTTATCAAGCCTATGATAAAGCAAATGGATAGAAATAGATACCCCAGTCCGAAAGATAAAATGACTTTATTCAAAGATATGTTCATCATTGTTCACCCCACGTATAACCTATTCCAAAGACAGTTTTGATATATTCCGGCTTTGATGGATTATCTTCAATCTTGGTTCTCAGCCTACGAATATTGACATTGACAGCATTTTCATCAACAAAATTACCATCGATATCCCAAAGTCTCTCAAGGATATTGGTTCTTGTTACTACCTTCTTCTTATGATCGATAAGTAACTTAATCAGTTTAAATTCCGTTGCAGTAAGTTTTATAGGTTCTCCTTTTTTAAGAAGAAGTACTTTATCAAAGTCGATTTGAATATCCATGTATTGATAGATGTTTGAAGTATTAGATGCATGGATGCGTCGCAAGACAGCTGCAACCCTTTCTTTTAAAACTACTAAACTGAATGGTTTTGTTATGTAATCATCACCGCCATATTGAAAACCTTTTATTATATCTTCTTCTGTATCCATTGCAGTAAGAAAAATGATGGGCAGCTGAGAATATTTTCGTATTTTCTTACAGAAAGCGAGTCCTGTTTGATCTGGGAGATTAATGTCCATAATGATTAGATCAATAGCATGATGTTGCAGTTTACTTTCTGCATCTGCAACATTATAGGAAGATAGAACCATATAACCTTCTTTGGATAACATAAAAGAGATACCTTCATTTAGCCCTTGATCGTCTTCAACGATTAAAATACTTGTCATAGCCATCCATCCTTTATTCATTCATAGTCAATCTTTTAAAATTAGTTTAGCATAAGAAAAGAAGACTTTAAAGCTCTACCTTAAAAGTCCTCTTCTCTCATTCAGCTTATCAATAGAATAAATCTATTTAACCATCCACCTCTAAAACCCTAATATATTAACCCTTTTTGCTTAAGGAATCTAAGTATATAGATGGCTGACCATACTCTATTGTATGTGCCGAACTGATGTGGCCAACCACCATCATCTTCTTGATTTTCTTTGATCAGGTTAAGTGATATATCGTAAACACGATCTGGAATCGGCATATCATCTTCAATCATCCCCATCACCTGCTGCCAACCAAATTCACTTTCTTCAGGCATCAATATCTTCATACTCCATTCCATAATTCTGGGAGTCTCTTGTAAATGAGGTAGTAACGCAAACGCACTGGAATAAGCCACAGCAGACCAAAAGTCATTTTTAGGAGCTACTTCATCAAATATTTCTACTAAATAAGACTGTGCTCCTTCAATCATCTTCTTATCCGCAATATTGAGGCGTAGTAACCACTTAAGAGTCACACCTGTCTTAAACTCTGGATAAATACCTGGTCCCATGTATGGGGGATGAGGGTATGCTAGAACGCCTTCTGTGTCATCCCACATACCATTTTCGTGTTGAGTCTTCTTTAAATAGTTAAGGGTACTCGGAAGCAACTCAGATTCACCCAGTTCAAATTTTGATATATACCCAAGAGCTGCTGCTGTTGTAAATGGTGAACTTATTGCTCCCGGATACTCAATTTCAAGTCCATTAGCCCATCCACCATCAGGGTTCTGATACTTTGATAGCTCATCTAGTACCTTCTCCTTACTACTTCTACCAGCCACATAGTCCAAACATACCTTTTGAAGATCAGTACTGTTATCAATAATGTACTTTTCAGCCTTTTCCATTAGTTCTCTCATCACTATAAAACCTCCTATTAGTTAATTTATAGTTTAATCATAGGACCTATAGTTACTAGAGGGTCAAGGATATTTTTACTTTTTTCGTAGAGATAATATAACCTCTGTCACGTAGTTCTCCTCAATGCTTGTACTAGTTGCATCAATAATATATTTCTCTGTAGTCGGAACAACATATTCGTATCCCTGTTGATCTATCCAATCAAGAACTTTTCCATAGGACGCGGGTAGTTTAGAGTATTGACCTTTATGTAACATAGTAGCACCTAGAAATCCACCATACTCCCTTATATTAGGGCATTCCGATAAACTTCCTGCTATTGGCATACAAACCTCAATATCTGCCTTGCTGAAGTCATATTCAGAATAATGATCATAAAATATAGCCATTAGGGGACCAACTCTGTATAACTTGTATTTATCCATTAATGCCCCTAATTCACTGAATCTCTTAATGAAACTACTGGGATTATTGGCGCAATGATATCTAGTGAATAAAACAGGCATGGTAGGAATCGTTTTAATTTCAATTCCATCTTTGTTGTCTTTCTTTAAATCCCCTTTTTCACCTAATTGGCTACTCAGCGCTAAGTTATTAATATCCATCTCTAACTTTTCACGTAAATAGTCTAGTTCCCTGATGTTCTTTTTTGTTTCCAGCAATTTATCTTCCAGTTTCTTATGAAGTGTTTCCATGTTCTCACCTTTTGCTAGGTGACGTATATCTTCTAGTGAGAATCCTGATGCCTTGTAATGTTTGATGATGTTAAGGTCAAGTACTTGTTTCTTAGAATAATATCGATAATTATTTTGAGTATCCACTCTTTCAGGTAAGAGTAATCCAATTTCATCGTAATATCTCAATGTCTGTATAGGTATATCACACATCTTAGAAATCTGCCCAATAGTGTATAATTCATCATAATCTTCTATCTGGAACACCTCCCCACTTTAGGTATATTATATCACCTAACACCCTTCAAGTGGTAGTCCCTTTGATTATTCAACTTCGCGAAGTCGCTCAATGATGGTTGCCTTATTAATGATTGAGAAGACTATTATAGGAATCGCTATAGATATAACTGCTATTAGAACTACTACTATGAAAATTGAAAGCAGGAATCCCCCTGTGTTAAAGCCACCAAAGAAGGGTATGAGAGATGTACTTATGGAGGATAAAAATCCCAGCGGAATAATAAACAGTACCGCGATAATGGTATAGTACATACCCTCGTATATTAACATTTTCTTTAATTGCTTCTTGGTCATGCCCATACTCTCTAGCATAGCTAGCTCCCTCTTTCTAGAAATGATACTGGTCATCATGGTGTTGGTCATATTTAAAAAGCCGATAATACCAACGATCAATGAAATAGTCAAGCCAATCATCATGATACCTGACTTCATTCTTTCATTTTCCCTAATCACTTCACATTTAGATGTAAAATATATTTGAAAGTTACCACTCTTATTAATGATACTCTGAATTTGATCATTAGCTTTCTGTAAATCACTATCCACCTTCACCATGATTTGGGAGATTAATTCATCATGATTCGCATAGATTTCTTCAAATACAGTATCACTGATTGTAATAATATCCGTCTGCCCTCTCCAATGATCTAAATTCTCAACGACAGCCATTACTGTAAACTCCTTTTTAACATATGTATCTGAATCCGGTAGATAAAAGGATAATGTCATTTTATCACCAGCCTTGATAACCCCATTTCCATAAGTTA
The DNA here is from genome assembly GCF_002964605.1 of Vallitalea okinawensis. NCBI lineage: Bacteria > Bacillati > Bacillota > Clostridia > Lachnospirales > Vallitaleaceae > Vallitalea > Vallitalea okinawensis. The sequence continues at coordinate 223,119 of NZ_PQDH01000005.1, forward strand.
TTCCATTCTCTTTATTGGCATCACGGCAGAAAATCAGGTAATCTCCTGAGGCAAATTGCTTACCATCTACAACACCATCCAAAACCTTATCATAGGCTACCTCCTCTTCGATGATATCGGCACTTATTCCTGTTACTCGCGTCTTGATATTACCACTTGGAGCAATAAAACTTCCCTGCCAGTCTGGCATACCAGCCTCTCGGTAGCTTTCAAATTCATCTCTTAGAAGACCTTGGTTCTTTACCTCTCCTCTAAAATTATTCATTAATACATAATTGCCATCATCCATTAGATCTTCATCGTTATTCGAACGCGCCAGATAGTATTTATTAATTTCAGTAACAAAAGGAAGTTCTTCAAGCTGATTATAAGTATCTTTACTAATGGGCTGATACTCTTCTTGCTGCCACCAAACTACGTTATAATGCATAATTTCAAAGTCTGCCTGCATCCGTTCCTCTGCATCTTTCACAGGATCTAGACCAACAGAACCATTAAATGCAAAAATAAAAATAATAGCACTCAATGAGATGGAAGCAATAACTGAAATAGCCTTACCCCTATTTCTAAAAATGTTGGTTAACGCCATACGATGAAGTCTTCCACCCCTTCTTGTATTCTTAAGCTTCTTATTATAATCTTCGACGCCAGTATAACAAACAGCCTCAATAGGAGATATTTGCCCTGCAACTTTCCCAGGCTTTTTACAACTGATATAGACTGTTAAATAAGAGAATAGGATAGAAAAAATAAAGATTAATGGGTTAGCAGATATAATAACATACTTATCAAGTACAGTTTGAGTCATTAAGTGGGGAGTAAAAACTACTCCAATGATATAGCCTAAAGCAAGACCAATGGGTATTCCGATGAATGATAACATCAAAGCTTGTTGGTTGATCATCTTCTTTACTTGCTTAGGTGTTGTTCCAATGGTTTTCAAGAGCCCATAATAACGAATATCATGCACCACTGAAATATAAAAGATATTATAAATTAATAGATAGCCACTGAGCATAATAAGTATGACAGCCATGATTGCTGGAATGGCTAAAGCCAAAACATCTGTCAAACTGATGATCATTGTCGACGGATTCTGAAAATCAGGATCAAGCCCTACACCCATTATTCCTAAAGAGTCAGCTATTTTACCCATCTCTGCCCACCCTTCATCTTCCGTACTCATTGATGTAAGGCTATTCAATTTCACATAAGCTTCGTTGCTATTGTCGGGTAAATGGGGATTGTATTGTGTAATAAAATCCTCCCCAGTAAAAATCTCTGCATAATTAGATGAAGGAGGTACTACAGGATCAAAGTAACCACAGAGTATAAAATCAAAGACTTTAATAACTTCTTCTCCATTTTCTATGACAGATGCTTTCAATGTTATTTGCCTCCCCACTTCATATGGAAGATCAAATAGATCAAGTACAAAGGTAGGCATTAGAATCTCATTAGCATTCTTTGGATAATCCCCTTCAACTGGTATAACAAAATTCATCTGAAACATATCCTCATCAGCATATTTAAGATATACTTTATTACCTACTACCTGTTCTGATTGGATATATGTTGTACTACAATCACGAAGTAACCCCGATTGATTGATATCCTCTGATCCTTTTAATACCTCATATTGATCTAAAGTAACCACGAAACTACCGTGGCTGTCTACACCTTTCCCCATATCCAGATAGTTCTTGGCACTTTTGGCTAAGCTTATACCAGCTGTAAAGCCAGCTGTTAACAGTACTGTTGTCAGCATGATAGCTAGAACAGCAAAGAGATTTCTTATACGATTAACCATTAGACTGCGCTTAGATAACTTTTGAATAATAGCTTTGTTATTGTTAGGAAACATCATCGTCCAGCCCCCCCAACGATTAAACCATCCTCTATTCGGATAACTCTATCAGCTAGCTGGGCAACCTCTTCATTATGGGTAATCATAACAATGGTTTGATTAAATTTCTGGCTAGTCACCTTCAATAATCCAATAACTTCTCCACTGGTCTTACTATCTAGGTTACCAGTTGGCTCATCAGCTAATATAATCGTTGGTTTTGTTGCTAATGCTCTAGCAATGGCTACACGTTGTTGTTGCCCACCTGAAAGATTGTTGGGCAAATTGTTGAGTTTCTCTTCCAACCCTAATGTCTTGATGATAAGATTTACATGACCTTCATCAACTTGATTGCCATCAAGTTCTATAGGCAGTGTAATGTTTTCATAGACATTCAATATGGGAACAAGGTTGTAGCTTTGGAATACGAAACCAATATTTCTACGACGGAAAACGGTAAGTTGTTCATCATTCATATCGAAGAGATCCTTATCCCTCACATATACCCTGCCCTCTGTAGCTTGATCAAGTCCTCCAAGCATATGTAAAAGAGTGCTTTTCCCACTACCTGATGTCCCTACAACAGCCACAAATTCACCCTCATTTACTTCTATATCAACTCCATCAAGAGCTTTAACTTGATTCCTTCCATCACCATAATACTTCTTGAGATGATTTGTCTTCAAAATAACCATATGCACTCAACTCCATTTAAGTTTTGAGTTTAGTATAACAACTACTTCTTACAATCTTATTACAACTGCTGATTTTTCTCAACCCAATGTACCAGAACTTTCTTCACAACAATAAGTTCTATTATGGTATAATTGATTTTGATATTCAATAGGATCAGGTGATGAAATGAAACAACTATTTAAAAGAATTGCAGCTATCGGAGCAATCTTATTTTTAGCTCATAATTTTCTATCATTTACGGATATTTTTTTTGAGGAAGAAAATCTCTACTCACCTAAGAATATCTCCCTTTGCTTAACTATTGCTCTATTATGGTCTATAATAAAATTTTATTTACCTGTAAGAAGCTTCAAAGGATTTGAGAAAAAGATTAATACAATCCTTCCCTTTTCTATGGAAAAGTGTGAAGAGCTTCTGGCACATGTTTTAGAAGATAATCATAAACTTTCGTATTACGATAAAGCCCGTTGTATTTTGTTCATGTCCAATATAAACAAAGAAAACGGTAACCTTTTTGATGGTGAAATAAACATTTTAAAACTAAATTATCTTCCTCTTAAAGGTAAAGAAAAAATAGATGTCTACTTAAATGCTTCTCTATTCTATTATGGTTATAAAAACGATCAAGCCCTTAGACTTATTAAAAGTGTCTTTCCAGAAGATATTGAAGTTCTAGACAATGTAAAATTTGCAACCTCTGATTCAAAACAAACTAACTTATTGAACATTGTACATATTTACTATGAGAACAACAAAAAAGACGAAGCAATAAAACTCTATACTGAGTTATTAGATAAAAATATGTGTAATCGAAATGCTGAGTTAGAAGAAGTTCTTGGACTTAGATAATAGAATTTGAAAATATATTCAATTATGACATATTGCTGTCATGTATTGTGTTGTATCATTCTTATATACTTATTGAGGAGTGATACGATGAACTATGAAATAGTTGAATTAGAAGACAAAAGCGTTATAGGTCTTCTTACAAGAACGACAAATGAAAATATGCAAGCTGCCAATGATATCGGTATGCTTTGGCAGAAGTTTATGTCCAAAGAGATTTATTATCAAATTAATCATCGAATCAACGCTGATTTTATAGGTCTATATACGGATTATGAAAAAGATTATACAAAACCCTATAACTTTATGGTTGGTTGCGAAGTTAGCGAGATCGACAATTTGGATGCATCACTAGTATCCAAAACTATCAAAGCTGGCAAATACGTTAAGTTCTCCATTACTGGACAAGCTGCTGTCAAAGATGCTTGGGAAGAAATTTGGACCCTTCATTTAGATAGAAAATATGAGTCAGACTTTGAAGTCTATGAGTATACTGATGACTTAAGTCAACAAAGAATTCATATTTATATTTCAGTCCAGTGATAGTAATTGGGTGTATATGCCTAAGCTAAATAATTAGCTCCTTCTTTGCACATAGGATAATATCTACCCCATTTAACAAGAAAGAGCTAGTTTTTTTAACTTTATTTAAGGCTCCCTATCTAATACTCTCACAATGCAGGTATCAGTAATCCCATTATATGTTTCGGCAACTATTATTGCTGTTCCTACTCCAATAGCAGTTACTTCTCCTGTGACTTGATCTACAGTAGCTACATTCTTATCAGTACTGACCCATACAATACCGGCTTCATCTTCATCAATTAAACTTGGTGTTATTTGGGTTAATAAATTTTCCACATCACCAATATTTAAAATTATTTGGGATGGTTCTATCAATATCTCTTTAGGTTCTTTAAGCGCTGATTCCAATACTCTAACAGTACATGTATCTGTTTTCCCATTATATGTCTCAACAATTATTTCTGCAGTACCTATACCAACAGCAGTTACTACTCCAGCACATAAATCTACTGTAGCTACACTTTTGTTTGTACTGACCCAAACTATATCTATATCTTTTTCATTAATCGAAGCAGGTGTAATGTCTAAGAGTAAATTCTCCACTTCATTAATATGTAAAATTACTTGTGCCGGCTCAATTGATATTTCTTTTGGTTCATTATTCAATACAGTAATAATACATGTAGCCAATTTCCCATTGTATGTCTTAGCTGTTATGATAGCTGTACCTTTTCCTATTGCGGTTACTTTTCCTGACTGCCGATCTACCTTAGCTACGCTCTCATCAGAGCTAGCCCATATTATATTAGCTTCTTCTACCTCAACTGAGTTTGGATCTATATTTACAGTTAATTTTTCTTTTTCATTCGTGTTTAACACTATTTGTGACGGCTCAATAAATATATCTTTAGGTGATTGTGGTTCAACTACGGTTACATAGAAGTAAACTATATTCTCGGCTACGATTCTATCGTCATCATAAGCCGCTACCCACATCTTATAATATGTAGATTCCTCTTGAAATTCTAAATTATCAATTTGATAGCTCTTTTTATTCGTTATATCATCAATGATTATATCTTCTGTATTTGTATCTATAATTTTTATTCTATAAGCATCGTCATCACGACTATATCCCGAATAGGTTATTTCTAGTTTCTCATCTCTAACTAATTTAACTAAATCGTTATTTGAGGGGGCTATATTGCTCATCTGTACATTTAGAATAATATCCACTTTACCAGTTGCAACTATATGGTCATCATCATCCTTAGCATCAACATTGATTTGATAGGAACCTTTTCCTCCGATATCCTCAATTGCAAAGGATTTTTCTTCATATGTGGTATAATATTCTTCAAAATACTGCGTATCTAGATTGGTTATACGAACTAAATAACTCTCTGCATTATCTGCTTCATCCCAAACTATCCAAAGTCTATCATCTATATCAAAATGCTTAATATTATTTTGAGTAGCATATAAAAAATTGATTTCACCAATCTCCTCTGAGAGTGATTCAAATCGACTACCGACTATCAAAATTATTGATATAAATAACATGATACATAATCTTTTGCTAAATGTTCTATTCATGTTTCACCTCGACTATTTAAGTATATTCTGAAATTGTATCTAGTCATTTTATATCTTCTACTACAGTTCATCACAATTATTTTATTCATTATATCATTAAGACCAAATTTTGTATATATTCTAAAATTAAGTCTGTTAATTATCTTTTACAGAAGTGGTAGAATGGAAAGTTAACGAGACATAACATTTTAAGTATGTTATTTATCATCTCTTTATTTCTGTCTCTAAGTATGGTGTAAAAAACTCAAGATATAGTTGTTCCTTATCTTCACTGATGTATTTTCTAGCCACGTAATCACTTGCCTCACTACTCATGAACTGAAGCATTGCTGCAACAATACCATAATCGCCAGTTTGATCGATATAACTCTTCACTGTATCATCAATCCCATTAGTACTCATGTATGGACGAATAGCGTAAATACAACTAAAGTCATTACTCTTGTCAATGTAATCCTTCACCAATAGATCGACTTGTTCCGTACTCAAAAAGGATACATAAACCATAGCACTATATATATCACCAGTATTTGTTACTACTTCTATAGCCATGGTGTAATAATCTGTATAAGGTTGAGACTGTGTGGATTGGTTATTCTCAAGATGATCTTGATTCATATATGGTAATGCGGCCTCTGCTTGCTCGTAATTACCCGTTTTCTGAATATACAGAGCAACTACCTCTTCTACGCCTTGTGAAGTCATGGATGGAAACAAGGGTTCAACGTAACTCCAATTTCCAGTTTTCTGCATAATCTCTAAAGCCTGTAGATCGATTTCGTTCTTTTCCATAGCGCTACAAGTTGTATTCTGCTTTGAAGCCTCAGTTATACTACTGACATATCGAACTTCTACTTCAGGAACAGAAAATACTTCTGCAGATACAGTTGAAGTGCTTATTGTTCCAATTAACATGCTACACAACATGCTTTTTACTAGTCTATTCTTCATACTGATTGACCTCCTTCATCCATTTTGATATTTTCTCCATGCTACTGTCACTCATAAAAGGCATTAAACCAACTATGCTTTCCTCATCTTCAGTATGAGTCATATAGTCGATAACAACCTTATCAATTGCATCTGTACTCATATATTCATAGACTTCGTATACTTTTCTAATTTCCTTTGTTTTACTTATGTACTCAATAACTAACTGATCAACTTGACTTTCATCCATGAACTCAAATATTGCTATAGAACTATATATATCTTCAGTTTCATCAATTAACTCATAGGCCAATGCTTCGTATGTTTTGTTAATTGATTGTGATCCTTCAAAATTGATTCCCCTCTTGGTATTATCCATATATCTAGCTGCAGTTCTTGTCCTATTATAATTTCCTGTCTTTTGTATATAGAGTGAAACAACGTCTTCAACACCCTTTGAGGTCATATGCTTAAATAGGGGTTCAACATACCTCCAATTACCAGTCCTTTGCATAATCTCTAATGCACATCTATTTACATCATTTCTAGTTATTAATTCCTGATAGGATTGGTCCCCCTCCTGCACTGCAGCATTCATAGGATAAACACCAATCCATAAAGAACTCATAATACATACACACGCTAGTATAATTGATATCAAACTATTTGATTGAGTTCTACTAGTAAATTTGTTTATCGCTATCAAACGATCCTTTAATAATTGACCATCTTGGCTCAGATTCATGGAGATAATTTGATCATTATACGCTCCTGCTATTTCCAAAGAATAGATAAGCGTGTCTCCATAAGCTTTCTTATTCTTTTCATCTTGCAATGCCAGTAAACTTTCATCACAGGCAAACTCACAAATCTTATTAATTTCTTTAGCAATCAAGTGTACAATAGGATTAAACCAATGAACACAAAGAGCTAATTGCATTAACCACTTATAGATAATATCAAACTTCTTTTGATGCATCAGCTCATGCAGAAATATGTATTGTAAATGTTCTTCAGGTATTTGTGCTTCTGGTATAATAATAAAGGGTTTAAATACACCTATGAGCATGGGAGAACTGATTACCTTATTGGTATACAGTTGTGGTTGTACTTTAATCCCTACTTCTTTACATACTTTAGAAAAGAGTATTAATGTATCACGATCTCTTACTAACTCTCTACCTGACTTCACATAACCTATGAAACTTCGATAGCAAGTGACTTTCTGGATTAACAATATGAGCATAATCATGAACCAAATCAGAAATAAATGATTATAAATAAATAGGACAACATCTGATACTACTGTCTTTGATGCAATTTCGTTGGTATTTTGAAGTTTATCGTAGGGTAGTATTCTGTCATCCTCATTAAGGATAGTATTTTTTATATCTTCTGTAATGGCCAGTTCTTCTATATCACTATAAACAGAATTCATTACATTAACTTGTGGTGTGTAAGGTACTAATAGACGTAAAATAACAATTAACCATATGTAATATAGCCATGCTTTAGAAAAATGCTTCTTTATGATTGGCGTCGCTGTAAATAGGATTATAGCTATAATACTTGCTGAAAGAGACATGGCTATTAATACTTCTATTGTATCGTTCATAGCATTAATCACCTTCTTGCTCCCAAAATGATTTAAGCTCCTTTATATCATCCTTGGATAAAAGCTTGTTTTGAAACAAGCTAGCTACAAGATTTTTTGCATTACCCCTATATGTTTTCTTAACAAATTCCCTTGTCGTTTCCTTCATGTATTCCTCTTGACTAACTGCAGATAAATAGTAGAAGACTTTTTTTCGCCCCATTTGGGTGTTTTCTTTCTTTTCTTGAACTAGAAACCCTTTTTGGTTCAGTCTCCGAATAAGGGTTCTGACAGTAGAGTTCTCCCACCCCATATTCTTATTAAGCTTTTCAGTAATTTCAATAGCAGACATTGAACATTGACTTTCCCACAACACTTTTATGACTTCAAGTTCAGAATCGGATATTTTATTGATTTGAAGCATACATACACCTCCAAAATATTCGTTACACTTGTAACTCATGTGTATAATATTACACTTGTAACGAATCTATGTCAACTATTATTTTCCAATATTAAGTTAAAACACTGTGTAATTATCAAAGTTAGTTTGATAGGATGAAGATATACGAATAAATTCTCTGAGATGAATATTTCATGATTTGCTATTGTGAATACGAAAAAAGGAGCAATTGGCTCCTTATTGGTGATATATATATAAATTATTCAATATGATAGTTAGCGTTATTTTTTATCTTCTTCAACTCACGATTCACCTTAATGAAACGAACTACACCAATTATACCAATTATAAAACCTAATGGTAATAAAAAATAACCAATGTATTGGATAATTAGAATCTCAAATAACTTAATAAAACCAGCTCCCGCAGCAATAATGCTTAATGCTGTACGTACATAAGCTAAAAAAGTTCTTTCATTTGCCAAAAAAGTTCGATCGGTAGCTAGTAAGTCACGTAATATAAGGGATTCTCTTTCAAATGCATAAACTTCTGCGTCTTTTTTGATATTTTGTATCATCTAACAACCTCCACAGCTCTTCTAGATTTATTAATTTCTATAAATCCAATCTGTTGTCCATTATAGCACTTTTTTCTTGGATTGTTAATACAAAGTTTCTGGCAAGACTAGTCCATATGCTAACTAAGTCTAAGTTTAGTCAGTATAGACGATTTCTTTTAACAAGAAATTAATTATTCTGCTTATACATATAATAAGACGTTCCAAATATGATGATATACCCAATAATGCTTAATCCATCGGGAACACTATCAAAGATAATGATGCTAAATATTCCCGAAAATATAACGCTAAAATAATTATAGATTGAGACTTCTTTTGCAGGTGCTAATTTATAGGCTACTGTTACACCTACTTGGCCAATACCTGCACATAATCCTGCCAATATTGCATAGACAAGCTGAGTACTTGACATAGGTGTGTAGTTTAAAATGACATAAGGCCCCAATATCACAGTGGTAAAGACAGAGAAATAGAATACTATTAAAAGTGGGTGCTCTCTTCCACCTAAAGCTCTTAAAGTTGTATAGGCTCCTGCTGCAAAAGCAGCACCTAAAATAGCGACTAGATAAGGTATTACACTTACATTGAGTGCTGGCTTCATTATAAATACAACACCTATGAATGCAACGATAATCATTAGTAATTGTTTAAGTGTAAGTTTTTCATTTAAGAAAATCCAACAAAATATAATCAAGAAAACTGTGCTCAAACGGAAAAGTGTGTTGGCATCAGATAAAATCAGATTATCCAAGGCATAGTAATTGAGTAAAATACCAACTGTTCCAAGAATAGAGCGCATTAATAATAACTTATGATGTTTAATATCTTTAAATTGAAGATTACTGACTCTTAGCATGATAAAAGAGAAAATCATGATGGTGCTGGTTCTAAAGATTGCTTTTTGTATAACAGGTATATCACCTGTCAATTTAACGAAAACACCCATTAAAGAAAAACCAAAAGCTGAAATCAACATGTATAGTATACTTTTTTGTTTATTGGTCATTAAGACTCCTCTTACTTCCGTATTTTTTCTAGTTATTATATCATTACTGATATTTTTTATCAATCTTCTATAGATACTACAAAAGAATTGGACAGTAGTAAAAATAAATATATTCTATTGTATAAGTACTGAATAGAAAAAAGAGACCTCATCGGTCTCGTTTTCCTATAATAGATCTTTTCTAAGCTCAGCACTACTTTTAGGAGATAGATATGCAAGTGGTATATCAAATACTGTTTTAGCACCGCTTATACCTTCCTTAGCCATTTTATAAGCTGCTCTAGCATAAGCCACAAGTACACTGGCTGTAAATTCTGCATTACTATCTAGTTTAAGTGAGAATTCAACTAATTGCTGATTACCTTCTCCTGTTTCACCTGTTCGGAAAACAAAACCACCATGTGGCATTTGTCCATGGTTTGCATGTAACTCTTCTTCGGATATAAAGTGAACGACAGTATCATAATCAGCAAAATAGTTTGGCATGGCTTTGATTGTAGCTTCAATTTGACTTTGATCAGCACCTTCTTCAGCAACTACATAGCATTCTCTCAAATGTTTTTCTCTAGTTGTAAATATAGGATTTTCTCCATTCCTCACTTTATCAACAGCATCTTTTATAGGAATTGTGTATTGTATTCCATTTTTTACACCCTCAACTCTTCTTATCGCATCAGAATGACCTTGACTCACACCTTTACCCCAGAAGGTATAATCCTGTCCCTGAGGTAATATGGATCCAGCTATCATACGAATCATGGAAAATAAGCCTGGATCCCAACCTACAGATATAACTCCTACTTTTCCAAATGCCTTTGCTGCTTCATCTACTGAAGTAAAATATTCAGGTATTCTAGCATGGGTATCAAAGCTATCTACTGTATTATATAGGGTTGCTACTCTGGGACCCTGTACTGGTAAATCTGTTGCTGAACCACCGCATAAAATCATAACATCGATAGCCTGTTGATAATTATCAATCTCATCCATATGTACTACATTTGCTTCTTGTGTCTGAATATTTAATGTCTCTGGTATTCTTCTAGTAAACACTGCCACAAGTTCGATGTCATCATTTTGCTTAATAGCAGCTTCAACACCTTTTCCTATATTACCATATCCAACAATACCTATTCTTATTTTATTCATCCTTTGACCTCCAACTTTTATCATGATAATTGGAACATACCACTCTTAACCTTAAACATACTTTAATAGTTTAAAGTCGTACAGTATCTATCCAATTATAACATAAAATACATAAAAAGTGATATAAATCAATAAAGAACTATACTGCAATCCTTAAGATTACTGTTTGTCCTAACCTTCTCTATCCATGTGAGTGCTAGTCCTTATCAAGAGCTTTTAGTTAGCTCTGTGACAGACACTTTCAAAATATTGTTCAGAATTAAGTAGTCATTGACTTATTGTAAATAATCCGTTTTCTTGTTTGAGAAGGCTTTTCGCCAACATATTTAATATACATCCGATTAAAATAACTTTGGTTTGTAAAACCACATTCTTCAACAATAGAATTGATTGGAAGGTCAGTTGTAGAAAGTAAATTAATAGCTTGTTGAATACGATATAATGCTAATAGTTGAGTAAAGGAACTACCTGTAAGTTTTTTTATTACACGACAAAAATGATACTTATTTATATATAGTGCAGCTGAAATACCGTCAAGAGTTATTTTTTGATGGTATTTTTCTTTTATATACAACCACATTTTATCAATAATTTCTTTGTTAATCTGGCTAATTTCTAAGTACTCATGATTGATGTATTTGTTGTAACGAGTTAGAAGAATTAAAAGTTTTTCGATTTCAGAAGATATACAGATTTCATAACCGATTTTTTTCTCCATATACTCTTGTAAGATTTCTGTAATTGACTTTGTTAATCTTTCATAATCAGGATAAGATGGATCTATAGATACGGGAAAGCGATGTTCTCCTTGTAAAAAAGGAATTATGTATTGTTGGTAATGGATACTTGTATTAACTTGAGTAATAATTTTTTTATCAAAGACAAAGGCATAAAATTCTCCTTCAATATTATCGAATGGTTCAACTGAATGTAATTGATATAAGTTAGAAAAGTAGATTTCTCCTTTAGTGGCGATAAAGGTATCATTCCCAATTTTAAGATGCATACTACCTTTGCTAATATAGATGATTTCAAAACTTTCGTGATAATGAGGTAATAAGCGCTTGTTCTTATTAATTGGATTTTTGTAGATACTAAATGGGAAGGTCATATCTTCGTGTTGCTCAATAGTAAAACATGTATGTGCTTTCATAATTCCTCCTATCTTGAAATCAATATTGTATTAGTTTTTGCAAATTATCGCCTTGTGAGCTAAAGTTTAAGACAATATAATACTAACATAGTCGTGAATGAATAACAAGAAACAGAGTAGTACGATATTACACATCACAATTGAAAAGGAGATTATTATGGAAAAACAAATGATTCAAGATGTAGATGAAGTAAAACCTTCTAATTGTAAAATTAAATTGAAGGATTATTGTGTCAAAGATTTTAGAGGCAAAATTAATAAGAACAAATTAATCACTCAAGTAGAAACAGTCCTAACGCACATAAGAGATAGAGGGGTGTTATACCAAAACGGTAAAGATGTAGTAACAGGTTATGCATATGGTGAATTATACGACTGGGATTTATATTTTGAAATGCTATTTCTATCCTATTTCGGGATTTCAAAGTATTGCAGGAATGGTGTTGAAATGTTCTTGGATCAACAACATGAAAGTGGTTTTATTGCGAGAACGATGGGTAATGAGTATCCAAAACCAAGGCACCACTTCAAGCCGTTTTTAGCTCAAACAGCCCTTCTTGGTAGTCGACAAGAAAATGATTATCGTTGGCTTAAAGGCAAATATTATCACCAATTAAAGGCATATCTTGAGTATTGGTTCTGGCAGTGTGATAATGATAAAAACGGTCTATGCTATTGGGATGGGTCAGATCACAGTGGTATGGATAATCAGAAATTAAGATTAGGTTACGATGGGGTTATGTTATATGAAGGTGTTGATCTGAACTGTTATCTTGTTAGAGAATTACTGGCAATGTCTGAATTGGCAGGAGAATTAGGCTATGAAGATGATGTAATAGCATATTCAAGTCATGCAAAAGAGTTAACTATAAAAATTGATGAAGTGTTCTGGGATGAAGAAGATGGTTTTTATTACGATCGTAATGAGAAGACTGGGGCTTTAAATAGAATTAAGTCTATTGCTGGGTTTATGCCTCTATGGTTAGATGGGATTAAACCAGAAAGAATAGAGCGTATTATTAAGGAACATCTACTAAATCCAAATGAGTTTTGGTTAGAATATCCCGTAGCAACTTGGTCTAAAGATGAAGTTGGATATTACCAAGAAAGAGAAGATGGAGAATGTACTTGGATGGGAGCAACATGGATACCTACCAACTATATTATTGTGCAAGGGCTTATTAAACACGGTTATCAAGAGACAGCTAAACAACTCGCTGAAAAAACTTTTGAATTAGTTATTAGTGAATCAAGCACAAGAGAGTATTATAATGGTGAAACAGGTGTAGGTCAAGGACTAAATCCATTTTGGGGCTGGAGTTCACTAGGTTATATCCTGCCCTTTGAATTTGAAGAATCCTATTCACCAAGTGAGTTAGCACGTAAGGATTTCGTAAGATTTAGTGATGTGAGTATAAGGTTCTAATTGATAATGAGAAAGATGAGGGATCTGTATTCTGGAAGCAATCGGAGATGGAAAAATAAAAGATATAAAAAGTGTAATATATTGATATCCAAGAAAAGTGACTAGTGTCACGTTCCAAGTATCAGCAGGAAAGAAGGATTCCTTGCTTGATCATTTTATGTAATGAAATGAATCAAAAGTAATGAGGTTCGATGCCTCATTACTTTTATAAGCAAAATGCTAACTTTCCTATACTAAAAAAGAACCGCTCCTTAAACTACCTTATCTTGACTACATATACATGAACAGTTCACTTGCTATATACTTTTCACTCTTATCCTAACCTTCTCTATGCCATGTTCGTCTATAGGTAGAAGGCGTTTCATTTCTTATCTTTTTAAATATCTTTACGAAATTCGAATAACTTTTAAAACCACACTTCCAACTAACTTGTTCTAAAGTGCAGTGATAATCTCGTAACATTCTTATGGCTTTGTCAATTCGCACATAATTAATATAACTTACAGGTGATATGCCATTAATCTCTTTAAAAACCTTGGAGAAGTAAGAAGGCTCTAAATGAGCTAATGCTGCAAGATCATCTAATCGTATAGCATCCATAAAATGCTGATGAATATAACTTATAACTTCATTCATCCTATAGTAATCAACCCTCGACTGTCTCTTTGAATCCACTTCGAATGATTCTGCATAGTGACGATTAATCCATACTAAAATAGTCATAAATGTTGATTTAATTAATAAATCATAGTCTAATTGATGTCGTTCGAATTCACTAGAACATTGTACTAATAAATTTGTCAACATCTTAGTGATAGGGAGTTCAGGAGATAAACGATGATTAAATGATTTACTTTGTCCAATAAATGTACGTAAATAATTACGATTCATCTGATCCAAGCCACCAGCCCATATGAATCGTGGCTCAAAATGGAAAACCATATTTTTAACGCTACAACCTTCTTTTACATGTAATCCATGTTGTATATCATTACCGATAATGTAAATATCCCCAGCTTGTATCTCATACATCTTACCATTAATCTGATAAGTGCCCTCCCCTTGCAGTATTAGGGATATTTCAAATCGATGGTGGGAGTGACCAGCCTTATTATCATATTGGTCATTTAGATTGTATATATGATAATCGATATATTTATGATGGATATCCTCAATACATTGCATAAGATACGCCTCCTATAATCCTTATAAATGTATCATAACAGATAACGATGAATATTGTCTATAATTCTGTAAAAACACAAAAAAGGATAGATGCTCACCAAAAAAGTGGAATTTTGTCCACATCAAATCCTGTACAATGAAGCTATAATATTCGTTAGGAGTGTGGAAATGTTAAGAGAAAAACTGAAACCAAACCTTCAGTTAAAGAATGATGGCTCCATTGAAAAATGGAGTTATATTAATAAAGATTCTATAAAAGAGATCTTGTTTAATCTAGGCAAAGGCTATGGTCCTTGTTGGTATGGTAATTGGAACGGTATTGATCATAAGGTGGAACTAACTTACCAAGATAAAGAGGAATATTATGAAGCTTATTTTGATGGATTATACTTTAAGTTAAGCTACGAATTATCACCTAATACATTGATTATTCATAGCAGCATAAAAAATCATATGCCTGTACCATTTCAGCCTAAAAAATGTGGTCTAAAGCTAGGTATAGATACATATATGGCAACTTATCCTGAGTGGTTAACGAAGCTATTCCCTTCATATCTTAGATGTGAAAAGACTCATTTCACAAGTTATCTTATGTCTCCAGATGAGCAAATCATCCTTATGGCTTCACCACAACCTATTGCTTCTTGGAGTCTTGACTATAATACTCATTACTCCCATGGGTACAAATGGGGTGGTCATCGAATACAGACCCTTAATCTAGACTTTATTCATCAAGGTCCATTACCAGAGCGCCATCCTCAACACCTTTATGAGCTAAAAGCTGGCGAGGAAAAGAGTTGGACAATTACACTTCAAGCTGTTGATACCCTTGATGATGTAGCCCCAACTTTAGAGCAGATTACTCATGCACCAACATTTGAAGTAGAGCAGATACAGATGATGCATAAGGAGGAAATTACTCTAGACATTCATTCTCACATACCTTTAAAGATAAAAGTTTTATCACCTATGGGTAACTGGACTTATTATACCCTTTCTCCTAATGCTGATCATGTTTGTTCGTTAAGTATTACTGGTGAAGAAGAAGGTTCTTATAGAATTATTGCAGAAAATACTGTTGGGAAAATAAGCGAGTCAATCATAAGCGTTATTAAACCCTATTCATGGTATATGGAAAGAGCTGCTGAAGCTGCATTATTCCATCTTCCAAGAGCTACCTCTCATTGTGAATCTTACTATGGTTTTTATAGCCTCTATGAGCAGATTAAAATAGATTCAACTAATAAACACATGAAAGATACAGAGGAAATAATGGATACAATCTATCCATTAATATTCGATGAAGAAAAGCCTATTGTAAAAGAAGCACGCATACAAAATACGGCAGCTATGATTAATATTCTTGTTAATCGCTATGAAGCATCAGCGGATATTGAGCATATTCATCGTGCCAATCGTCTCGCTGAATGGCTCATCACTCATTACCAAGCAGAAGACGGCTCCTACCGAGGAGGTAAAGTTCACTATACCAGCGTCATTTATCCAGCTAAAAACCTCATGGCTCTTATGATGGTAATAAAAAACTTAATGAAGGATGATTGTTCATTGCAACAATCCTATGACGATCTTTATACTTCCGTGAAAGCAGCTATTGATGAATTGGTCAATGCAGATGGTAATATTGACACAGAAGGCGAGCTTACATTTGAAGATGGTATGATTTCTTGTTCTGCAACCCAAATTGCTCAATTTGCTCTTTTGCAGGAAGATGAAGCTTCTCGCAACCACTATCTTGCATCTGCCAAAAGGTATCTTAACCAACATACATGTTTGACCCAGTTGTTCATTCCTGATAGTCGAATGAGAGGTGGTACTTTACGCTTCTGGGAAGCTCAATATGATATTGGTATGCAGTATAACTTTATGAACTCACCTCATGGGTGGTCATCTTGGCGTACCTATGCTACATATTATCTGTACCTCCTTACAGGTGATATGGATTATCTTGTTCAAACAATGAATGCCATAGGAAGTGGCATACAGTCCATCGATACCCATTCAGGAAAGCTTCGTTGGGCATTTGTTGCTGAACCTTGTGTAGAAGTTAAGCAATTAACAACATCTTGTAAGCCTCTTGATATTAACACCTATGTAGAAGGGCATTTTAATACCTTAAAGTACCCTCATGCTAATTTTACTGTTGGTGAACAATACATTGATATGGTTAGTCATTGGCAGGGTGCCAACATGCAAGATAATGATGTTCATGAACACTTTAAGTGTATGGCAGAGATTATCTTGACCAAGGCTTATGTTCATGAAAAAACGGATGGTACTTATCTCACATGGAATTGCCGTGTGGTTAAATGTAAAGATTGCATAGAAGTAGTTCCAAATGAGGATATCATACACTCTGTTTGTTTACACTTAACTAAATCTACAACTGTTCAATTGGGTAAATCTGTCGTTAAAGCACCTACTGGTTTTAGTTGGCATAATGTATAAATCATAAAAAACGAGACCACCATCGGTCTCGTTTTCCTATAGGTATTTTTCTTTTTTTTACTTAAACAAGATATAAATACCACTTGAGAATTGTTAAGAAAAGAATTATTACATTTTTATAGTCTGTTGTTGATTGAATGTCTAGGAATCTTAAAAGAACATGTACATAATAATCTCATTTCTGTAAATAAATAGCTAATTATCTAATTTTACTATAACATAATATTTTATAAAATTATGTGTTCCTAGTATAAATGCTAAACATAAAGCTACTTGACAATATGTTAATATAGTAAATGCTGTATCATTACCAACATTACTATTACTTATTAATTTACCAACTACTAATCCAAATACAGAAAACAACATGATTAAACTTACATTAACTTTTCTTTTTTTATTATTATTAGGATTAAAGTAACCTTTATTTATAAGTCTTGCTATATACAAGTTATATATCAGAATTGTTCCTAAATATAATGCTAAGCATAAAATAAAGCTAAAGAAGTTTAACTCTTTTACGGCCGATGCTGTCTTGAAAGCTCCTAATAAAAAAACAAAAGAAAGGCAAAAGCTAATGATCGCTAGAAATATAACATAGTTTTTTCTCTTATCTAAATTATTCAAAATATAAATACTCCATAAACCTATCATAGTAAGCATTGAGATTATTATAATTGATGTAATTTCTGAATATACTCCCAAAACTGCTATAGGTATAGAAAATAAGCAAAGTAAAATATTGCTTTTTATTATAGCATTCTTTGATGGTTCTTCTTTATTAAACTCAATGTAATTGATAGCATTTTCATAGTTATTAATGATATTTTTGATACTAATCACCTCTTGTTTTTTATTAAGCCATATGATACTCCTCATATCAACAATAATAATAGATAACCATCTACCAGATTACATAGCTATATATTTAGATAGATGGTTACTAAGTTCATTTAGTATAACTACAAACTACTTTACTCTATCCAGAGAATTCTACAAAGTAATCAGCTTCTCAGAATAAATCTGAGTAACTTAGTTTTATACTAATAAATTGGTCTATATGGTAATAACTCTATTATTATCTTGTTAACTTCGTCGTCTTTTGTTATTTCATCTACCACAGCATCCAATCCATCTTTCATATGATCTTCTACTGTTTTACCATCAATTTCTACTACATCTGTTACAACCGTATATCCTATACCAACAACAAAACCAACACCAGCTCCAACTAAGTTTCCATACACAGGAACGATCGATCCAGCTAGAGCTCCAGCTTCAGTACTAGCTAGAATTGCCCCACCTCCAACTGCTACATCCACTGTCGCATCTGTGATAATTCTATTTGTATCTACACCTTGTTCCACATTATT
The DNA here is from genome assembly GCF_002964605.1 of Vallitalea okinawensis. Lineage (NCBI taxonomy): Bacteria > Bacillati > Bacillota > Clostridia > Lachnospirales > Vallitaleaceae > Vallitalea > Vallitalea okinawensis. The sequence continues at coordinate 241,893 of NZ_PQDH01000005.1, forward strand.
ATTAATGTTACCTCCTGCATCAATAGCAACTAAAACAATATTCACAATCGCAGTCCCTTTATTAACACTAGATAACGAACTAGTAACTTCATCAATCTGCTGACCTACCATCTTATTCCATGTTCCAGGTCCAATATTGCTTGGTTTGGTGCTGTTTTCAATTACTTTAGGTATTATTTCTTGTCCTACTAGAGCAGCTGCATCAACTCCATTATTTACAGTATCAATTAAAGTACCTGAATTATTATAGTTACTCCAATTCATTGTTATTTCGCTAATTTCAGCTTTGTCATTTCCATTCTTTTCAATATTAATTTCATTCTTATTTTGCGAATCAGAAACTGGCTTATTTACCTTAGGTGATGTATATCCATTACTACTAGAAATAATAACTTCATCCCCATTGCTATCTAAGCCAACTCCATAATGGCCACTTGGATCAACAAACTTCAAAGGATTATTACCTACATAAACATATAGGTTTAATCCATCTCTTCTATAACTATCTTCTTGGGTAAATCGTCCGATTGTAGGGTTATAGTATCTGGCTCTTAGGTAGTAATAACCTGTTACATCATCGTATTGTTCGCCTGCATATTGGTATCTGTTGATGACTTTTTCTATTGCTGATGTGGTGTTTCCAAATGCATCATATGTGTAGCGGTTAGCTACTGTACCTTGTTGACTTGTAAGAGTGGTGATGTCACCATGAGCATTACTATGGTAGTAGTTCATGTCACCTGTAATACCTTGTTTAGCTAAATGTCCATAACCATATACTTCTCGTGACTTAATAACACCTGCTTCATTGGTTTCTAAGATGGTACTTCCACCACTTACAATAAAGTTGGTTACTAGACCATTTTCTGTGATACTTGTTCTTAAACCTAGTGCATCGTAATGATTTTCAGTCCAACTACCATCTGCTAACTTAGCTTTTGTTAGTTGATTGAATCCATTGTATGTGAAATTAGATGTTTGTCCATCTTTTGTTTCAGTAAGTAAGTTACCATTTAAGTCATAATTATATGTTGTTATTATACCATCTATATCCAGTCCTGTCAGCTGATTAAGATCATTGTAAGTATAGATGGTGACTTCTTCACCCATTCTTCTTTCTGTTCTGTTATTAGCTCCATCATACGTAAAGGTTTCTACTTTTGCATCTGGATATGTAACTGTTGACAGACGATTTAGCTCATCATAAACATACTTAGTTATATCGCCACTGCGATTCTCTTGAAGTAGGTTACCATTGAGGTCATAGCTATAGCTATATTCATCGATAATCTCTTCTTGTTTCTTGGTCACTAGACCAGTAATATTCTTGTCTTGGTCAAAACTATATGTAGTCACAACGCCATTGGCATAGCTAATACTTTGAATGGTACTATCAGGATTATAAATGTAGTTAGCTACTTCTTGCCCATCTGTACTAACTGTATCCATTCTACCCAAGACATCATAGGTATAGTTTGTAGCCTTTCCAGTTTGATCTGTTAATGAAATAATCTGACCATTTTTATTGTAAACATAATTAAGCTCGGTTACTTTATTATGTGAAATACTATCTACTGTTCCATTCTCTGTATAACTAAAGCTTTTTATAGATTCTTTATTAATAGCTGCAAGTAGACTTCCATCTTTACTATAGAGGTATTTCTCTTCCTCTCCTATAATTGTATTAACTTTATTCGTTAAACTACTGTCTTTGTTATAAGTATACTGAATTACTTGACCTTTACGATCCTCTTCTTTTGTTAATCGTCCCTCTAAATCGTAATGATAAGTAATGGTATTACCTTCTGGGTCTGTCATGGTTTTTATCTTATTTAGTGAGTTATAGGTATAATTCGTTGTATTCCCTTCACCATCTGTAGTACTAATGATGTTTCCAGCATTATCATAGGAATAGTATTCTGTTATACCTTTTGCATTGGTTACTTCGGTAGCCCGTCCCCATATATCTCTTACATAGGTCGTTGCATTGTCTTCATTATCTATTACCGTTAGGATATTACCATTGGCATCGTAGGTATAGCGAATAGAAGATTTTCCATCAGCTTCTGGTGTAATAATTTCTGTTACTCGATTACCAATGTCATAGCTATATTGTATTGCATGCCCATTAGCATCAATGAGTTTTTTAATATTACCTTTATCATTATATACATATCTTTGAATAACCTGACCCAACTCATTAGTCACTGTATCCAGTCTGTTATTGTCATCATAAGTATAGGTCATACCATTACCATCATCTGTTGATGGATTATAGTTTTCTGGCATAACTTCTTTACTTACATTGCCATTAAGATCATAGAAAGTTCGTGTTATATTACCTTCTTTATCGATCACTTTTATTAATCTGTTTTCGTCATCGTAACTATAGTTGACGGTATTTCCATTGGTATCAGTTCCTTTTACAAGATTACCAGCTTTATCATACTCAAAATGGGTTGTTCTTATAACGGTTGTTTTATTTACACTGTAATCCAAATCCACAAGTTTAGGTTGAAAGTAGTCACTTGTTACATGATTAAGATTGTTGCTTTTATCTTCAAATATCCAGTCTTTTATATAATCAAGATCTGTTGTATCAATATTTCCATCAGGAATGATATCTACTCCGTAGTTAAAACTTCCTTGATTGCTTGTTAACCCTACATCCAAAGCATCCAGAGTTAAGTCATTGACTTGCACACTACCATCATTATTTAGATCTGGTGCTTTGAGTGAAACAGCTTTACCAATAGCTTCAGTGAAATTTTTTGACTCACTTCCAGTTGTGTAGGTAGGTAACTCTGTGAATTGTAGATAAGCAGTTCCACTTATACTATCTTTCATTTTAATGTTTATACTGCCGATAGTGACATTATTTTCACTTAGGTTACTACCTGATACTACTATGATGCCTAGCGTACTTGTATCCATGTTTACCATAGATGAGGATGTACTTACAACCTCCATTACTCGTGGGTCATAACTTAATCTCGCTGTAAGGTAATTTAGTTCATCCTCTGTATCCACTTTAAGTTCATAATTATAAGTCTGACCTGGATAGGCTGTTAAATATGGACTTTCAATCGTTATAACGTTTCTATTTTGTTCTAACGTACTAGCTTCAACTTCTTCATTAATTGTAATAAGACGATTATTATCATCATATTCAAAGGTGGTAACATAACCTTCTGGACTAATAGTCTTAATAACATTACCATTCTTATCGTACTCATAAGATGTGTAGGTATTGACAGTACCACTATAATCACCATCAAGATCTGATGCATTAACTTCTATCCATTGTCGCTTAATTCTACCTAATGTATCATACTCAAAGCCAGTGATGTTATAGATGCTATCATTAATCTTAATTTTCTGTTCTATGACTTTTCCCATATCATCATATTGATACATCATCTCTGAGCCAGATGTATCTGTAATGCTTGTAACTCTTCCCATATTATCATAAGCAAACTGAATGGTATTATAGTTTGTTGGGTAACTGGTTAAAGTAACATGCTCTTGACTTACTTTTTCCGTTAAAACTTGACCCTTTTTATTATAGGTATATTCTGTAATACTATAATAAACAGTGCTTCCTTCTTTTTTAGATGGTTCTCTTCTTTCAACTAACCACCCAGCCAAATTGTATTGATAGATTGTACCATAACGACTTGTATCAGATGATGCACTAGCTATCCCATCAGCATCCATCACTTTTATAACTCTACCAACTTCATCGTATACATACCTTATGACTGGATTTCCTTTAGCATCATTTACTTGTTTCAATCGATTAAGTTCATCGTATTGATAAGTGTATCCAGCACCAGTATCACTACCCTCATTATACTGATTAGCTTCTATAGTCTTTATAACGTTACCATTACCATCATAGATTATTTTCTTTTGTTCTCCTGATGGCAATGTTACTCTTGTTAATCTCCCTGAACCGTCGTATTCAAAGTTGTACCCAGTTCCATTATCCATACTTGAGTTATAGTTATTGGGATTGATTTCTTTTGTTTTATTATTAGCATGGTTATAGAATGACCGATAAACATTACCTAATGGATCTATCTTCTTAACTAGACGATCAAACCCATCATATCGATATTCAAAACCACTCCCATCATCTGATGTACTATTGTATTGTTCTGGCATGACTTGTTTGATAAGGTTACCAACCCCATCATAAAACATCCTTGTCATGTTCCCTTGTGGATCTGTTATTTTTATAATATTGTTGTTATTATCATAGTCAAAGCTTGTTGTTCCGTATGCTGTTTCTATAGTAATAGCCCTATCTAAGCTATCATACTGATAATTAACAACTGTTCCGTCTTCACGTGTTTCTTTCTTAGGTTTAGTAGCATTTAAGTCATACTCAAAGCTTCTTATATGTCCTTCTGGATCTTCTATGGATAATACTCGTCCATCACTATCATAGGAATAATTAGTTTCAGCATAGGTTGAGGTATCTAACTTTTGCTTAATGGTTTTTAAGTTACCTTTTGTATCATAAACAAATTCTGTTATCCCACCATCAGGAGACTCTACTTTTGTTATGTTATTAAAACTATCATAGGTATATTTTGTTTTATAGTTAAATGGTGATGGTGCTGTAATTTCTATTATATTCCCTCTTGTATCATAAGAGTAGTTAGTTATATTTCCATTCCTATCTCTTATACTTGTCTTATTACCTTGGTCATCATAGGTATAAGATTCATATATACCATCTTCCCACTCTTTTTTTGTAATATACATATGGGAATTATAATAGTATTTGACTCTAGTATTTGTTCCTTCAACGATATGCGTATTGACTAAATTAGCTTCGCTATATTCATATCGTGTAATACGACCTTGTTCATCTTCTTGCTCTATAACACGTCCAAAGTCATCATAAATATTTCTAATAAAGGTAATGCCCTTCTCATCAGTAATAGATGTTATACCATCGTTATTATATGTATATTTTACAGTTCCACCAAGATTTTTAACTTCTATTAATTCATTAGAACTATTATATTTATACTCTATCTTTCGACCTGCATGATCTGTAAGAGCTGATAATTTACTACCTGTATAGAATAAAGTTAATGTAGCATCACTTCCAGCAATTGATGTTAACTTATCGCTACTGTAGCTCAATATAATGTTATTATTGTTCCTATCTTTTATCTCTGTTAGTTGCCCAGACATATTAAAGATATATTTTGTTTGGTCCATATAGGTTAGTACAAATGTGTCATTCGTTTTATCTAAAGTTTCATGAATAGTTCCTTCTGTAACATAATTACCAGAACTATTTTTAAAGAAGATAACCCTACGTCCGTCTGGATACTTAACGGTTATTTCATCATCATTACTAGCACTTTCTAAAGTAATTAATATGATTCATATAAATGTAATGTTTTACTAAAACCCCAAAAAAACGAGACCTCCATCGGTCTCGTTTCCCTATTGAAAATACCTTCCATCTTTACCTGGCATAGGATTCAAATGCATGTATTTCTCTTTTGTAGCTAAGCCTCCGCGGATATGTCTCTCCTGCTTATTTATATCTAACACTTTCCTCGCTTCTTGGGCCAATTGAGGATTGATTTTTTCTAAACGTTCTGTCACATCTTTATGTACTGTACTTTTACTAATTCCGAATTTTTTGGCTGTTTCACGTACGGTTGCATTGGACTGAATGATATACTTGGCAACTTCAATAGCCCGTTCTTCTATATATTGTTTCATAGACTATTTACCCCCTAATCTCACTTACTATATTGTTATGAAAGAAGTAGGGGGTTTATGATAAGAAAAAGCAAGTAGCCATAGAATTATTGGCTACTTGCTTTTTCTTATAGATAAAAACTGTGATTTCCGATTGTAGAATAATACGGACGACTTTGTGTGATCCAAGAACTTTTAGCTTTCGCTGGGTTCATGAAATATAAACTATCACCGGCCGTATTGCCACCTTCCAATGCTATCTTAGCTGCAATGACGCTTGTGTTTGATGGATCGTTGTAAATTGCTCCATTGGCTACTGGTGTAAACTGTATACCAAACTCATCATCAAAAATAACGCCATAAATTGTATTTGGGTACTCCGAACTCTCAACACGATTTAAAATTACATTACCGACACCAATTTTCCCATTCATGGACTCGCCAGAACTTTCTGCTTCAATGATTCTAGCTAACCATAAAATATCCTCATCTGTATACCCTCTATAATCAACTAAATTATCAGGTACCGTTACGCCGTCTTTATATATTTTAACTTTGTAGGTATCCTGATCCCAATAGACATCTGCGCCTAATGTTTCACTAACAAATCTTATTGGCACAAAAGTACGGTTACTTACCAATTTTACGCCTTGTCTAATGGATGTGTATTGTCCATTGACATACGCATAATCCTCACCAATTGGTAATTGGATTTCAGTAGAGCCATCTCTTATAATGGCTGTCTTGTTTGGATGATCCCACTCAACACTATCAACACCTAGTGCTTCACTTACAAATCTTATGGGCACAAAGGTAGTTCCATCTGTGAGGAATGGATCGGCATCTGTGTAAATATACGTGTCGTTTACCGTGGTGCAAATTGGTATTTGCGTTTCGTCTACACTTGCAGCTTTGGAAGGGACTACAATACAAGTTACTAGAAAAACAAACATAATAAAAGATAATAACTTTTTCATTATTATCCCTCCTTCCTAAAATTAGTATAACACCTATCCCCTACGGATCTCAATAGAAGATACATGGATGAGTAGTAATTTTTTAACAAAACAGTATGTAAGAAAAGCACATAGCATGGACAAATTGCATAATGCTCACTGCCTTCTATGTGCTTAACATACTTTCAAACTTCATTTTTATTGAACTAAGTGATCACTAGGGTTACATGGTCCATTGTCCTTCATTACTCTAAATCCAACATGTGAGCCTAAATTTAATGCAAACATGGTAGGTTCAGCAACTTGACCAATAACCTCTCCTTTTTGAACAACTTGTCCCTGACTTACATTTACTTCTTCTGATAATTGTTCATATGTTGTCTTCCAACCTTCACCATGATCGATAACGATCATTGTTCCTTCTTCTTCAGTCTTTGTGATACTTTCAACAGAACCATCAGCTGCCGCAATAACATCTGCTCCTACATTGGCTTGAATACATAGGGCATCATTTGTACGGTAGAGATCTAATGTTGAATCATATATGCTGGCATCCATACTGAAGTCCATAACGACGTCACCTGTAACTGGCCACAACATATTTTGACTGTTATCATAAGGACTAAATGTTTCCTTAGCTTCTTCTTCCTGCTCTTTTTCCTGTTGTTCTTCCTCATCTGCTGGCGTTTCAGTAGCAGTCTCTTTAGCTTCATCCTCTTTTGGTGGCGCTTGGTCATCTGCTTGGTCTTCTTTAACAACAAGTAAATTATCACCCAATTCAGAGTTACCAGTCAAGTTGGTCACAGATTCCATATCGATATCTTGATTATCATCCAATACGGTCTCATCAGTTGGTTCTTGATCTGTATTCTGAGCAACTTTTTCTTCATTTAAATCAATCTTGGGTTCCTCTGCAACTTCCGGTTCTCGGTCAATGGATATAAATGTGAGTAAAAGTGTGATAACAACTATTGATGACAACAACAATATATAAAAACCATTTTCTTTAAACCGGTTAAAATGTTTTCTACTCATGAAAAACAACCACCTCCGGTTATATTATAGCCATAGGTGGTTATATCTATACATCATTTCAACGATATAGATTGAATAAAATACTTTAGTTATTAAACCATTCTATTAATAAATATTATTGATTTGTACCCCCACATAATAATGTTCTAAAATCCCTTGATACTCCTTACCGTCTTTAGCCATTGCATTGGCACCAAATTGACTCATTCCAACACCATGCCCAAACCCCTTCGTAACAATACGCATCTCATCACCGGACTGAGATATGGTCATATTACTAGACCTCGTATTAAAAGCACTTCTTAATTCTTCACCACTGATCACTTCGTTACCAACTTGAACGCTTACTATGTATCCTGCTTCACTTCTTTCTAAAATCTTCATCTGCTTGGCTAATGGCTCATCCGTTAGATAAAGTCCTGAAATGCTGGCTTGTAAAGAGACTTTAGCTGCATCTTCAGTTAAAAGATTTTGAACTTCGTATTCCCCTGCATCTAAATCAAATGGACTATTGACGCTTTGTAAATAAGGTAATTCAAAATTCCATACATCATCAGCTGCTTGAGTTTTTCCTGCACTTATGGCATGATAAACTGCCTCTATGGGTTCATCGTTATAGACTAATATTTGACCCCTCGTCGCCTCAACCGCATCATTGATTTTTTTCATGTAGATATAGTAATCTTCACCCCATCTATCTTTCAACTCTTTTTCAGTTAAAAATGCCTGTCCTTGGCGGAAATCTGTGGATAAAACTTTTGTTCCAGTAATGATTTTTCGATAGGCATAAGTTCTCGCCGCTACAGCCTGCGCCTTTAATGCTTCTACATGATAGGATGCTGGTACTTCAGCAGCAACTACTCCAGCTATATATGTTTCCAAATCCATGTTTTGTATCTCTCCGGTGGATTCAATTTTTAAATTAACAGAAAAGCCCGTTGATTCTTTCTCTTCTTTAACTTCCTTTTCGGTTCCAAGATTAAAAAGCACTGTCACTAGAGCTGGTAGCAATAATATGAGAAGGATCAATAATATGCCGCCAATCAGCTCATTTTTCAAAGGCATCTCCCCTATTCTCTATATATAAACTCCAGGTCTTTTCAAATCTCAAATAATTATGAAACTACCTGATTTATATTAAAATTACACTATATATAATGTGTATGAAGAACATGATACATTCATTCACAAGAAGAGTAATTAGAAAGAAGCATATGACAACTCATATACTTCTCTACCATATCTTTTTCACTTATTACTTGCCTTTGCGACGTGAACCACTTGCATGTTGGATTTCTGGTACGGGCTTCTCTTCATTCTTTTGTGGTCCCCTATAACGCTTATGCTCCCAAGATGATTTTTGATCTTTTTTTGCCATATGAACATCTCCTTTAATCAATGATTATTTAAATACCCTAAGATAAAATCTAGACTTTGCCTCATCTGTAGAATGCCTTCAAAGGCATCTCCCCTTTGTTCCAGTCGTTCTGCTATACTCATTAAGGTAAAGTCCTGTGGTCTTATACCAGCTTCAACTTCCTCCCATGAAACGGGAGTAGAAACAGTAGCGTACTCTGTTGCTCTTGGTGAATACGCCGTTATAATGGTTTTTCCTTGCCACATTTGAAGATAATCAAAATATAATTTACCATCTCGTTTATTTACAGAACGTTCTATTGTAATTTTACCTGGATGCTTATCCGATAAATACTTGGCTAAAAACAGATTCACATCTCTAGCTTCTTCATAGGTATACTTCTCTTCTATAGGTACATAGACTTGTAAACCTGTTGCACCTGATGTTTTTATAAAGGATTTTAACCCTAAGCCATCCAGCATATCTTTAGCCCATAGCGCTACTTCAATCACTTCTTCAAAAACTTGTCCTTTTGATGGATCTAGATCCAAAACCAGATTATCTGGGTGATCTGGTTTTGATACTTGGTTGAACGCTGTGTGCAATTCAATGGCAGCTTGATTCCCTAACCACAGAAGTGTTTGCAAATCGTCCAGTAAGATATAATCCTTTTCATGCCAATTGAATGTAGGCACCCAATCCGGCGTATAATCCGGAGCATTTTTCTGAAAGAAGCTCTTTCCATCAACCCCATCCGGATAACGTATACTGGTCAATAGCCGTTGCTTGCTATACCTCAAGATAAACGGACTTAATACCATTAAATACTTAACATAGGCTGTTTTATCAATGCCTAAGTCTGCCCAAAGGAGTTTATTGGGGTTGGTAATCTTTAAATTATATTCTTTTAGTGCTTCTAAATTTGTCACTCTACCAACTCCTCTCCTGAAGCTTCATCAGGTTTCATTTTCGTAAACCCTTGTATTTTAGCATGTCTTAAATGACCATCATTGGTCCACTCAAAAAAATGAATCCAGCAAGTTAATAAAGGATTGAACCAAATGGTATCTTCTTGATAGGGTAAATTAATAAAAGGTGCCTCATCACGTTTTAACTGATGAGCATATTGGTATAATAGCTGCATCTCCTCTTGTTTCAGACCTATAGATACATTGCCAATATAAATCAACTGATTATCTCTATAAATACCTATTGGAATAGATGCCGGTTGTCCACTTTTCATATGGATACCACCAACAACGCCTAAAATCTTTCTACTAATTTTATTCTTATACCAATAATCGTGTTTTTTCCCAGCTATATAAGGACTATCTTTATTTTTTGATACAACTCCTTCATAGCTCTTTTCCTTCATAAGGTGATAAAGTTGATCACCATCATTAAAAGTGCGACTTATCGCTATTGTCTCATTCTCTATTAGTATCTCTTTCAATATATCTTTTCTTTCATTTAGCGGCTTCTGCCTTATATCTTCATCATTAACAGCTAAACAATCAAAGACGATATAGTGGACTGGTTTGATCTTTTGGTAATGGGCTGCATGAACCCCTTTACTGCGTTCTCTAATTAGAATATCTTGAAATGATGGCTTATTCAGTTCATTGAAAACAACAATCTCTCCATCAAGTAAAGCGTTGTCACATTTCAGCAGTTTGTTGATTTGCTTTAGCTCCGGAAAGTAAGTTCCTCTCTTATTACCTTTCTTCGTAAATATTTCAAAGGCATCATCGTTGACCTGACTAACTCCTCGAATACCATCCCACTTTATTTCATGTATCCATTCAGAACCTTGTGGTATCGTTTTATTTTTATTAGGTTCCATTACTCGAATCAGCTTATTCATATGCTTTAGCTAGCTGAGGTTTTTTTCTTAGTTGTTGTTTTTTTCTTCTTAGCAACTTCTTTTTTCTTAGTCGTTTTTTTCTCTTTTTCCGTTTCTTTTATACTTGCTTGTAAAGCTTCCATAAGATCAATAACGTTCTTTTGTGGAATTTCTGGAGCTACTTGAACTTCTTGTCCAGATATTTTTTGTTCAATGATATTTCTTAGAGCAATACGATAATCATCGGTATATTTGCTAGGATCAAATTCAGTTGTTAAGTTATCAATCAGTTGAGTCGCGATATCTAATTCCTTTTCTGCCACATCGTTGCTTTCAGGTAATCCAGGAACAAGTGATACTTCTCTAACTTCATCAGGATAAAAAATGGATTCTAGAACAAGAATATTATTATAAACCCTTAAAGCTGCTAACGTTTGCTTATTCCTTATTGTGATCTTAGCTATGGCAATCTTTCCTGTGTCACCCATGGCTTTTCGCAGTAAGCTATAAGCTTTTCCTCCTGTTTCTTGGGGTGATAGATAATAAGATTTATGAAAATAAATAGGGTCTATTTCCTTTAGATTAACAAAATCAATAATATCAATGGTACGTGATTGGACCTGAGTCTTAGCTGCTTCAAAATCCTCATCGGTAATAATGACAAAATGTCCAGGTTCGTACTCAAAACCTTTAACAATATCATTTTCAGTTACTTGTTCATCACATGTTTCGCAAACTTTCTTGTATTTAATAGGTGTGTGACATTTCTTATGCAGATAGCGAAAACGTATATCTTTATCCTCTGTAGCTGCAAACATCTTTATTGGAATATTAACTAATCCAAAGCTAATAGAACCTTTCCACATGGTATGCATTAAAACACCTCCTTAAAAGTATTTTTCCAAATGTTACGGACTTTGTATCAGGTATTTTCGTGGCAATCTAAGTTATATTTACCATTTAGAATTTTTGCAAAAAAATGAGTAAAGGCAATCCAAAAATGAACAATGTGTGAACCTTGTTCACTTTATATTGACTTTACCATCTCAACAACTTATAATCTATAATGAACTTGATTCACTAAAAACAAAACATTATTCAATAAATAACTATGACAGGAGGATTTTCATGTTAATGAATTTAATTATAGCTATTATCGCTGGCTGGGGTGCTGGAGTTGTCACTGGTTTAGTAGGCGCATCTGCAGCCGTTATCATTACGCCAATGCTTGTAACCTTCGCTGGTTTTGATCCATTTATCGCCATTGGTATCGCCTTAGCTACAGATGTATTTGCATCCGGTATCAGTGCGTATACTTACTCGAAACACGGTAATATAGAAGTTAAAAAAGGTATGTATTTAGCCATCTTTGCTTTTATATTTGCAATTGTGGGTAGTTATTTATCCACTTTTATAGAATCTTCTTCATTAGGTAATACATCTGCGCTAATTACATTGCTTATGGGTATTCGTTTCTTAAGAAAACCATTAAATGAATCTGTTGCAAAAATGAAAGAAAGTAATAAATTCAAATTCTTTCAAGAGAGACCTGTATTTAGCTCCATATTTTTTGGTTCAATTATCGGTATAATCTGTGGATTCGTTGGTGCAGGTGGCGGTATCATGATTCTATTGATCCTATCACTTATTTTAGGATACGAGATGAAAACAGCCATCGGTACTTCTGTTCTCATTATGATATTTACGGCTTTTGCAGGGGCTGTAGCGCATTTCGCTATACCGTATGAAGCTGTTGGTATGGATACAACAACTCAACTGATGTACACAGCTGTTTGTGTTGTAACTGGTTTGATTGGTGCTAAAATGGCTGCTAAGTTTGCTAACTTTGCATCAGAAGAGAAACTAAATAAAGTAGTTGGTGTTACATTGACTATTTTAGGAGCTGTTATGGTTATTCAAAAATGGATTTAAGGTCTAAAAAACAATAAAGAAGCTAACTCAATTTTCTGAGTTAGCTTCTTGTTTATTTATCCCTTGGTAGTTTCTCACCACAATGAGGACAATAGTTATATGGATATTTTTCTTTTAATTCTACGTGATAATCCGTTTCTTTATCTTTCTTTTGCTTATTAATTTCTTCCATAAACCCTGAGCTTAAGATACCTGTTGGCAATGCTACCAGACCAATACCTAATACGGCAATAATAGCACTGAGCAGTCTACCACCATCAGTAGTTGGATAAATATCACCATAACCTACTGTTGTCAAAGTAGCTATAGCCCACCATAGAGCATCTGAAAGTGTTTCGAATTCTGGATTTATATCTCTTTCAATATAAAACATCAATGATGCAGCAATGAATATTAACATCAATGTGATGGATATTGTCATTACCAGCTGTTCTTTTTCATTTTTTAAAACCCTCATCATGACATTCATAGATTGATAATAGCGACTTAACTTAAATAATCTTAATAGCCTAAAGAGACGGTCCATCCTTAACACGCGCAAATCGATAGCTAGTAAAAAAGGTAAATAGGTAGGTAAGATAGCTACCAAATCAATTAACGCCATACCACTAAAAATGTACTTCATCCGGGCTCGCCACTTAGGTAACCCTTCAAAACGAACATCTGCAGTATAAATTCTTAAGGCATATTCTACTGTAAAAATACCAACTGAAACATATTCAATAATATTATAAGCCAGAGGCCGATTACCAGCATCATAACCCTTATTATATTCTAAGAAGACGACTAAAATATTAACCACAATTAAAGTTGTAATGAATATATCGAACATAACACTTCGGCGGTCATCTACATCTCCTTTTTCTATAATTTCATAGATTCTGGCTTTCATCATTTGTAACACTCCCTAACTCATTTAATTACATGTGTTCCTTCTCTTTTCTAATATTATAACTTTCCTTATTCTTATTTTGTTGCAGTAGTCGATAATTTATAACGGACATGATAGTGGCTAATATAGCCAGACCGATAAATGCAAATGTGATGTCTAAGTGATCTGCAATAAGTCCAAACAAAGGAAAAACAGTTATCATCCCAAAGCTAAAAACCATGCTTTGAAAAGATAAGATGGTCGCCCTTCTTTCACTTTCTATTAACTGATTAATATAGTCAGAAACTGCTACAAAAATAATGGCTTCTACAATAGTGATGAGAACAAATGCTATCGCACTTGATGGGATAAATGGTAATCCCCATAAACCTATCACCACTAAAAAGGGGGAGTACTTCAATAAAGCCCTTTCACCAAAAGCTTTTTCAATCTTATGAGCAAATAAACCACCTAATGCACCACCAATGCAGGAGGCCCCTAGGAATAAACCGATGATCCATTCGTCATAACCATAACCCTTCCAATAATTCTGTAAGTAATAAAAGGAAGCCGTTATGAATGTACCCAATAATGAAGAAAAGATAATCAAGTATGTCAATCGACCATTACCTTTAATGGCTTTATAGGTATCTACATACTGTAGCTTTATAGCCTTAAACATTTTCTCTTTTTTAGTCTGCTGCGTTTTTACTTCTTTAAAACCTAATGTCTGAATAAGTGCCAATACTGAAATACCCATGGCGACAAAGTAAACATGCTCATAACTTAATGTACCAATGATTCCACCGATAAATAGGGCTATAACTGCAGCTATTTGATAGGTAAACTCTATGCGACCATTATACTTCATATAGTCTTGGTCTTTTCCTAGGATCTTTAATGAATCATATATAAGTGCTTCACCAGCTCCTGATTCTAAATTATAAGATATTGGTAAAATCATAAAAGATATTAAGTAGTAGATGAATGAATCACCAACAACCATAAGTAGAAGCCCAATAATACTAAAAAAACGCCCTAGTATTCTACTAAATTTTCGGCCATATAAATCAGCTATGGCTCCAGTAGGTGTTTCCATTATAAAAGACACCACATGAAATGTACCTTCCAGTAATCCTAACTGAAAAAGTGTTGCTCCCTTAGATGCTAAAAACAGCATCCATATACCTTGTGTCAAGTCAAAGGACTTTGTAAATGTATATAAGTAATTTAATATCACATTATTTTTATAACTTTTCTTAATCATCATGCATACCTCCAATGCGTATTTTAGCACACAAAAAAACACCCAAGCATATCAGCTAAGGTGCATCACTGCATACTTACTAATAAACTGGTTAAATGGAATCTTCTTCATTTCTAGAAAAGGGCGCACTTATCCCGTGAAGTTGTGAATTATGTGCGTTGTTCCATTTTATACCAATCCATAATAGCATTGCATACATGGTATTTACCTCACTTATTCATATTGAATGTATCATCAATATGTTCTCTTAGTTTCATAGTTATATTACTATCATACATTCTTATTTTACGATAAATGTAACTCATTGTCAATGCGCTTATAATGGAGAGGCTTCTGCCTCTCCTTATTTAGAATCTCCGTATTGCTTCTTTTACCTCAAGTTCAATTTTTTCTCCTGTATGGCGATCAAATAGTTCAACGATACCTTCTGGTGCTCTCTTACCAACAGTTACTCTTAAAGGTATACCGATAAGCTCAGCATCCTTAAACTTAACACCTGGTCGGTCCTTTCGGTCATCTAACAATACCTCCACACCTTTTTGTCTAAGAGATTCATAGATTTCTTCACCGATTTTTACTTGATCTTCATTTTTAACATTTACAATGGTAACAACTACTTTGAATGGCGCAACTGCTTCAGGCCATATAATACCATTTTCATCATGATATTGCTCTACAACTGCCTGTAGTGTACGTGAAATACCAATACCATAACACCCCATTACGAAATGTTGCTCCTTACCATTCTCATCTAGGAAGGTTGCATCTAAGGCTTTTGAATATTTGGTTTGTAGTTGAAAGATATTCCCTACTTCAGTTCCTTTATCCATAGCTAAAGGTTGTCCACATTTTGGACACTTATCCCCAAGTTTAACAAGCAGTAAATCTTCTACTACTTCTCCTTCAAAATCTCTTCCATAATTAACATTCATCATATGGTAATCTGTTTCGTTAGCTCCAACAACCATGTTTTGTATCTTAGTTACTCTAGCATCAACTATTAAGCGAATACCTTCTTTCAAGCCTATAGGACCAGCAAAGCCCACTGCTGCAGTAGTTACTTCTTCAACATCAGCTCGGTCAGCCATTACAAGCTCATGCTCAGCAACACCTAATAACTTCACTAATTTAACTTCATTAAGTTCGCGATCCCCTGGAATCATAACAGCTACTATTTCTTCTCCAGCTCTATAAAGCAATGTTTTAGCTAATCTATTAGCTTCTATACCTAAGAAACCTGTTAACTCTTCAATACTTCGCACATCTGGTGTATGCACTTTTTCCATATCCAATATAGATTCTTCGAACTTTACATCATAAACCGTTTCAGCTTTTTCATCCGTAGCTGCATAATTACACCCAGAACAATAGGCTATCGTACTTTCACCATATTCTGAAAGGGCTACGAATTCATGTGAATCACTATCTCCCATAGCACCAGCATCACCTTCTACAACTTTGAAATTCAAGCCACATCTTTCAAAGATTCTTTCATAAGCATCCCACATTTCTTGGTATGATTTTAACATACCGGCTTCATCACGGTCAAAGCTATAAGCATCCTTCATGACAAACTCTTTTGAACGAATTAAGCCATACCGTGGTCGCTTCTCATCTCTATACTTTGTCTGAATCTGATAAAGATTGATCGGTAATTGTTTATAAGAGTTGAGTTCATTCTTAACTAAATCCGTGAAAATTTCTTCATGTGTTGGTCCAAGACAGTACTCACGATTATTACGATCTTTTAAACGGAACATCTCTGGTCCAAACTGACTCCATCTACCGGACTCTTCCCATAACTCTCTAGGTTGAATAGCTGACATATGAACTTCTTGTGCTCCTGCTCCATCCATTTCTTCTTTAACAATGTTCTCGATTTTTTTGAATGCGCGGTATCCTAATGGTAAAAAAGAATAAACCCCTGACGCAGACATACGAATCATACCGGCTCGTAATAAAAGCTGGTGACTTGGTACTTCAGCTTCACTTGGTACATCTCTCAAAGTTGGCATGTATAATTTAGTCATTCTCATAATCATTTCTCCTCTCAGTAAACTAATGTATGTTTGTTAATGAAGTTAAACGCAAAAAAACCTCCATCCCACAAAGGGACCGAGGTATCGGCGGTACCACCCTAATTAATGCTTTCACATTCTACTCTATACCTTAATAACGGTTAGGTTACCGCTGTATTCATCACACAGAAACTCCAAGGCGGGTTCAATCATTTTCTTATTGGAGTTCTCAGCATTATCTCCTTCTCTGTAATAAGAAAATATCATTTACTATTCCTCTTCATCGTCTACAATTTCTATTTAACTTCTTATAATATATTTGAAAAAAGATTAATTGTCAACCCCTATCTAAATAGATAGGGATATCTTATCATCATAAAAAATGACTTTATTCTTACCCGTATTTTTGGCTGTGCTATTGGCTTTTTCTGCTTTATTAACAAGTTCATCAAGCTTGCTACCATCCTCTGGATAATTAGCCACTCCAATTGAAACTGTTACTGGATAAATCCACTCTTTTGTTCCGGATTCTACTGCATCTCTAATTCGCTCAGCCTTAAAATGTACGCTATCACAATTACCTTGTAAGACAACAATAAATTCATCTCCAGATAACCACCTAAAGATGCAATCGGATTTAACTAAACAACCACATATAAGATTAGCCAAGACTCGAATCATCTTATTGCCAGCTTCGTAGCTAATGTTATTAAAGCGCTTCAAATTATCGCCATCAATAAACAAAATACTGAACTCTTGATTTTGCTCAACCAGCTTATCGATGTGCATTCTAGCTGCTCGGCTATTTTGCAGTCCAGATACGTCATCTTTCAATGCCAGATCATAAGCTTCTTCCATAAATTTCAAACTTTCTTTTATTCTTCGGGTAAAGTTTCGAATAATATTTTGCTTCCATTTGTCGTTAGATAAAGAGCTATCATCATCGTTGCTTAATAAGGAGTTGAATAAAATAAGATAAAAGTCTTCTATACTGTGAATATTATTGTGATAATGGATGACTAGTGTATGTAAATCAATTCCAGGAAAACTGTCAAATTCTTTAAAACGTCTTTCAATAGAAGCTAATAGATTAACTGCATCCATATGACTGGCCTCAGGTAATATAATGGTGAATTCATCTCCATCTGTCCTAAAAGGTTTGACTTTGTTATTATCAAATATACTTTCTATGATGGATTGAGCCATATACTTAAGACAGTCATCTCCTTTTCCTCTACCATGCCTTGCATTATACCCTCTAAAATCTTCAAAGTCGATCAGTATAATTGCACCTGTTTTTCCAAAAAGCTTTGAACTGTCATATTCAACTAAGTTAAAAAAAGATGGAAAATCAGTTAGCGGGTCTACATAGACATGGTCAAAATATCCTTTCATGTAATACCTCCCCGATATAACAGGTAGTTCCAATCCATAATAAGAGCCTTAGATGGTCCAAGGCTCTTATTTATCGCTACAATTATACTCTATTGTACTATATTTATCTTTTTTAGTCAAGTTTTACAGTTTTATTCTAGCTATAGTAAAAATTTTCAATTATATTCTTCTAACTTCAAAAACTTTTTGGTTATTTATTATATTTATTGACAGCTTTTTGCTTTTGTTTATGACGTTGCTCACCTGCATGAGGGTCTTGTGGTTGAGTCTTTTGTTGTTGCTTGATAAACTCAGCATCCTGAGCTGGTGTAAAGCTACTGAAACCATTTCCCTTTGACATGTCAACACTCCTTTCATACTTATTATGAGAAGGTATGCTGTTTTCATGCATTTTAAGATTCTTTTTCTACTATCCACTTACTCATGGTTTCAAGAGATAAGCCTAAGTTACCAATTTGACAATGGTTTTGTGCATGCTCTGCTCTTGTAAAGACGTGCTCTGTAATAGATTTGGTATTTTTAAGAGCTTTAACTTGAAGGTCGTGCATTTTAAGTGGAATAAAATGATCTTCTGCTCCAGTTAAAATTAACACATCTTGTTTTACCAGTTCAGATTTAAGATGCTCTTCATTGAATTCCAATATTGCCATTCCACTGTCAAGTGGTGTATCAGTCTTTGTAATATACATAAGATTCTCAACACCCCATTTTTCTTGAGGCATCATTTTCATCTTTAAATCCGACATCCAAGCCATAAGTTTTGGATGCTTGAAAAGCCATCTTGCAAATTTCTCAATAGATTCTGGTGGTATCTTCATATAATCATAAGCGATACTAGAAGCTATGACTCTCTTGATTCTTGGCTCATAAGCTGCCGCTCTGAAACATAGCCATCCACCCATTGAAATCCCCAATAAAGTCACATCATCTAAGTCAAAATAGTCAAGAACAGCTTTTACTGGCTTTTCCCATTCATAGGTCAGTGCCAATCCTTGTTTTTTAAGAGCACTTCCTTGTCCAGGTCCTTCAAAGAGTACAACTTCATAATTCAAATCAGCAAAATAGGTGGCCATTGAATAAAATTCTTCAATAAAGGAATCAAATCCACCGTGTATAACAATGGTTCCTTTCTTCTCATTACCTCTTGGAGGTACTTTCATAGCTGGTAGCGATACATTACCATAAGGTACAGGAAAACGCTGAAAGGGCTCATCTTTAAATACTTGGTTGTAAAACATATCAATGAACTTATCGTACAACTTGATTTTGTCTGGATCTGATGGACTTGTAAAAAACTCCGCCGCCCTATAATAGAAGGTAGCATTCATCAGCCTTTTTTCCTTAAGAGCTTTCTCTGCTTGTCTTATCATCTCATCTTTCCAGTCATCAACTTTATTAATTCTACTTGCAGCATCAGCCATATCTTCTTTTCGTGTGTATCCCATTGAATACCATCTGTTCATCTGAAAGTCCATGATTTTAGTCTTATGAAACTCATGATAGCCTATAGGGAAGTTGAATTGTAACATATTCACCACTCCTTCAAATAGAATTTATTTTTTTGCTAAACCATTTTTCATAAAATCCACTAAGTAATTCATGCCATCCTCATAATTATCTGATTGACTCATGTCCGTCATTTCCACTACATGGGTGAATAAATACCCAATGAGATTTTGCACAAAACCTAATGGCAAATCTTCTCTGAAATCCCCTCTAACGTAAGCAACTTTTACTA
The DNA here is from genome assembly GCF_002964605.1 of Vallitalea okinawensis. Lineage (NCBI taxonomy): Bacteria > Bacillati > Bacillota > Clostridia > Lachnospirales > Vallitaleaceae > Vallitalea > Vallitalea okinawensis. The sequence continues at coordinate 262,038 of NZ_PQDH01000005.1, forward strand.
ATTGATTAATCTGATCGTTACTCTGAAAATCATGTTTTTTCATTGCTTTTTTGTAGATCTCATTACCTTTTTCCTTAATAAAACTTTCAGAAAACCGATTGATATCAGGATACTGGCAAGAAAACTCCATTCCTAACCGTATTTGTGTCTTAAATATTGTGAAGATATCTTTTGTGAAATCCTCTGGTTTCATAGTTTTAGCTAAGAATACCTTTTTCTTTTCAATTAATATATCTATCAAATTAAAGTATAAATCTTCTTTATTTTTAAAATGATAATAAAAAGAACCTTTACTCATATTAGCTTCTTTCAAAATATTATTTAATGATGCTTTATCGTAACCCTTATCAACAAACTCATTTAAGGCTGCATCCAATAAGGCCTGATCATGCTCAAAGGTCTTATCAAACTGATTGCCCATGTTCACCACCTCCTGGGGTTTGAATTACCATATCTTTTATGATTCCATTATAGACCATCCAGTCTAGACTGTCAAGTCTATAAACATATAACTTAATTTTACATCATTTGAACACTATAAAAAAGCACGACAACGGGTATCCGCTATCGTGCTTCTTGAATATTTTACTATTCTTCTTCTTTAACTTCTTGATTTGTCATAATCTCAACTGTAATTTCTTCTTTTAATGTTTCTAATTCTTGAGCCATAATTTCGTTCTTCTTTTCGGCAGTTAAACTCTCACTGATTTGCACCTTAGCATCCTCTAATGGCATAACAACTTCTTCTTGAAGATTTGTTACTTTGATTAAATGCCATCCGAATTGAGTTTTCACAGGTTCAGACACTTGACCTTCTTCAAGTTCAGCAGCCCCTGCTCTGAAATCAGCATCAAAACCAGGGTCATCATAAGTAACAAAACCTAGTGCTCCACCCTGATCTTTTGTTCCATCAGTACCGTATTGAGCTGCTAAGTCTTCAAAAGAAGCACCATTATCGTATTCTTCTTTAACCTTAATCGCTTCTTCTTCAGTAGCTACAAGAATATGAGCCATATCTGCACCAGCACCAGTAGTGAACTGTACTAAATTCTCATTATAATATGTTTCGATTTCTTCATCAGTTACGGTTACATCAGCTGTATATTGTTCAATGAGTTGATTAACCATTAAGCCTTCTTTAATACGCTCTTTGAAACTCTCCTCATCTAAGGCATTAGCATTTAATGCTTCTATGAAAGCTTCTTCTGTATCATAATTAGCTTTAGCTTTATCATACTCAGCTTGAATATCTTCGTCATTTACTGCAAAATCTAATTCTTTAGCTTTTTGAGTTAATAATTGTGTTTCAATTAAGTAATTAAGGTATTCTTGCTCCTGTTGCTCTAAATAAGCCATAATTTCCACATTTTCTTTATACTCTGCACCATATTGTAATTCCATCATCATTTTCATATAGTCCATTTGTAAATCAACTTCTTCTTGGTAAATAGGTGTATCTCCTACCATTGCTGCAACTTCTTTATTCTCATCAACTTTTTCTTGACCTTCTTCACTTGAACAACCTACAATACTAAAAACTAAAAGTACTGAAAGTAAACCAAGCACTAAACTTTTCATTAATTTCATAGTAATCTCCTTATCTTCATTTTTTTCAGCGTCTAAGTAAAGATTTCTTACATCTACATAAGGTTATTAGGACCTGTCCCATTATACAATATACCTATGTATATTCTATGTTGTAATGATGAATAAATCATGAATATTTCATATACCGAATATTTACTTATATCCTGTAAATTCTTCGTTCATACAGGAAGCTGATTTTTTGTCAATCGATACCTTTTTTTCACATAACCACTCATATACTTTATCATACATCTAAATCAGCTTCAAGCCTCTTTCCTATCTAAGTCAATTAGGTATACAAAAATCCCCCACTTACATAAGTGGGAGATTGCGTTTATATTAAATACTCAAATATTTTATTCTTAGATTTTATCTCTTTTATCCATTGCCCATCGTAGGCGGGTTTCTTTTTTAAATTTGGATTTTCTAGGATTACCTACTGACCTATATATATCTAGTTGACCTAAGTCGACACATATTGACCATAAGGTATCAAAGTTCATACTCCTTTTATATTGACAGATAAAACCTTCTTTACCTGATAAGATATCCATACCTAATTGTAAATCATAAGCTTTATGATTAATTAAACTTTCATAAATCGTTGCATATCGTGTTTTTGTATAATACCAATCTTCATCAGGTCGATTATCATACTTGAGCATTTGAGAATCTTGAAAATGATTTGTAGCAATAATGAAATCTGCATCTTTCGTTGGCCTTCGAACTATTATCTTTTCTGGACACATTTCAACGACGGCCATATCCCCCTCTCTGTCTGCAAGTACTACATTATGCGACGTTGAGGTCTTTAAAGATTGTAACAAATCAATGGACTCCTCTACAGTTTTACATTTTTCTAATACCATACGCACCATGAACAAAAAGTTCATCCCCGGTTTTACTAATTTAGGCGCTACAAATGTCATCCCTACAGCCAAACCATGCTCATTTACACCATCTTCTTTACCAATCAAAGCATCTCCTTGTCCAATAAAGTAATATCCACCATCAGGTCTATACAATACACTTTCAGTGGTTTTCTTTAGCTGAACAAACATGTCATGATTCCTAGCAAAATATATTTGTGAATCCTTTCTATAGCAAAATGTACTGCATCCAAAGTCAAATGAAAAAGCACCAGCTGTAACTAAGAATGTTCCAAAGGATTCATAATCAACCTTTAATCCTTTTGCCATCCCTTCAATCTCTCTATTAATTTCAGGGTAGGTCTCATTACTGATATTTAAACTCTTAACCCCGAAATCTAGTCTCTCTTCGTCAAATTCTATTAATTGATCAAAACGAACTCCATTCTTATATAGTAAACTACCATAGTGATATCCCATGTCATAATGATCTCCCTGAAGTCGTGGCTTATACATTCATATCATCTCCTTACATTTGCTTACATTCATCATAGCAAATATAAGAACGTTAATACTTGATAATTATTGCTTTATTTCTACTGGCACATAAATTGTTATTTTAGCATCTGAAGCATGTAAAGAGAAATCGTTACTGTATTCTTCAATAATATAGCCATCACGTAATTGATAATCTGATTTCTTTAACCATACAAAATAAATATAACCATACAATTGATATAAATGCTGGAAGGATTCAATTATTTCAAAGGCAGCATATAACCCTTTATTGATTACTAATAATCGCATCTCTTTAGGAACGGTTATAACCTTCTCCACCTTAACTGCTACAAGTACATCATAGTTATAATTTTCATTAATCAGCCTACTATCATCTTCACTTTCCATCCATACGGTATATCCAACTCTAGTCTTCGTCTTATTATCAATCAAATGAATTTGTGATTTAAAAAGCTTCCATATTTGATCAAGATTATTGTTACTAAGGGATGTTTCTCCCATTGTTCCAATCAATTTCAGTTCATTTAAATCAATAATGGAAGGCTCCACTGCCATATCATAGTAAGTATATTTTAATTGATAATCATTTATTTTTTTTGTTAATAGAAGTGGGTTCTTTATAGGATTTTTTCTGTATTGGCTTGGCGTTTGACCAAAATATTCTTTGAACGCCCGCGTAAATGCTTCATGGCTGCTGTATTGACAATCTAGTGCAATATCAATGATTCGATCATTGGTATTTACTATTCTTTCAGCTATCTCAGTAAACCGTCTTTTCTTAATATAATTGCCAATAGTATCATTAACAACCATGAAAAAAACGCGATGAAAGTGATATTTTGATATATACATTTTTTTAGATATTTCATCTTGTATAGATAGATGATGAAATAAGTGATTCTCTATATATTTAATTGCTTCCTTAACTATATTAAAATAATCCATTTACTGATACACCACCTTGATCATACACCTTATCTTTATATAGTATCTGTTAGGCTATATAATATCAAGCCATTTAAATTAGCTAATAACACTTTCTCCAAAAAGAAGCCATAGCATGCTGTCTTGCATATTATGGCTTTACGTATAAATAAATATTTATCTAAAATCTTTTAAACATGCCAATGAATTCTCTTTCTTCACCATTAACATGCCATAAAAACTCCTCATTAACAACAAATCCTAGTTTCTCATAAACTCTGATGGCTCTTCTGTTAAACTTGGCTACATATAGTTTTATTTCATCATATTGATACTTCTCTTTACCAAAGTCGAGTATGATCTTTATAAGATCCGTCCCCATACCTTTACCTGTTAAATCTGGTCTCATCTGCACACCAAATATAATGCCCTCTTCCTCATCAAAATCAAAACAACAATTGCCTATTAGTTCCTTGTTCTCATTGTATAATGCAAAGGTATTCTCTTCATGGTGTATGTTTCTTGCCCATTGCTGCTTGGCTTCCGTTTTATCATTGTCATAGAAAGAATAGATCCCTTCATACTTCCATTCGGCAATATCCTTAGCATCCTCTTTAGAAGGTTTTCTAAAATCAATATACATGCTTACACCCCCCTTATATGTGTTATCATCATTCTACCAAGAAACCCATGACAGTACTACCTCAAAAATAGTTCTAAATGAACATGAGAAAGAGATGCCATAGGCATCCCCCTTTTTAAATACTATCATTATTTAATCGTATATATAATTCTTTGCACACTCTTTTCAGATAAGTAATATTTTTGTGTTAATTCTTTTATTGAAGATCCTTTTAGAAACTCTGTACATATCTCAATATTTCTTTTATTAAGCATAGATCTGGCGCCGCTTGCTTCTCCCCAAGATTTTTTATTTACGCTTTTCCTTGGGATATATAAACACTCTCCATCTACGTAATCTTGAATTAATCTAATAATTTCTTCTGGTAATACATCTTGTGCTTTAACATAGCCCATAGTTGCTCCTCCTTATTTATATACTATAAGGAAAGCAAAGACTACTATGTACAAACTCTATTATTTACCTACATTCATAGCAGTCTTTGCTATGGTCGTAAGAAAACTTTTAAAGATGGATACTTCATACAATCAACTCCAATCCTATTACATGAACTCATTAATTAAAATCTTTACTGAGTCCTCCTTTCAATCATAGCAATAATTTAACAAAATGTCCACTTTGTTAAATTAATTCCACCTATAATATATCTGATTAGCATTATCTGAATAGGATTATTAGTCGTTTAGCACCACAGTATATATAATCTAGAAAGACATTTTTGGCAAGTTAACACTTAACAAGGACTCCATTTAGTTCAACAATTATTAAAACAATCGTTAATCTTGAATTATAATCATTAATTAAAAACCTATAGAATAGACAAAGTGAAAAGTCTATCTATAGGTTTTTATAATACAATTCTTCTCTAATAACCTAATCCATTATTTTTTTTGTTGTGCTTACAATAAACTTAATAGCTGCAAAATATGCTTCTTGTTCATCATCACTTAATTTATTAATTTTGTTCAAAATATCATCTGTAATGATTCCCATTAAATCAGTAACAAAATCAGACCCTGCTTGAGTTAATGACAGGTAACTAACCCGTTTATCTTCTTCACATCTCATCTTCTCAACAAAACCAAAGTTGATCAATCTATTTGCAACTGGAGTAAATGCACCCTTTACAAGATTGAGTTTTTGACTAACTTGGGACATGGTTATTTTATTACCTTCATTAATGATGATGAGAGCTTTTATATGTGTATCTTTTATTTCATCTGGGAAATCGAATTTATCCTTTAATTTAGAAAAGAATGTATTTTCAATAATATAGTTTAGTTCAAAAATGCTACTAATATCGATCTCACGCATTGTCTCACCTCTTCTAGCTTTATTATAACATATGATTTGTCCACTTCATAGAATAAGTTTTAAATAAAACTATTTGACAAGGTATTATTTAGATGTTAAGATAATAATAGTTCAAATTAAAACTATTTTAGAAGAGGTGTAGTAAGAATGGACAAAACTCAACAGCTTGGAACTGCACCTATTGGCAAGTTACTTACCCAATATTCAGTTCCTGCAATTATTGCTATGATCGTAAACGCTATCTATAATATTGTCGATCGAATTTTTATAGGTCAGTATGCTGGTGAAAATGCATTAGCCGGCTTAACAGTCACCTTCCCTATGATGATGCTGATTATAGCATTTGCAAGTTTAATTGGTTCAGGTAGCGCTTCAATAATGGCTATTAAGCTTGGAAAAAAAGATAAAGACGGAGCAAGTAAGACTTTTGGTAACGCATTAAGTCTAGGTGTTATTGTAGCTTTTGTACTTATGGCAGTGTGTTACCCTAATATGGAATCACTATTGACTTTGTTAGGGTCTAATGCTAGTTTACTACCTTATGCTGCAAGCTATATGAACATTGTATTAATCGGTTTTATATTTCAAATTACTTCTTTTGTTCTGAGTAGTACTGTGAGAATAGAAGGTTATCCAATGCTTTCTATGGTATCCATGCTAGTTGGTGCCATCACAAATATTGCCTTAGATTTTGTATTTATAGGTATCTTCGGTTGGGGTGTGCAAGGTGCGGCTTTAGCTACTATTACAGGTCAAATCCTTGGTTTCATCGTACTAGTATCTTTTTATTTAAGAGGAAAAAGTACTTTATCTATTACTCGACAGAGCTTTATACCTCAACTTGCAGAGATCAAAAGTATTGTTAGTATTGGCTTCACATCGTTTTTATCAACCATTGGAGCAAGTGTAGCCTCAGTATTTCTAAATCGAGCATTGATCACCTATGGTGGAAACGCAGCTATAACTGCTATGGGCGCCATCAGTAGTCTTTCAACACTATTTGTCATGCCTATATTAGGGATTCAACAAGGCATGCAGCCTATCATTGGGTTCAACCATGGCTCAAAAGATAAAAAGAGAGTTAATAAAACTCTCCTATTCGGTATCTCAGCATCAACTATATTTGCGGTACTTGTGTTTATTGCACTACAACTTTTCCCAGAAACCTTTATGTCTATGTTCTTGAGCAAAGAATCAAGTACCATGTCCATAGCAATCACCGGACTGAGATATAGCACCATCATGCTACCATTATTGAGCATCGGTTTCATTGGTACAGCTTACTTTCAGTCAATAGCTAAGAGCAAAGAAGCTATCATTTTGGGATCATTGAGACAATTTATACTGTTGATTCCCCTCGTTACAATCCTACCAAGCATCTTTGGATTAACAGGTGTGTGGCTAGCTACTCCTGTTGCAGATGCTATTACAATCATAGCAACAGCTATATTGTTGATTAAAAGCGTAAGACAACCTTATGATTCAGATTCCAAGACTGTTAAGATAGAAAAAGACTCTGATCAAGCTCAACTTGTTACCTCTTAAATTCATTGATAGAACCCAGGGCACCTTTAGATGCTATCTGGGTTCTATCATTCTCATCTCAATTCCTATAGAATTTTATTTCTATACCTATACCACATATACTGAATTCTTTTCATACGTTGCTTCGTTAAGTTTTTAAGCATGCTATACATGTTCTCTATAAAAATCAACTCATTAATCTGAATCGTGTCTTGTGCATACATACTCTTTTCAAATATTTTTGCTCCTTGCATAACATCAATATCCTGATCCTTAAAGTAATCTGCTACCCCTTGCATATATTGATTAATTGTACAAGAGGGTTCTGTTGGCTTATATAGTAGTCCTAATAGCATCATATGATAATGGTACTGCAGAATCAGTTTATCTTTACTTTTGGAATGGCTATACCTTATCTTAAGCTGCAATCGTATAAGTAATGGGATGCATATAACAACTACGAGGAAGATTAAAAGACCATAGACCAGTACCCACTTGTTTTTTCCATTGACCTCTTTTTGACCAATCATCGTCTCAGATAAATTTGTTAATGTAGGCAGCAATAGATTGGTATCATCAGCATATTGATGAAATTCTTCATAAAACACCTTCGTCGGTTCAAAGGCTAACCAACCAAAGCCATCAAAATAGACTTCAACCCAAGCATGTGCATCAGTATCATAGACTGCATAGGTTTGGATACCAAATTCAGAGGCTGGTACCTTTACATCTAAATCCTCATAATAAATGTACTCATACTCTAATAATTCATCTACAGGAACTGTATAGGGTAGTTTATAGCCTGTAACATATCTAGCTGGTAACCCTAACGCTCTTACCATGACTGCCATAGCTGAGGCATAGTGAATACAAAACCCCTCTTTAGACTCGAAAAGAAAGTAATTAACCATATCATCATGATCATAATTGGATAAATCAGGTTCCAATGTATAGGTATAATTATAAGATAAATAAGCCTCTATAGCTCTTACTTTATCAATGTCTGCATCATATGGTTCTGTGATGTTCTTTGCTATCTCTATGATATCTTCAGAAATATCTTGCGGAAGGGTAATATATTTATTATAGATTGTTTCATTTGATTCCTTATTACTTTTACGTAGTAGTTCTACAAACTGGGGATCATCATATTGAAGCCTATAATACTGAAAAGTATATGTATAATCTTTACCTTCTAAATCTTCTATCTCATTTAATTCAACAGTATTGAGATGGGTAAACAGTAGATCTGTTGCGATGTTCTTATAGGTTACAGTGGCAGTAGCTAGTTCATATAAATTGTTCACGTCACCACCTTCTGCTAAGAGATGCAACCCTTCAATATTTTCTTGATAATTATCCGTCTCAATTTGAGGTTCTCCTCCAGTCCACGTTGTACCATCAAAAGTATCAAAGACCATCCCCCTCAAGTAAAGGATATCATCAGCCTCCACTGCCATCATAAAACTTTCATTATGATAGGGTTTGTTTTCCAAATCAGAAACATCCCTATCTTCTTGAATACCTGTTGATTGTCCTGTCGATAATCCGAGTATTTTACTAATGTCAGATGCTACCTCATTTACCCAACCTAAAGCATTGGTATTCTTATGTGTTAATAATAAGCAAAAGGACATTAGTAGTATACTGAAAACCATAAGACTTCTTCTACTCAGCCTTCTCTTCCCGTCACGAATACCTTCCCATGATATCCGTCTGTATACATTTCCTTCAAGATAATACAAAATGGCAATGAAACAGAAAATAAAGAAGCCATATCGATTATAGGATAATCGGATCATCTGACAGCATACAAAATATGTTAATCCACCTATTATAATGACTTTAGGTTTAAAATACTTAACAGTAAGAAAATAAACTGCTAAAGTTAATAAGAAGGAGATAAATATAATCGAATAAATATGGTATTCTTCTGCTAAATAATAATCAGATATAACAAATGTTTTATACACTTCCTCAAAAAAAGTTACTACTGAATTAATAACAGTATTCATTTGGTACTTATAGCTTAGAATGCTACCTAATAATAGCACTGAACCGAAAAGGCTTAAAGCTGCTATTGAAAAGTATTTTTTATTATAGAGACTTACAATAAGCACACCTAAACAACCAGCTGTTATCAAGCTAATCTGCATTATGGAATAGGAATACCCCAATGATGTACTCAATGATAGAATAATACACAAACTCAAACAATAACTCATCATATATCGCAAACATGTCTCACCTCCGATAAGTTACTCAACAATACCCGCCTAAAGTTGGGGCATATATTGATTAATGGTTAATCCTTTTTCCTGCATGTCGTTCATGCTGGATGAATTTTGTACCTGCTTAGAAGCTGAAGCATTAGCAAGGATATGATGTACAAAGACTATTTCATCACTTCCCTTAAGCGCCGTTAGCTTAGCTATTAAAGCTTCAGATATATGAAACGTAAAAACATGAACCATCCCTAAATGCTTTCCATTCCTCTTCTCTTCTAACAAATTATCAATTAAAATTTCCATATTTCGGTTAGGAGCAAATTGCACCATAGCCAGTTGTTTATAAAATATTCTGAAATCTTTAGCCCCTATCACCATCTTATCATAGTTATTTAAATCATTATACAATAGACGTGTTGGTATCCAATGATCCAAAAATACCTTGATATGACCAACCATTAATTCAATACAATAATCCTCTAGGAATAACTTTTCTTCTTCACTTACTCTCAAACTCTTTGTATCTAGTAACATGACTACCTTTTTTCTAAGCTTTTCTTTTTTTATTTTAACCATCCATTGCTGCATTTTAGCACTCATTTTCCAATGCACATTTTTCTTAGAATCACCATGATGATATGGTCTTATTTCAGATACACTATAAGGATCATGGGACATCAAGTTATTCCACTTACTACTTTCTTTATGAGACTCTAATAACATACTGGTATCATTTAATAGAATAATTTTAGGATAAACCATTATTTTTATAGCCTCAACACCTTTAAATCGGATAGAAAACAATCTAAAGGGATCTTTGATAATCACCGCTTCTATACCTATAGAAAAAGCTCCTCGGTACTTACACTGGAGTGAATAGTTAAAAGTACGCTTGGATTTTGGAACTAAGATAAATTCTTCTTTTTTTATAGGGTCATTGAATAATAACGAACTTCCAATCAGCTTAAGTTCCATAGGAGGAAATAGAAAACTGGTATCATTATAGATGGTACAGGTTAGCTGAGTATTACCACCTTTTAAAACATGCCTAGAGTCTATATCCTGTTTTACTTTAAAGACCATGAATGTAATAAAAACATAAAAAAGCGAACAAATAGGTAGGATAAGGAGCATATAAAATAATGCTGCAGATATTGTGCCTGGGACTTGATAAACAAAAATACCAGCGATCAGTAACATCAAACCATAAACTAATCTATTTTTTCTCATAAATCTTCACCGGAATGCCCACTTTTTTAACAATATCATTTAAAACCTTTTCCTCACTGCCTTTAGCTTCAGCTACTTGCTGCTTCATCACTAACCGATGAGCTGTGACGGGTATTACAAATTTTTGAATATCATCTGGTATAACGAAATCCCTTCCTGCATATGCAGCCCAAGCCTTTGCTGCAAACATTAAATGGATAGCACATCTTGGGCTAGCTCCTAATTGTATGTCTGGATGCCTTCTCGTCTCATTCACAAGTTTGAGAATATATTCCACTAATTCTTCACATATGTATACTTCCTTTATATCTCGCTGCATTTTCAGGATATCCTCAATCTCTACAACAGGTCTTAGTTTTTCTAGTGGGTTATCCTTTTCATAGGTTCGCATAATTTGCTGAGCCATCTCTAAGGAGGGATAACCAATTTGTGTTTTGATAAAAAAGCGATCTAATTGTGCTTCTGGTAATGGATAGGTTCCTAAAAATTCTATTGGGTTTTGAGTTGCAATGACCATGAAGGGTTTTGGCAGTTCATAAGTATTACCATCTACTGTTACGCGACTTTCTTCCATGGCTTCAAGGAGACTTGATTGTGTCTTTGGTGATGTTCTATTAATCTCATCCGCCAGAATAATATTGTTCATGACAACGCCTTCATAGTACACAAACTCATTAATTTTTTGATTGTACATCGAAAAGCCTGTTATATCAGCTGGCATGACATCAGGGGTAAACTGTATTCTTTTATAGGATCCATGAATTGATTTAGCAAGGGATGCTGCAGCTGTCGTCTTACCAACCCCTGGAATATCTTCTATTAAAACATGCCCTCCACAGATCAATGTAAGGCCAAGCATCTCAGCGACTTCTCTCTTCCCGATAAATACTGTCTCAATGTTGTCAATGATACGATTCATTTTCTCCTGTATATTTCCCATGCTTTCACACTCCCTCTTATTTGATTAAAATATTATGAATCTTCAATACTTTCCTTTTATTATACCATGATTATCAGTTATAAAATTAACATTTTTTTGCTTTTACAATTAAATTTTATACAAAAAAATCCACAACATCCCTGGTTGTTGTGGATAGATTAAATAGTATTCTATTTTAACTTGGCTTCACAATAAGGACATACCTTCCATTCTTCATTAACATGCTTATCACAATTAGGGCATTTCTGTTTTAATGAATGACCACAGTGGGGGCACATAACATAATCTCTTTCTATTGACTTGCCACAACCTAAACACTTCAACTTATTCTTTTCATTGTTGCGCATAACAAGGTAGATAATGAGCCCTAATAAATAGGGAACATATACTGCAACTAAGGTCCACATCCATTGATTGAGATGATGTTTCTTGGCATCTTTATACACAAATACTCCAATCAATACTGGTATGGACAAGAATATTATAGCCAGAACAGTTATGACAGCTACAGCTTTTTGGTCATCAGGTGACATCGTACCTACGTTTAAATAGAGCATCGTAAATATACTAATGATAAACAATGATATGAAACCTGTGATGAACCAAAAAATAATTTTAAATAACTTTTGATTATCTGCCATTAAATCAACCTCCTACATGACTTTTAAAAATTTAGATAACCCTTTTACAATGGGTTCTTTAAAAACTAAACTTATAACAACTAAACTCACTTGGATAGTAAAGGACATAGGAATGAGAATAAGCCAATAGTGATTATTGAAATACAAGCTCAAACCTATAAAACAAATTGCTATTAGAGTAAACATGACATTAGCTGCTAATGCAAAACCTAATATCCAAGACATGGCTTGAACATCTTTTTCGTCCTGTTCTATCTTCATCTTTTCAAATGTTTCTGTTGATAAATCTGTTGGTCTATGAACCTGCTTCTTGCCTAATTCAAAGAGTTCTTTATCTAGATCCAATGACGATTTTGTTTGTTGACTCATCATTCCACCTCCAATTCCTGTTTTAATATTTTTTTTGCCTGATTCAAACGTGATTTCACTGTACCTTCTGGTATATCCAGAATAAAACTTATTTCTTTAATAGGTTTTTCTTCAAAGTAGAATAATAGAATCACCGTCTTATAATGGTGTTTTAAGGCTAAAACTGCTTGCTTCAACTGTTCAGAAGTTTCATCCGATATACATTCATCTTCAGGTAAAAGGGTATCAGATGGAATGGATAAAAGTTCTGTTTCCATGGTATTCACAGTAAAATAACGTCTGAGCTTACTAGACCAACGTTTTTGCTTACGATACCAGTCTTTATAAGTATTGGTAGCTATGGATAACAACCAATTTTTGAACGTATATTTTTCGGAATACATTTGTATCTTGGTGATTACCTTTAGCCAAGTATTCTGAAAGAGGTCTTTTGCCTCTTCTTCTGAACCTGTTAAATAGTAGCAATACTTATATAGTGATTGTTCATAATTCTTTATTAGAATTTCAAAGTAATCACTGTAACCTGCTTTACACCGTTCAATAATTATAGCTTCATCCACATCTTCACCCCTTTCCAGTAAATTATCATCTACATTAATTACTACGAATGAGATTTACAAAGGTTCGAAAAAAATTCAAAAAAAACACGACCACATTTTTATGTGTCGTGTTTTGTCGAATGGAGGCGAGGGGAATCGAACCCCTGTCCGAAAACCCATCCATTAGAGTTTCTCCCATTACAGTCGCTAATTTGACATTCCCTCCCTCTAACGCCTAACGACAGGCTTTAGAGTTCAGTAGCTTCATAATTCTTCTTCCTTCTCAAAGCTTTGAAGGAGAAGTTCCCCACGTTGAATGATGCCCTAGTTTAAGCTGTGGGAGACTTAAGTAGGACAAGCTGCATTAGGCAGCTAATGCTAAATTATCTTCAGCGTTTAATTTAAATGTTCAGGTTGTTAACGCACTACCCTGAAAGTGCGAATGGCTACTCCAACTTCTGTGATCCCCGTCGAAACCAGTACGCCCCCTTATATATATAAAATCTCTGCTAAGCAGTGATTTTATTAACTTAATAAAGGTTCTTTACTTTAAATTGTTTCTCGGCTTCACGTCGTTGATCTTTTTTTGCGATATCTTGACGTTTGTCATGAAGTTTTTTACCTCGTGCTATACCTATCTGCATCTTCATCAAACTACCTTTTAGGTAAACCTGTAAAGGCACAATTGTAAAACCTTTAGCAGCTACAGCACCTTGCATCTTATTAATCTGTTCTTTATGCAACAATAGTTTACGTGTACGCAAAGGATCTTTATTGAAGATATTTCCTTTTTCGTAAGGACTAATATGCATGTTCATAATGAATGCTTCACCATCAATAATTTTGATAAAACTTTCTTTAATACTGCACTTCCCATTACGTAAGGATTTTACCTCTGTGCCATGGAGCACTAGTCCCGCTTCAAATGATTCTTCGATGAAGTAGTCATGACGAGCCTTTTTGTTCTGTGCTATTAATTTATATGTGTCTTTTGCCATAGGTCCCACTCCTTACTTCATCAACCAGCGGACTTATATCATATCGTAAAATGATTATAAGTTCAATGTAAATTACTTACAAAACCTTGAAAATTATTCTTTTATCGCTACATTATTATAACATATCTCCTTTAAAATGCAAGTTACGTTCATATTACATATCCGCCATTTTATTGTTTTTTACAACTTGAACTACTATAATAGAACTTGGAGGTGTTTTCGTAAAATGTATAATAAGCGCTATAAGTTTGGTCCTAGATTAAATTATGAACAAAAATATCGAAAATTAAAACGAAAATTTATAATTCTTACTTTATTTTTATTATTAATCATCTTATGTGGTGGCATTTATATTTATAAGAACTATAATTATTTAGCATTTAAGTATGTCATGACAGATCACTATGTCTATACCGAGACCATGGATCAAATGTTTAATGAGCAATTAAATTTACAAATTACCGAAGAAGAATATGACGATTACTTTGATTATCTAGTTATAGAAGTCATGAGCAATGAGATTCAAAAAACCAATAATGATCGTTACACTTATCTTTACACTCCAAATGCCTATGAGCAAATGAAGATTTATGAAGAAGAGGAAGCCAACGAGTCTTACTTTGAAACTATTAATGAAGATACAGTCTTTTTAAGTATAACCAACTTTTCAAAGTATACCGAAAAATACATAAAGAAAAATAAAGAAGAGTTAAACAGTTACCCCTACTTAATACTTGATCTAAGAAACAATGGTGGCGGTGACGTCTTTTCTCTTTATGATATTGCTGACCTGTTCTTACCAGAGGATACCATCATTAGTTCCAATATTACAAGAAGCGATTTACTAACACGAGATATGATGAGTAATGGTAAACCTTATTTTGATTTTGAACATATTGTTATTTTACAAGATGAAGGTACAGCAAGTGCATCAGAAAGTTTTATCGTGGCTTTAAAAGACCACTTAGCTAATGTAACACTTATCGGTTCAACGACCTTCGGCAAAGGTATTGGACAGTTTACATTACCACTTACAGATGGTTATGCTTTTAAAGCAACAACCATGTATTGGGAAGCCCCTAATGGCTATAGTATCCATCAAAGTGGTATTCAGCCAGATGTTATACACTCTACAGATGAAAGCATTATTGATTATGCTGAAATGTATATTAAGAACACTGTTAATTAATAAAAGTGAAGTCTAATTGGAGGTAAGAACACCATGTTCTTACCTCCATCCATCTCTAGGCAACGTAATTCTAAAAATAGTCCCTTTACCGATATCGCTTTGAAGAATGATACAACCATTATGCATATCAATAATCTTCTTAGTGATGCAAAGTCCTAATCCTGATCCACCAGTCTTAGAATTTCTAGATGGATCAACTCTTTTAAAAGGACTGAAGATACTTTCTTGCATTTCTTTTGGTATACCGATTCCATTATCGCTTAAAATTAACCTAACCATTCTCTTTGTATAAATAACTTCAACTCTTAATTCTGTATTTTCACCGTTATATTTAATAGCATTTTCAAACAGATTACTTATGGCCCTTCTCATTTCTTTAGGGCTAAAACTTAGAATTAAAGGCTCTTCTGGTATGATAAAATCATACTTAAAGTGATTCTCTTCAATTTCTGGTAGATACTCCATAATCACTTCACGGATAAACTGGCAGAAATCTAACTCCTCTAAGTGCAACTCGTAATGATTAGCATCTAATTTTGTGAAATCAAATAAATCCTCTATTAGATGATTAGCCCTGGTGGAATTGTTAACGATAATCTGCAAATAGTTATGGATTTCTGTTTCATCCATATGTTTGATATCTTTTTGTAAATAAGTACTATATCCTAGAACATTCGCTAAGGGGTTTTTTAAATCATGAGATATGTCCATAACCAATTGTTTACGAGAAGTCTCCAACTGCCTTGTTAATCTTTTTTCATCATCAATCCCTTTTGCTAAATCATTTAAGGCTTTAGCAACAATGGCATACTCGTTATTACTCTTTAGAATAATTTCATGATTATAATTTCCTTCTTGATATTGATGAACACCTTTCAGTATCTCATTCAAAGGTTTTAATATCTTACCTGATACAACCCTGGCAAATAAAAAAGTAGTCACTCCAATCAATAAAAAGAAGGTAAAGAATACATTACTAATGTCATCATCTCGCTTTGTTAGAATCATGATAATAATAGCTACAAAAAACATGAGGATAACGAGAATATCGACGATTACTGTATATGCGAATAATGAGTGGGATATCTTTTTCATTTGACACTCTCCATTTTATACCCCAATCCACGAATCGTTTTGAGATACCTTGGGTTCTTTGAATCATCTTCAATCTTATCCCTGATATGACTGATATGAACCATTACCGTATTATCATCCCCTAAGTAATACTCACCCCAAACTTTTTCATAGATTTGTTTTTTCGTAAATACCTTATCTAAGTTTGTCATCAGTAACTCAAGAATCTTAAGTTCCTTAGCATTTAGGCTAATTAAGTTTCCTGCTTTAGTGAAGGTATAGCCACCTATTTCTAGTCTTAGGTCTCCATTTTCTATAACACTATCCGATAACAGATTGGTTTGACTGTAATCGTAGGCTCTTCTTAGTTGAGCTTCCACTCTTGCTACAACCTCCATCGGATTAATGGGTTTAACCATATAGTCATCGGCACCCAGTCCTAACCCTAGTATTTTATCTGAATCTGTCCCTCGTGCTGTAAGCATTAGTACCGGTATTTTACTTGACCTTCTTAATTCCTTTAATACCTCTAAGCCATTTACTTTAGGCATCATAATATCTAATATCACTAAATCAATTTCCTCATCCAACTTATTTAAAGCTTCCGCTCCATCTTCTGCTTCTGCAACTTCAAAGCCTTGCTTAATCAGATGAATTTTAATTAAATGTCGTAGATCTTTTTCGTCTTCTGCTATGAGAATTTTCATGGGTACACCTCCAATACAAAAACGATTTCTACTATCATCCATTTGATTATACATCAGTATGGGTTATTAATAAATAATTTATATTGATTAAATATAAATTTAGGGCTGACAAAATCGTCAGCCCTCTTCTTGTAGTAGAAGTTGTGCATTTATTCTAGCACCTAATTCCAACACTATATAAGAATAATACTTTTCTCTCCGTTTTCGAAAAAAGGAACCTGGATTTAACATTAAAATACCTTGCCTCGTCTGGATCATCGGTTGATGACTATGCCCAAACACGATTATGTCAACCTTTTGATGTTCAAAAATAGATAAGGCTCTTTCTGGGGTGGTTTTACCTTTCCCCATATGCCCATGAGTAATGCCGATCTTCATATTTTCTAAAGTAGTGATTTGAGAATCCTTCAATATACTCTTTAAAAAAGAATCATCGTTATTACCGCAAACAGCAGATAATGGCTTCACTGATCTTATCCGCTCATATATACGCCTATCATTGAAATCACCAACATGAATAATATGATCCACATCTTCCAACTGATGAAGTAGATTATCCAACTTCGTATCATCATATTTCAAATGTGTATCCCCTATGACTCCTATTATCATTCTTGATGATCTTCCTCAAGGAGATCGTTGCTGACTACAATGAAATCAATTGTTTTGCGAATGATATCTGTGTCAATGAGTTTTACCTTAACACGATCACCTAGACGATAAATTTTCTTGGTTCTCTCACCAATGAATACATGCATTTTATCATCATAATTATAATAATCGTCCTCCATATTGGTAACATGAACAAGACCTTCAACTGTGTTAGGTAACTCGATGTACATACCCCATTTAGTTATACTGGATATAACACCATCAAAGATTTGCCCTAATTTATCTTCCATAAACCTTACTTTCATCAATTTCTCAGTTTCTCTTTCAGCCTCTTCAGCTCTTCTTTCAGTAACAGAACATTGCTTAGCAATTTCAGGCATTTTATTGGATAACATTGCTCCATACTTGTTTTCTAATTCACCATTGAGGTTTTTCTTAATTATACGATGTATTTGTAAATCTGGATATCTCCTAATTGGTGATGTAAAATGACTATAATATTTTGCAGCTAAACCAAAATGCCCGTCTGATGTGGCAGTGTATTGCGCACGTTTCATTGATCTTAATACTAATCTACTGATTATTGGTTCCTCTGATGATCCAGCTATATCATCTAGAACTTTTTGAATTGCCTTTGGATGAACCGTACCATGCTTACCCTTTATGCTATAACCAAAGTTATAGATAAATTCACTTAGTCCCTGTATCTTTTCTGGATCTGGCTCTTCATGAGAACGATACATAAAAGGCACATCCTGCCAATAATGATCCTCAGCTATAGTTTCGTTACATATAAGCATGAACTCTTCAATAATTCTTGTAGCAATACTACGTTCATATGGCTTTATCTCTACAGGTACACCTTCATCATTTAAATAAATCTTAGCTTCTTCAAAATCAAAGTCAATTGATCCTCTTTCTGTTCTCTTCTCACGTAGAATCATAGCTAGCTCTCTCATGAGCTCGAAGAAGTCTACAAAATCAGTATATTCATTGATTAGATCAGGATCGTGATCTTCAAGTATTTTTTTCACATTATTATAAGTCATACGCTTATCAATGTTGATGAGTGTTTCAGATATACGGTGATTCGTTACGTTACCCTCTGCATCAATATCCATAAAACAAGATAACGCTAAACGATCTACACCTGCATTTAATGAACACACGCCATTGGATAGTTTTCTAGGTAACATAGGTATAACCCTATCCACTAAGTATACGCTTGTTCCACGTTTATAAGCTTCTTTATCTAAAGGGGTATTCTCTCTAACGTAGTGGGTTACATCTGCAATATGAACACCAAGTCGATAGATACCGTTTGATAATTTCTCTAGTGAAATGGCGTCATCTAAATCTTTAGCATCTTCACCATCAATAGTGACCATCTTCATATTCCTGATATCTTCACGACTTCCTTTGTCCTCTTCTCTTACTTCTTCTGAAATACTATTGATCTGTTTGATGACTGCTTCTGGGAAGTCCACAGGTATTTCATATTGACGAACAACGGCGATAATTTCAGTAGTAGGATCTGTTACATGACCAAGTATCTCTATTATTTTTCCTTCTGGCTTTTTGCCTTGTTCTGGAAATTTAGTAATCTTTACAACAACTTTATGCCCCGTCTTTGCTCCGTTCATATCTTTTTTTGAAATAAAGATGTCTCTAGCATGTTTATTATCATCAGGTACAACAAAGCCAAAACTCTTATTATGTTGGAAAGTACCTACTATTTCAGTAGACCCGCGCTTGATGATTTCAACTATTTCACCTTCTGAACGTCTACCGTTCTCCTCAGGACGAATAATTCGGCATAAGACTCTATCCTTATTCATAGCGTCATTGGTACAATCCTTTGGAATAAAAATATCTCTTGCCTCAGGGTCATCTAAAACGACAAAACCATAACCGCCTTGGTTCCCTTCAAAAGTACCATTCATAAAGCCAATCGCTTCTGGTGTAGCAAATTTACCTCTTTTGGTTTGTACAATTTTACCTTCATCAATGAGTTCTTCTAATATATCCTCAAGGATTCCTCTTTCATAAGGCGATACACCTAATAGAACCATGATATCTTTGATTTTCATTGGTTTATAATCTTCATGTTTTATAAATCCATAAATCTTATTCTTTTTTTCTTCTCTATTCTGATTCATAATCTCACCTTTTACCTTAATCCTTTTCTTATTATTCTTCTTATGTGACATTCATTTTATACCCTACCAACTGATTATAAGTATAACCAATATTAGGTTGAGTCATTAACAAAAAAGCACACCTCGCATTATTAGCAAAGTGTGCCTATCTATTACATCATGATGTATAAAAGTAAAGCTAAAACGATAAATAATGTAGCAAGAAGCTTTGTACCTTTTTCAAGTTTTCCTTCTAAACTACGCGCTTTATTTTTCCCCCAGTATGATTCACCTGCACCAGCAATAGTGCCTAAACCAACTGTTTTTCCCTTTTGTAATAACACTATACCGATTAATAAAACACAATCAATTGCAAATAAAATTGATACAATAATTGCAGCTGTACTCACAAACCGCACCTCCTTAGTAGCATACCTATTTTATCATAAATACACAGTTATTTCAATGATAATACGTTAAGTTATAAATGTCAAGGCGTATTTTAAGTAAACAAAATATCCCAACAAGGAACTTTATCTTACTGCTACTAGGACACATGCTTCAGCAGTTGTTATTTCTTTTGCTTTGGCATAGTTTAAAATATCTTCACTCACTGTACCTGGCTGTAACCAAACATTCTTAATGCCTAAATCATGACATTGCTCAATGACTTTAATACCAATTTTAGGGTTAACAACAAAATCAACTACTTCCGGAACTTCTGGTAAATCTCCTAAAGCTTTATAGGCTCTGTCACCATCTATCTCATCGTATTTAGGACTTACTGGATATACTTTATAGCCGTGCTCCTTTAAACGCTTATAAATCTTATAACCAAATTTATCTTCATCTACTGTTGCACCAACAACAGCCCATACTTTTTTATCTAACATCTTTTCAGCTCGATCTGCATTCATCGAAAACTCCTCCTTGCATTCTTGTCTTCAAGTTAATATATAGGTTCCTATTGAATATATCTTATTATAACAGAAATTAAAAAACATGAAAAGTAGCTTATATTATATTATCACAATATTACGTTTTTAAGTCACAATCATTTCATCAAAAGTGGTAGGCCCGTCTTCCTCAACAAGTCTGTATCACTTGGCAAGTCATATAAAATGAGAAAAGGGCTTATTAAGCCCCCTACTTATCTTTATTGATTATATTTTGCAATGTTTTGAAAGTTTATACAATGGTTATCTTTGTCATATTCTCGTTTCAGCTCATTATCACGTTCTATCTGTAGATATTGGTGATACCTTAATTGATTGTTATTTAATCTTCTACCTAACTCCCTGTAAAACAGCATGGTTTACCCTCCTATTTTAGATGACTCCTTAACTCTACCATTTCCGACTACATTCAGAGATGTTTTATATTCTACCTTATCAATATTGCAATTATCCCTAATAACTACTTTGTCGCCTCTAACAATTTTTGATGTAGTATTAGTCAGATCGATAAGGTCACCTTCAATAACTTCTGTTTGAATATTACCTAAAAATTTCGTTGATGAATATCTCATATTTCTTGATCCAATGCGAATAAACCTACCACCAATCTCTTTGGCAGTACAATGACGATTAGGTATTATTTCTACGACATCACTATTTAATAACCCTTCAATAGTAAACTCACCGTTTGATCGAAAGTTTTCAGCTTCTACATTCTCTTGTACCATTAAACTGCCATTAATTTTGATATATTCTGTCTCAATATTCTTTTCAGACCTTAGCTCACCATTAACTTTAATTTCTTTCGCAGTTAATAGTTCTTTAAATAAAGCTCCACCATTGATTTTTAGTTCTGAGAAAGAAGTACTACCCATAAACTTACTATCACCATTGATTTTGGCTTCTCCTGCCGTGACTTCACTATGAAAGTTGGCTGATCCATTGATCTTTAATTCATCTTGAACTTTTACATGTCCTTCTTGTTCAAAGTTACCATTAATCTTCAAAGTATCCATCTCACTGTTACCGTTCATAACAAGATTACCGTTTACTTTTACATCATTATAATTACCACCTTGAACTTGACTATTATCATTAATTTTTAGATCCATAACTCTACCTCCCTATTATTCAACCTTTAATACTTTCTTAACTTTTGCATTTGGATGTACGTTAAGCTTACTCTTGTATTCAACAAAGTTGACTTCACATCCTTCACCAATAGTAATATCTTCTCCTCTTATTGTTCCTGCATCAGTGTGCTCAATATTGATTTGATCTCCTTCAATGAGTTCTGTGCATAATTGAGGCTTTCCATTCAGATACTGTAGAAGACTAAATAATTCCCTTTCATTTCTTTTAATTGTGATATTCTTTCCTCCAATTTCTTTAATGCTAATTCTCTGGTGGAAATTAATACTTATGTCATCACCACTTAATAGCCCATCTATATTTACGGTACCTTCACCATAAAAGGCATCGCAAGCAGTATCGCCATTAACTTTAAGTGTACCCGCTACATTGATTTTCTTACCTTCTAAACCATCTAGACAAGTGCACATACCAGCTATGTGTATGTCACCAACTTGGCTTCTACCATGTATTTTTGCTTTACCACTGATATTACACTCTGAAGCAATGAAGTCTTTTTCGAAGTTGGCAACACCGGCAACTTCAGCTTTTTCCATTACCTCTATATTGCCATTGACTTTTACCATTCCAGCCACATTTAACTTTAAGCAAATCACATCACCATTTAAGGTATTCATTCCAGCTACATTAACCTTCTCTTGAATATTAATATTACTCCTATCATTACTTCTTTTATTTTGTATACCTTCCATAGCTATTCCTCCTAGACTTGAACTACTTCATTTACCTTGGCCTTTGATGAGATATTAACAGAACTCTTGTACTCAACACGTTCTATAACGCAACCACTTCCAATAATCACATTTTTACCCCTTACCAGCTTTGCTTCCGTTGACTCAAGTTGGATGTTATCCCCTTCAATACTCTCGGTATTTAAATGACCTTTATTGACTAAGGTCCCTTTTGACTCAACTTTGATGGTCTGACCTCCGATTTCCCTTGCATAACTTTTATCTTTTAATGTAATATCAATAACATCTCCTGTCAGCAACCCATCTACATGAAAAGATCCATTAAGCATCACTTTCTCAGCGGCAATTTCCTCCTTTGCCTCTAATACACCTCTTACTTCTAATTGATTACATTCTAAACTTTCTTGAATTTTGATAACACCTTTGGTGTCAATCTTCTTAATACCTCTGATTTTTGAATATATTCCGGTTCCTGCTATATGGATTTCTTCACAATCCAAGGTACCTTTTACTCTATCTGTTCCTCTGACTTTAACAGATTTGGCTTTCATATTCCCATCAACAGTCTGTGTACCAAATAATGAATATTTATCGGCAACTGTAATATTCCCCTTAACAGTTGCAACACCTAAACATTTGTGTTTTCTTATTGTTACACTGCCTTCTATAACTGCTACGCCCATTATTAAAACCTTTTCATAATTTCCTCCTGAGGTATTACCAACACCAACAATATTTAAATTACTTTTATCACTCATTTGACATACCTCCAAGGCTTTCTACTATTTCGTCTACTCGTTCTTTACATTGATAAGAATTAAAAAATTCTCTAAAACCAAAATCTTGCTCATAGTATATTTCTGCGGACTCTTCTTTAATTAAAATTTGTTCTTGATTACTCATAAAGACAATATAATGTTTATTATCTAGATCCATCTTACTTAGTAAGTTCCAAATTTCATTCCCCTTTTCATTAGGAATATCCATATGACGTTTAAACTCTTCCAGTATAATGCACTTGGCTATAACACTAAAACTAAGCATTTCTTCATCTTTCAAGAGTTCTAGAGTATACTGACTAAAATAACGCGTTGTTGCTAAATCATCTCTTGTTATTGAAACTTTTTTACTATTGGCCGAGAAAATATCTGCAAGTTCATCTAAAGAATATCTATCTTTCAAATCAATAATCATATCAATACGCTTTAAAACGGCTTCTTTTGGAAAGAAAGTCTCCTGACCTGTATAACTAGACTTTTTCACAAACCACTCTTCCGGTAATAATTTTTTCCTCTTCCACCTGTATAGCTGACCGTAGGAAATCCCTTTTAGCTCTAATAAATCTTTTTTTGAAATCATTTCTCTTTCCATGTGACACCACCTTCATTCATCTAAGGTCTTTATTCTTCCTTATTTACGTTTAGGTTTTCTTAACTTAACGCTTTTGCCATATTTTCTTCCTTTTAATTCTTCCTCTATTTCATCACGCCTAACACCTATATATCCGACACCATATAAACAGCAATCTAATTCATTCATGTAACACACCTCCAATGTAACAATGTTTTGTTTTATTAATTACATGGTAGCATAACAATGTTTCGCTGTCAATATCTTTTTGTAACATTGTTACGCACTATTAATCAGCAAAAAAAATACTACTCCTAATGAGTAGTCTATTAGATTGGGAATGACAATGTAAATCTTATCTAAAATGCTTATTGAATTCTTCGTTCAATAAATCTTCATTTAAATTTTCCAATGCAAGTTCATTTGATGTGATGCAAAGCCCTGCACAAATTGTACCTAGTTGTAAGCAATCCTTTATCGATTTTTCCTTTAGGAAGCCATACAAAAAACCTGAGAAGAAGCTATCTCCTGCACCGTTAGCATCTTTAAATTGATAATCATCAACAATGGGTGTCTCAATCCATTTTCGCTCCTTAGTCAAAGCTGTTGATCCCTTCTTCCCATGAGTGCATACTACAAGTTCTTTACCATCTTCTACTATCCACTTTTCCATAATAGGCTTATAGTCACTCATATTGTCTGAACTTACAAAAATATAATCAGCTATTTGGATATAATCTTGGTGATATGGATTACCAAAATTATAATCATGTAGATCTGTCCAAACTGGTTTATTGTACTTTTTAATCAATGGAATAAGTTGCTTTGTATATCCAACGATATTTAACACTACTAGATCACATTCTTTAATATACGTCTCTAGTCGTTCCATATCTAACGATAAGTCAACAGATGACTGAGTTATGAAAATTGAGATCCTTTGTCCGTTTGGATCCATTAGGTTGACATGCCTTTCAGTTCCCTTTGAATCTATATCGTAGATGAATTTAACTTCTCTCTCTTCAAGGCCCTTTCTAATCCGGTCACCATAGATGTCATTCCCTATGATGGAATGTAGGGTATTATCGACATTGAGTTTTGTTAAGTTCAGAGCTTTTCCAGCGCCAGTAGATCCTAATGCTTCATTAAAATCAGCATAGTGAATGGTTTGGGGCTCTGGTTCAGGCAGTTTCTCCAAATAAATGATAGAATCTAGAGTAGTACCTCCAATAATCAAGACTTTTTTCATATTAAACTGCTCCCTTAAAAATATTTTCATTACATTTCAATCTAGAATTCATAACCTGTTGGTTACTTTGTGCAAACGGTATTCTAAATTAATTATAGCATTTATTTGAGTTTTTACAAATTGAAAAATAAAAAACGATATAGTAATCGAACATTTTAAAAATTTCCCCCTTTAATATTCGATTATTATCTGTTATAATAAATCTGGATGTAAAAAGCATGAATTCTATCATAGATAAGGGTGGTTATTATTATGAGAAATGATATAGACCAAGTTTTAATATCTGAAACTGATCTTGAAAAAAGAATAAGTGAATTAGGCGTTGAAATTACAAAAGATTATGCTAATAAAGACCTATTAGTTGTGGGTATTTTAAAAGGTGCTAATATATTTATGAGTGATCTGGTAAGACAAATTGATCAATCCATTATGATGGATTTTATGGTTGTTTCTAGTTATGGAACAGAAGCTGTCAGCAGTGGTGTCGTTAAGATCATTAAAGATTTAGATTTTGATATCGAAGGTAAAGATATTTTAATCGTTGAAGATATCATTGATACAGGCTTAACTCTATCTTACCTAAAAGAATATTTAATGAATCGTAAAGCTGCCTCAGTAAAAATTTGCTCATTACTTAATAAACCTTCAAGAAGAGTCAATCATGTAACAATCGATTATCTTGGCTTCGAAGTACCTGATGAATTTATTATCGGCTATGGTATTGATTATGCAGAACATTATCGAAATCTTCCATTTATCGGAACATTAAAAAGAAGTGTTTATGAAAAATAATAGCTAATTACTATGTGGGCTCCTCTAGAAGAGCCCTTTATTATGTATCCCTTTCTCAATCACATCCTGATTGTGCTAATGCTGCAATATGACAATTGGTAATATTGATATTAGATGCATCCATATCAATAATTTTGCATCTTATAGAATATTGGTAGCACTCTGGAAATACATTCGTATCACAGTAAAAAATATTGAAGGTTTGAGCTGATTCAATAACCTCTCTGAAAAACCAAGAACCAATAAGAATTTCTTGTTTAAAATTAAACATCCTATATAACAGAAATTCTATTTGCACATACCCCGTCATATCAAGTTCCACAAAATGGACATTACATGAAAAATCAATTTTAACTTTAGGTCTGCATAGACACTTTGTGTCAATGCTTACGTTACCAAGTGCTATTGGCATACATACTTGGTGGGGATTTGTCATGAAAAGAATACTACTTTCAGTTGTAAAAGAATATTCATTACATGTACCACATTCCAAAATAATTGGTTTTGGCTTGGTATAATTATAAGTTTTTTCCATGTCAAGGTTTTTATATTCTAAAAACCCTGTATAATAACCATTAGCCACGTCATCCTCCCCTTTATTATCCCAAGTTAAGCATAATATATTGTATTCTACTATAAGTACTTTGCTACCCCATATTTGGAAATAACTAAAAAGAATCTATAATAGAATAGACTCTTTTATCTTTTTTATATTTTAGGCTTATTATTTTTTATCCATTTTAAAGCTAGATCAGGGCGTTTCTTTCTTAAAATATCTATAAAATCGTTAAGTACACCTAATTTATTTAAATCTCTTATTAAATAAACATATAATTTAGTTTTTCTCTTTTTAACGGGATCAATAACCTTGATCTCATTATCATTAAGTATTAAGACATGTTTATTTAAACCATCGAAATCTACATAACCTATCTTATCAAACTCCTCAGCAAAATCTATTAATGTCATAGCTAATTTTTTTGAAAGTCCATTCTCTTTAATATAATCTCTAAAATGAATTCCTTCAACATACTCCCTTAACATGAATCTTCCCTTACATTCAAAAACATTAGGAAAGTATTTATTGCCTTCCATTTCCCTAAGTATTTTATACTCTGATATGCATCGTTGTGGGTAAAGATATACCTTTAAAACCTTTCTATCAGGTGTCATATATATAGCCCCCTCTTTTCCACCACCTATTCTTATCAAATCCCTCGTATTTATTCCAAAAATCTGTTTACTCACAATAACACCGCCTTAACATCCTTAAATAATTACTTAAATGAAAAAATTAGCTTGATGATGATAAATCACCAAGCTTTTATTATGAATGTTTAAATTAATTAATTAGCTACATCCTTCTCTAGCAAATCCAGCAATATGACAATCATTAACGCAAATAGAACAATCATCTACTACACAAGGTTTACATCTTATAGAATAAGTGCAGCATCCTGGGCAAGAATTACAATCGCAATAGAAAAAGCTAAATGTTTGAGAAAAAATATCGCCTTCGTCGTCAATTTTAAAAGTCCAACTATCTAATTGAAGCTCCTGACCACCATCACATGATCTGAACAATTGGAATAACAGTTCAACCTCTCCTGATCCATTATCTGGAACAAAATGAACGTTACTTGAAAATTGGATCATACATTTAGGTTGACATAAGCATGTAGTATCAAGAACAACTGTTCCTAATGCTCTTTCAGTATTAGCTAAACAGGCAATTGTTGTAGGACCACCATCGGACATTGAGAAACCACTACCAGTACCACATTCAAATAAAATTGGTTTAGGTAGAGGGTGACCTGGTCGTCTACAGCGAACACAATCTCTACAATCTCGGCCTCTATCACTGTCATAGTCTCTTTCCATTTCTTTATAATCTGACATGATTTCACCATCCTTATAAAATATTGGGGACTTAAGCTTTGTCCTAATATATACTATTCTCTAGTGGCTATTTATGTGACATGCCTAATGATTAATTTTAATATAATATACTAATACCTTTAAACTGAATAAATTCCATATTCAATCTCAAAAGCTAAGTACTATTTATATCAAAAATAAATCGAGGTGGAGCTATGAAAAAAATAGGTCATAAAGATCAGGTAGAACATGAAGATCGTTTAGCAATTAACAAGTTAACAAAAGTAAATTCAAATGAATTAGCAAAAGTAAATAATAATATGTTACATGATCAACAGAATTCAAACCCTCTAGTTAAAAGAGGGTCTAAAGAAGAGACTGTATCTCAAGGTGAGAAAGGTCCTAAAGGGGATACCGGACCACAAGGTGAGAAAGGTCCTAAAGGCGACATGGGGCCACAAGGTGATAGAGGTCCTAAAGGCGATGTGGGACTACAAGGTGATAGAGGTCCTAAAGGCGATATGGGGTCACAAGGTGATAGAGGTCCTAAAGGCGATGTGGGACTACAAGGTGATAGAGGTCCTAAAGGTGATCTGGGACCTAAAGGTGAAAAGGGTGATTCCGGTGAATTTATAGGCAAAGGGAGTTTAATGGCTTGGGAAAAATTTATAAACCATTTGCTAACTTTAAATATTGTAACTGTTGATTTTTGTACTACTACTCAAAAACCTTGCTACATAAATAATCCTTTAAGTCCCATTGAAAATTTTATGATTGAGATTGGTGACTTTATCATACCTATCTGGCAATTGATTGGTATAAAACTTACAGTTCGAGCAGATGAAATTACTGATGATGAGTTACTAAATGGGCTTATTATATTACCACAATACTCTTTTAGTGAATGTGAGTATTTTTTTAGACAGAGGCTTCAACAGCTACAAGCAAATGAAATCATTATTAATATCAACACCTTAGGTGATCAATATTACTTTAATATTAATAAAGTAATGATTGTAGGAATAGGTATTGGTATTATATTGGTTAAACCACTAGATTTAACAACTGACCATGACTATTTCGCACTTTCCATAAGTAAAATAGCTAGTATCGAAAAATATAAAGAAAAAAGAGGGTTGACATCAGAGATGTAACGTGGTAAAGTATTATAAATAATTCAACAATTTAAAATATTCTTATCAAGAGTGGTGGAGGGACTGGCCCTTTGAAGCCCAGCAACCGGCGTTAAGCATCGGTGCTAAATCCTGCAGATATTAAATCTGAGAGATAAGTCAAGAGAATGTATTCTCCTCTAGATCTCTCTAGAGGAGTTTTATTTTATAAGGAGGTTATCATATGAAAAAAGAATTGAAATTTGATACATTACAAGTCCATGCTGGTCAAAATCCTGATCCAACAACAGGTTCTCGTGCAGTTCCTCTTTATCAAACTACAGCTTATGTATTTGATAACTCTGAACATGCAAGCAAATTATTTGCTTTAGAAGAAGCTGGTAACATCTATACAAGAATCATGAATCCAACTACAGCTGTTCTTGAAGAAAGAGTCGCTGCTTTAGAAGGTGGAAAGGCTGCTTTAGCCGTATCATCAGGGTCTTCAGCTGTTACCTATGCAATACTTGCTATCTGCCAACATGGTGATCATATTGTTGCTGCAAACACATTATATGGTGGTACATATAATCTATTTGCTAATACCCTACCACGTTTTGGTATTACAACGGAATTTGTTGATCCAGCTGACCCCAAAAACTTTGCTAATGCAATAACATCACAAACAAAAGCCATTTTTATTGAATCCATCGGTAACCCCAATGCTAATGTGGTGGATATTGATAAGATTGCTCAAGTAGCTCAAGAACATCATTTACCTTTAATAGTTGATAATACCTTTGCTACCCCTTATTTATTGCGTCCGCTGGAACACGGAGCTAATATTGTTGTTCATTCTGCAACAAAATTTATGGGAGGACATGGTACTTCTATTGGTGGTGTTATCGTTGATGGTGGTAATTTTGATTGGGGTAAAGACAAAAAATTCCCTCTACTATCAGAGCCAGAACCCGGTTATCATGGCCTAGTCTTTAGCGATATTGTTCCTGAGTTGGCCTTTATAACCAGAGCTAGAGTAACCTTATTAAGAGATACTGGTGCAGCTATTAGCCCATTTAATGCATTCCTTATACTACAAGGTCTGGAGACTTTATCTCTTAGGATGGAAAAACATATTAACAACGCAAAAGCCATTGCAGAATTTTTAGACACACACACTAAAATTGAAAGCGTTCATTATCCTAACTTACCAAACAGTCCTTTTAAGGATCTAGCAGAACGCTATTTTCCAAAAGGAGCTGGTGCAGTATTTACCTTCAATATTAAAGGTACTAAAGAGGATTGTACCAAGTTTATTGATAACGTACAGCTTTTCTCACACTTAGCTAATGTTGGGGATGCTAAGTCCTTAATCATTCATCCTGCTTCTACAACCCATCAGCAATTATCTGAGGAGCAACAAAGAAGTTCTGGAATAACCCCATCATTGATTCGGACTTCTATTGGTATTGAAGATGTTGATGATCTAATAGCTGATCTTAATCAGGCATTAGAGAGTATTTAAAACTACACAGCAAAATTGGGTTACTTGCCAAGTAACCCAATTTTACTGTACTTCTATCTTCTTAGTGATTACGATTAAATCCCAAAAATTTAATAGATCATCCTTAAAAATAAGAACATCCTTTTTATCGACTTTTTGAATCTCAAAATTCAGTTGAATAGGCTGACCTAATTTTTTATCAGGTGATGCTAAAAAAACAGTGTCAACACGAAAATCAATAGGTAAATTAAATTTCAGATTTTTTAATTTATGAATTGCATTTTTTTTCTCTGTCCAGTTATTTGAATTATTATATAAATTAATAAGGGAAATGGAAAGAAAGCCTCTTCCCTCTTTAATAATTAACCACACTTTATTTTCTAATGCAGCTACACTATAGTTGAAGTTCTCAAAGCATCCATAATTATCCTTTAAACGATAATAGATTTTTGTTACATCACTCACATTCTCTTCAAAAAGAACGTCCTTGTATCGTATTTGAAAATCAAAATAAGCTCTTATTTCCTCTAAAAGATCCTTTTTAATACGATGCAGAAGATAATATCCACCATTAGAGAATATGGTAGCTAGTAGTAATTTATAACTGTTTATCTCATGTGGTATGCTATGTAACTTAGGTATTTGGCAATCAATAATAACAGGCTTATAATGACTAAAGTACTTTCCCTCTAGAATAATATTCTTTAGTTGATAATATGTACAGTAAGGTTGGCGAACTTTTAAAATAAGAGCAGCCTGCTCTGTTATATCATAATTCTTGATAGGCCAATAGTAATCTCTATAAATAAATAATTCCTTGTTCAACTTACTAATTTCCTTGACTAAGTCAAATTGCGAACGAAAATCTTCATAATTCATACCTTCAACACCTAATACCACACCGTTGATGTATTCGACTAAGGATACAACATACCTTTTAAATGTTCCTTTAAGCCATGTAAGCTTATGCTCTAAACTATTAATTATTTCGTCTAGCGCATCTTTATGTTGATGCTTTTTATCTAATATACTCCAATGACGCCGTTCTTCATAGTGGGCCTCCCATTTATCTTTTAATGGTAAATAGAGAAGATGGTTGATACCGCTTTCTTTATTTTTTGATTTTTCAAAAAATTTATATGTTGTAAGAAAATAATAATTAATATGCAATTGCTTAAAGTGAGTAATAACTTCTTCGTTGATTGCATCTACCATAGCTATACGCGTTGAATGGTGAGATTCATAAGTAAAATCTATAGACAAGGAGTACTGATGCACCTTTTTATATCCTTGATAGAGTATTACATCAATACCATAACCTCCTATTTGCCACTCACTATACTCTAGATCATATTGCAGCTTCATGGATTCCCTATCTCTTTCAATGTCTTGGTGTAATGTTTCTACATCTAAAAGGTTGGTCCACTTCATTATCTGTATCTCGAGTTTAATGGTATGATTATACTGATCAGCACCTTCTAAATCAATTGTAAGCTTAACCTGATCTCCCATCATATATTGGCTTTTATCGGGTACTACATTCCTAATAAGCAACCTCATCCCCCTTTCTTAAAAAGCCAAGTTGAATTTTTATAGGGCTTATTATAATCATACGATGGTACAAGTTTTAATATTTATACAAATTTAGAAAAAGAAGAACTCTTATGAGTCCCTCTTATTCTTCATCGTCTTTCTTCTTATTAAGATGTATTTTTTTTCGGTTCTTTTTCCATATTGGTATGATGAATGCTGCAAGTATACCTAAAATAATAATAAACGGAATGGCTCCAACTGTTAATAATAGTAATCCTTCTGCCAGGCTCTTTAAAGCCTCAATGGAGCCTTGGAAGGTTTTAGAGATTTTATCACCTAAACTAGGGTTGAAAACGACCTCTGTTACTTCTTGAACTTCATGTAAACTTATATAAAGTGTTGTATAATCAATAAGATTATCCCAACGTTTTAATTGGCTAGTCATTGAGTCAATTTCATAGGTAACTTCGGCAAGTTCCTTTTCTAACTTAATAATCGCTTCAAGATCATCTGCCTCATCTAATATGGCTAGTAATCTTTCTTGTTGCACTTCTTTTGTATGCAAGCGTGATTCCATATCGTAATATTCCAAGGTCACATCTTCTGCTTCTTCTCGCTTATTCGTTATGACTCCAATATCCCCAAGGCGTTCAACAAATACATCTTCTTTTCCCTTAGGTATACGTACTTTATAATAAGCTGAACGATAACCGTATTGATTATTTATACTTCCGCCTTCAATCTCTGAGTGCTCGATATAACCGTCTAGATGCTTTACCTGCTCCTCAATAAATTGAGTACTTCTTTCATAGTCTAATGTTTCAATATCATAATATCTTGTTATAATCAGCTTTGGTTCATCACCAAGGGACTTCTCAGTATTTTCTTCTTGCCCATCTGAATTATCAGATGTTGCACTTTCTTCTTTTGGCTCTTCTTTAGCCTCTTCTTGGGATGTATATCCTGTCGCCTCACCAAAGGTTAGTTTAACCTCATCACTTTTTTGAGCAGTTGTTGCTCCTCTATCATAGGCTGCTTCATTTGCAACTGAATCTTGTGATTCCTTAGATGAACACCCTGATACAACCATCAACAACATCACAACTAAAACAAATAAACTTATTATCTTTTTCAATTTGCTTCCCCCTTTGCAAAAAACTTATGTTAATTTTTTTCTTAACTATTAGACGTAAAAAAACTTCAGTTGGTTCCATTAATATGTATATTAAACATTATATCTCATAATCCTTATTAATAATATGGAAAAAAAGAATCCCTGATAGAAATTGCTTTCTATAGGGATTCCAATCTTATATAGTTGTTTTAATTCCAAAGTAAGTTATAATTCCACTAGCAGCGATCTCTCTTTGCTACGATAACAAATTGGAATGGGTAGAATTTTTCTAAATAGAATTTGTGTTTTTTATAACGGCACCATTTGTCATCTAAATCTACACATTTCTCAATATCAAAGTAACCTGCTACAGTAAAAATAGATAAGTCAGTATCTTTGATTCTTTCGTTCTCTTTAAATAATCTTCGATGAGGTGGTCTTAATGGACGTGGGCAGATACATTCGTTATGACCGTGCCATCTTAATTCTTCTTCGTCAACTTCTTCATCAAATTCCTCTTCAAATTCTTCTTCCAATTCTTCCTTAACCTCTTCGTATCCTTCAAATTCACTCATTGATAAAATCCTCCTTTTTATTAATCGACCCTCATTAAGGGTTGTTTAGTATATACTATTCATCAGAAGGACAATCTGTGCTATCCTCTAAGCCAATTTTAGTAATTGAAAATGGGACTGTCATATTGTAATAATAGTCGACCCCCTCAACATTGACTATCTCCTCTATATCCGCTAAAGCTGTTATATTAATAACTTTTTTTCCATCAACAGTTGTTTCATTTATTTGGATTGCATCCATATTAATAGTTGGATTCTTAAATACCGTTTCACTGATACCTAGATCTGATATTTCTTTTTTGAATTTATTGATGAAGGTTTGTTCGATTTTTTTGTATAACTTTCGATTTACTATTTGCTTCTTACTGTTGTATTTATCGAGGTCATAGTAAGCTACTTTTTTTATCTTGCGAAATTTCTCAGAGGTATCTTCTTTATTAACTCTGTGGCATATTAGCTTATCGGATTTTACTTTCTTTAAAACACTTAGAAATTTCTCTTCTTCAATATTCATTCTCCCATCCTTTCAACTTGAACTCCTACTATATACTATTGAATTATAGATTATATTGCCACAAGTTTAAGGTAAAACAAGAGTGACCTCGTCACGTTTGCTAGCAACTTGTTTCGGCTGGAAAGTTTCCTTGACGTTAATGAAGACGCCTTTATGAGCAAGAAAAAAACGTATGACAAAATTCTACTTTGTCATACGTCCTATTAATTTCCTATACACCTGAATAAGCGCTAAATCCTCCATCTACAGGAACCGTAATCCCTGTTACAAAACCAGAAGCTTTATCATCGATGAGCCACATCAATGTTCCAAACAATTCTTCTGGTTTACCTAAGCGATCCATAGGTGTTTGGCTTAATATCTTTTCACAACGAGGTGTTGGTTGATCATTCTCATCAAGCAGTAAACGGTAATTTTGTTGTGTTAAGAAGAAACCTGGAGCAATGGCATTAACGCGTATGCCTACTTTAGACATATGAACAGCCAGCCATTGTGTAAAGTTGGAAACAGCTGCTTTAGCACCACTATATGCCGGAATACGTGTTAATGGTGAGAATGCATTCATTGAAGAAACATTTAGAATAGCTGTTCCTTCTTTGTTCACCATCTTCTTTGAAAATACTTGTGATGGTATGAGGGTTCCAATAAAATTTAGATTAAAGACAAATTGGATGCCTTCTTCATCTAGATCAAAGAAAGTCTTGATATCGCTGTTTGGATTCATTATATCTTCTACTTCCAAATAATCTTTTGAAGTCGTGCCTTTAGGATGGTTGCCACCTGCACCATTAATAAGAATATCGCAATCCCCTAATTTTTCCGCAACTTCTCTTTCTGCTGCTTCTACACTTTCCTTTACTAGTACATTACATTCTACTCCAATTGCTGTACCACCAGCTTCATTAATTTCTTTGGCAACTACTTCAGCTGCTTCTTTTTTTAAGTCTAATATGGCTACTTTAATACCATGACGACCTAATTCTTTAGCAAAAGCACCGCATAAGACACCACCGCCACCTGTTACAACTGCTACCTTATCTTTTAAATCTGCCATTTGATTTACCCCCTTTTATTTGATTTATCAATTGCTTCCCATAATCCCTTTAAATAGGTTGCTCCTAAAGCTCTATCATATAGTCCATAGCCTGGACGACCTGTTTCTCCCCAAATCATTCGACCATGATCTGGACGAATAGGCCCGTCAAACCCTACATCATGATATGCTTTCATTATTTCATAAACATCTAATGAACCATATTCTGAAGGATGAGCTGATTCTTCAAATGACTGTTCACCAGTAATTTTTACATTACGGATATGTCCAAAATGAATTCTACCTTTTGAACCAAAATAACGTATGATCTCTGGAATATCATTGAATCCAGCAACGCCCAATGATCCAGAACACAATGTTAAACCGTTATTAGGACTATCCACTAAATTGACAAAACGCTCTAGATTCTCTTTATTCGTAATAATACGTGGCAAACCAAAAATTGACCATGGTGGATCATCAGGATGTATAGCCATCTTGATGCCGACTTCATCTGCTACTGCAATTACCTTCTCAAGGAAATAACGAAGGTTATTCCATAAATCTTCTTCTGTTATCGCTTGATAACTCTCTAATAAAGCCTTTAACCCTTCTTTGGTATAGCTGGTATCCCACCCAGGTAACTCAAGATCACCACTAAGAGGATTCATCTTTTCCACAGTCTCATCTTTATAGATAAGAGCATTAGAACCGTCTTCAAGAACATATTCTAACTCTGATCGTGTCCAGTCAAAAACAGGCATAAAGTTATAACAAACTACCTCAACGCCAGCTTCTGCAAGTCGTCTTAATGTGATGCAATAATTTTCTATATATGTCTCTCTACTTGGTAATCCTAATTTTATATCTTCATGAACAGGAACACTTTCAATAACTTCTAAAGTTAATCCTTTGGCTTCAATCTTATCCTTTAACGCCATGATCTTTTCCATCGGCCATGCTTCACCAACAGGTATATCATATATTGCAGAGACAATTCCTTTCATGCCCGGTATTTGACGAATGTGATCCAATGTAACAGGATCATTATCCCCGTACCATCTAAATGTCATCTTCATGGTTATTCCTCCTCTTATAATTATCCCATATTATTCGGGTTTAATATTAAAATACGCTAGAGCGTTATTATAACTGATGTTTCTAATCATATTCCCTAATAACTTCATGTCCTTAGGAAATTCCCCTTGATCAACCCATCCCCCAATCAAGTTACATAAGATTCTTCTAAAATATTCATGTCTTGTATAGGATAAGAAACTTCTGGAGTCAGTAAGCATACCAACAAAACGGCTAAGAAGTCCTAAATTAGCTAAAGCTGTCATCTGCCTGATCATGCCATCCTTTTGATCATTAAACCACCAACCAGATCCGAACTGTATTTTACCTGGGACACCTTCCCCTTGATAGCAACCTATTAAGCTACCAATGACTTCATTATCTCTTGGATTAAGGGGGTAGAGTATGGTTTTAGGTAGTTGACCATCATACTCAAGAACATCTAATAACTTAGCTAAAGGCTCCGCAATAAGCTGGTCACCGATAGTGTCAAACCCTGTATCAGGTCCTAGAATATTGAACTTACGGCTATTATTATTTCTTTGACAGCCAATATGTAATTGCATAGCCCAGCCTCGTTTAGCATATTCTTTTCCACAGAATGTCAAGATTTTAGTTTTATATTTTTCTACTTCTTTTTTGGTAAGTTCAGAACCGTTTAATGCCTTTTTCAAAATGAGATCCACTTCCACGTCTGTTCCTTCACAGAATGTTGGTGGTTCTAAAGCATGGTCTGACAGACGACACCCTATTTCATGGAAATAGTCGATACGCTCTTCCATTGCTTTTAATAAATCTGTTAATCCATTAATCTGCACATCAGCTACTGCAGCAAGTTTCTCTATCCAAGCTTTGAAACCATCTTTTTCGATGTTAATACCCTTATCTGGTCTGAAGGTGGGAAGGACTTTTGTACTAAAGTTTGCATCATCTCTGATTATTTTATGATATTCTAAGGTATCTGTGGGATCATCGGTGGTGCAGATAACTTTTACAAGGGATTTTTCAATCAATTGTCTCGCTGTAAAGTTTCCATCATTTAGCAAAGCATTGCATTGTTCCCATATAGCGTCTGCTGTCTTACTACTCAAAGGTGTATCAATACCAAAATAGCGCTGTAATTCTAAATGAGTCCAATGGTATAATGGATTACCAATACAGTTTTCTATTGTTTCTGCCCACTTCATAAAT
Source organism: Vallitalea okinawensis (assembly GCF_002964605.1). NCBI lineage: Bacteria > Bacillati > Bacillota > Clostridia > Lachnospirales > Vallitaleaceae > Vallitalea > Vallitalea okinawensis. Next base: position 299,805 of record NZ_PQDH01000005.1, read on the forward strand.
TTCTCTTTATCTGAGGCATCACCTGTTATGTATTTCTCTTCTACACCGTTGCTTCTCATGGCTCTCCACTTATAATGGTCACCACCTAACCAGACCTCTGTTATGTTTTTATAGCTTTTGTTATGAGCTATTTCTCCAGGACTTAAATGGCAATGATAATCATAAATTGGCATTTCCTTGGCGTACTCATGAAAAAGTTCTCTTGCTGTTTCAGACTCTAGTAGGAAATTCTCATCCATAAATTGTTTCATACTGCATCCTCCTTTGCACACGTGTACATCTTTATTGTAATATTAGGAATGATTTCTACCATTCCCTCTTATTTAACGTAACTTTATATTCTATTATATTGCTTAACGGAGCCTCTATCAATTAATTTTGTTCGAATATACTTTATTTCTTTTCCAACCTCTTCTCCCTTGACTAAAACCATTAAGCGATTTGCTCCTATTTTACTGACTTCTTCAACAGGTCGCTGAATAGCTGTTAATGGCGGAAAAGAATACTCTCCAATCTTGCTATCTTCGAAACTAATGATTGAAAAGTGTTCTGGTACTTTCATACCAGCTTCATAGATAGCTTTAATAGCGCCTAAAGCCATATCATCATTTGAACAAAAAATAGCTGTAGGTTTCTCCTTTAAATCTAATAGGGTTTTCATTCCATCGTAACCACTGTTTGCACTGAAATCTCCTTGAATCATATAACAGTCTTCAGGTTTCATTTGATGACTTCTGAATGATTGATAATAACCTTCTAATCTCTCAGTTGCCATAGCAAATTTTTCTCTACCTTTGATGATCGCTATGTGCTGATGTCCTTTAGCAAACAATGCATTAATCGCCATTTCAACACCAATTCGATCATCTGATAAATAACAACTGATATCACCAAAATCAATCGCTCGATTAAGTACAACCACTGGAATCTCTTGATCGATCACCGCTTGAATAAAATCATCATCAGCTTTACTTTGACTCATAACTATGATACCATCAAAGTTTTTCTTACTTATTTGATTGATAGGACATTCATCTATCCCTTTAACCACCAAGTTATACTCTGAATCAATTTGACCACTAATTCCTTTAACAACTTCATGAAAAAAGTGAGCAGATGTTCCAATATTTAGAGTAGAGAAAAATAATCCTATATTATACGATTTGGCTAACTTAAGACTTTTAGCATTATAATTGGGGGTATAATTATGTTCTTCTGCTATCTCTTTAATGCGTTTCTTTGTTTCATCATTAATTAATGGACTATCATTAAGCGCTCTAGAAACTGTTGCATGGGACACATTCGCTAGCTTCGCAATGTCCTTTATGGTTATACTCAACTTCTTCACCTACCGTATTTATGGTACATAGCATTTAAATTTGCTTCATTACAATTGCATTATAGCACGCTTTGCACACGTTTACAATAATCTTTTTCTGGAATTTAGGTTAAAAAAATGACCAGTAAGTGCTTATAAGAACTTACTGGCCACCAACCATATTACCTTATTTAAAACGCTTGATGAATACATCTATATTACTTGCATTAATCTCAAAGGTTCCTGTATCCATGTACTTATCAACAGATTTACCATTAATGGCATCAGATAAAGCTTTAATTGACTTTTCTCCCCATACAAATGGTCTTTGACTGATACAACTATCAATTAAACCTGATTTGACTTCATCTCTAAGACTCTTTATGAAATCAATGGTTACAATCTTATAATTAGCTCCATACTTTTCTTTGTAACGGCAATAGTGAATAGCCCAATCAATATTGGTACTATAAAATAGCTCAAGATCTGGGTGCTTTCTTAAGATACCTTCAATAATGCTATCTGCTTCTGCTTCAGTAGGGTTCGCAGGTATTGAAACAGTTTCCAATTGAATATTAGGGTAACCTTTAACTCCATCAGCAAAACCTTGTCCTCGTTGCTCAATACATTCAATATGTACATCGTTCCATTTTCCCATAACAACTGTTCCCTTTTTACCTAGCATCTTAGTGACCACTTCTGCTGCAGCTTTACCAGCATTAATGCCATTGGTCTCGTAAAGACCTAAACTATTGATACCATCTAATTGGGAATTAATAAAGATCAGTTTAGTTCCGCTGTTACTAATCTGATTCAATAATTCTTTGATCTTTGGATTATCTACTGGGCTAATAGCTACACCATCATACTCCTCTGCTAAAACATTCTTCAGAAAATTAACTTGATTAGCTACACAATGTTGACGGTCACCTGCTTCAAATATATCAACTTCTACATTATAGACTTTGGCTGTCGAATGAGCAGTAGTTTTAAGTGGGTCCCAAAATTCATTAGTACTGTCCAAAATAATAGCAAATTTTTTCTTATTAGAAGCTGCTCTTGCTACTTTGATATCTCTTGAATTCTCCTCAATTTTATCAATATTGAGTTGGAGATTATTGGTTAGGTCTTTTAGTGCATCAATGGAGTTATGTTGAGACATAACAAGGGATGCTAATTCCTCAGTTGTTGCTGCTGATTCTTGTGTCACTGACGCAATCGTCTCAATGGAGGATGCCAAAACATCTTGACTTTTATAAAAGAGATTAAAGTTTTCTCCAAATTGATTTTGCTGCTGTATAAACATACCTGTGAAATTGCTGATATTATCAAAGCTATCTGCCGCTTGATTAACAGATGTATTTTGCTTACTAAATATAGCTTCTGATTGATCTAAAGTACCTTTTATTTCAGTCAAGCTAGTTGCAATATTGGTAATTAAATCATTAATATTGGCACTGGATTCACGACTATCCTGAGAAAGCTTTCTAATTTCTTCTGCAACCACTGCAAATGATCGACCTACTTCGCCTGCTCTTGCAGCCTCTATACTTGCATTAAGAGCTAATAAACTTGTTTGATCAGATATACCATACATGATTTCTGTAATCTTGGTTATGTTTGATGCTAAATCAACAAGGTTATTAACTTGCTGAATAATACCTTCAATGACTTCATATAACTCTTCATTATTTGTTTTCAGTTCTTGAATATTACCATTTCCAATAGTGCAAATGTCATTTAGCTTAGTTGTCTCATTAATCAGATTAATTGACATTTCATTCATCTCTTCTGATTTTTTACTTAACTCTTCTGACAACTGGGCACACGTTTCAACTTCACCAGCTTGTGATATAGCTCCTTTAGCAATACCATCTGAAATCTCAGAGATAGATGCAGCGTTATCAGAAACTGAATCAATTGAACTTATTAAACTCTCACTAACCACTGTCATATCGTTTATGCTGGTAAAAAGTTTCTTAAAGTAGTCTCTAATTTCTTTGTAAAAACCAAATAACCCACCTTGTTCTTCATGTCCTTGGTCATCCATAACCTCATCCATGAAGTCCCAATTATTAAGCTTTTCCACGAATTTTGACAAAAATCCATCTTTCTTATCTCCCATACCTTTTGAAAAAATAAACGGCATGATGACTGCAAAAATAACGACACCTATGTATACTAAGAAAGGAACATTTGGTAATAATAATTCCAAACCAGTTAATATTAATACTGGTAAAAGAGATACAACATAAAAAGCGATAAATATCTTCCTTAATTGACCCACAGCAAAACCTCCTCTATAGTATATTCATCTTTTTAGACAAAACTATAACATTACTACTATTATACTAAATAATACAAATAAATAAAATAAAATATTAGCAAAATTTACAAAAAATTTATTTATTCAGAATAGAGTAGCTAGGCTACGTCTTCCTTTGGAAGTATTAATAGAATTATATAACTTTCCTATAAGATGAGAAAAAGGATGACATGAAAGCCATCCTTGTCCTAAATTAATACATTAGATTAATCGTCATATTCGTCGTATTCGTCATCCTCTTCTTCAAATTCTTCTTCGTCTACTTCATCTTCTTCGTCTTCATCTTCGTAATCTTCATACTCAAACTCATAGTCATAGTCATCATCATAGCCATGACCATGATCATGATCATGTTTCTTAAAAATGAAAATAGGCTTTACAACTACATAGTTAACATTCTTAGTAAGGTCTACATTCTTATCGCTTACTTTATTAGCTGCATAGTTATCATTATCGTTGTCGTTCCAGTTGTCATTCCAGTTATCATTATCATTATCGTTCCAATTGAAGTTTCTATTTTTTATCTTTTTCTCATCTTTCTTACGACGGTGCTTTTTACAATCGCAATAATATTTTTTCATATTTTCACTCCTTAATTATTATATAATTTGGCATTATACTCCATCAATAGAGGACATGCCTAATATATATTATGTTAGAGCGAGGCGAAGAGTTCCCATAATGACAAAAAGACCCTGCAAGGGTCTATTTATGATGGCAACATAACTTGTCTAATGCAATTACCATCAAAATCTTTTACTTTAAATTCATTTTGCTCTAACACACCATATGAATGAGGGTTTTCTTCCTTGGGTAATGTGATTGACCCTGGATTGAAAATATAATTGTCTCCAAATGCTTCTGCCACTGGAATATGGGTATGTCCATGGACTAATATATCCCCTTTACTAATGTTAGGTAATTGTTGGCGATTGAATAAATGTCCATGTGTAGCAAAAATTCTTCTTCCATTATAAAAAAGGATCGCATAGTCAGCCATAATAGGAAACTCAATAACCATTTGATCTACTTCACTATCACAATTACCTCTAACTGCTATGATTTTATCTTTATAAGCATTGAGCTTAGTAATAACAGCTTTAGGATCATAACCTTCTGGTATAGGATTACGTGGTCCATGATACAACGCATCTCCCAGTAATACAATATAGTCTGCTTGCTCTTCCTCAAATTTCTCTAAAGCTTTTTCCAACCATATTATCGATCCATGAATATCGGACATAAAAAATAATTTCATAAATGCTAACCTCCTAGTATATAGTGAGCTTAATTGCGTTTAATAAACAATTTACTCCTATTATAACACAAGAAAAGTGACAACGTCACGTTTCAAGTATGTGCAAGAAAAGTACGATCCCTTGCTTGATCATTAAGTGTACCGGAATAAGTTTTTCTGGAAGGAAGAAAAGGGACTAGATAAGCCCCTTACTTCTGAAAATTTCTCTATTTGCTTTTATACGTTTATCATCGGGTTGATATTCTGCAGCTTTCTCATTATAAATGAAAGCCTTATTATAATCCCCTTTTTCAAAATAGCATAAAGATAATTGCAGTAATGGGTTAAAAGTACTGTGCTTATCCTGAGTAAATAGGCTAGGATTATATGGAGGTTGACATCTTGTTGCTAAACTATACCAAAATATGGCATCATCGTATTTTTCTTCTTTATGAAATGTTGAACCTATTAAATAAGACTCTTCTGCTCTAGGCTGTGACACTTGAAATGCCTTAAAACAACTTAATCGACACATCTCATAATCCTCAATAAAAAAGTAACACATAGCAATTCTTCTGCAGGTAGCTATATATTTATCACTATCTTCCTTTATTTGATTCATATTTTCACCATAGTACTTGATAGCATCTAAAAATAAGCCGTGGTTATATAATTGATCAGCTAAATAATGTAGATTTGATGTTTTTCTTAATTGTTTCAATTCCTGACCTGGTAATATTATCTTTCCATTAACTATTTTCTCTGCTAATGCTACAACATTATTAATAAAATAAGTCTCAACTGAATACCTTTCTTTTATATTGATGGTTTCTATGATCTCACTTACTCTATCAATCTCACCTAGCTTTAGTAGTACAATGGTATAGAGTAGGTATAGATCTGTACAAGCTTCCCATTGCTCTAATCCCTCTTCAAGGAGAATCTTTGCTTCTCTGTATAGCTCAGAACGAATAAGATAATAGGTAGTTAAGCGGTAATGATTAATTCTCTCTGATTCATCTCCACTATAACATCCACTATAACTCTCAACTAAATCAAAAGAATCTAATTCCTTATGGAAAATAGTATCCAAAGGCGTATGACCCTCCCCTTTAGCAAATACATAGCAATAGCAACAGTCTTCATTATCGGATTCATTTTTTTCAGCTCCAACTTGCCAAACCCCAATGGATACGCCATCGATATCATATAGTCTGATCAAATAGATTCTTGAAGCTTCTGATGAGAGTACCATCTTAATAAATTTGATGTAATCACTCTTATGAAAAAAATCACTAACCTCAGTCATCATATTCCACTCATCAAGGTTATTATAATAATGAAGCTTGTATTTACCAATAGATTGGTAAAAGCGGACTAATTGATCTGTTGTAGCCGTATACTTAAACAACTTAATTGTCTGTAAAGCATTCGCAATCATATGATGTTTCTCATGATCATTTTTAAGTAGATAAATAATCTTCTCGGCTAGAATCTCCGGACAATGAGGGGGGACAATTAAAGCGTTATTTGTATCTACGACATATTCTTTAATTCCAAGATTCTCTACAGTAATCACAGGACATCCGCAAGCCATGGCTTCAATAACTGGTAGTGAAAAGGATTCATATTTAGATCCAGATATAAATATTTCTGCATTTCGATAAAGATCAGCTATAGTTTCTTGATCAGGCGCTATAAATACTTGCGATACATGATTTAGTAAATCTTGATCCTTAATCTCTGGGGTGATCCAATACAATTTCAAATCTTGATATTCATGCTTCACCATTTCATAGGCAGCTATGATTTCTCTAATTCCTTTATAATAAATGCCATCAGAACCCATCATTAAAAGATAGTGTTGATTTCTATTGTAGGGAGAGGCTTTTCTACAAAATTGTTCATCATCAATAGCATTATGTATTACTTCAGCCTTTTTATCAAACAAACTATGGATTTCCCTAGCTAATTGCTTTGATACTGTCAAAATAAAAGGAGCCAGTTGAATCTGCTGATTAATAGCTTCCTTCACTTCTTTGCTATAGTTATTATAGTTGTATATATGAATACCACCTTGTTCAAAATAAACAACAGGTGCAATACCTGTTTGAATGCAGTTGCCAATATGCTTATAGCAGGTGGCTACAATAATATCACAATCAGGTATACATTTAGACAGTTTCATCATCACGGGAGCTTGAATATAATGAACGTTAACGGGATACCAAGTAGGCTTTGGATAATGCGCTACAATACTGACATCAAATCCTTCATCACTTAAAATATTAGCATGCTGAAAGATAATTTTGGCAACACCACATACAGTAGTCTTATCCATAACAAAAACTAAGCGTAGTTTCTTTTGCCTCTTCTGATTATAATAGACCTCTTGTTTCTTGAAAAATGATTTATATAGAATATCCTTATAGCTATTCGTCAATAACTCCTTAATCATTTCCATCCCTCTTATCTGCTAAGATATTGAACCTGTCATTTAACACTGTGTTATTGTCAAGTTCAATACTAGTGCTTCTATAAATCATTTTATGCTTTTGACAACCTCTCTGATAGCCTTATTTTTCACAAATCAAAACCCCATGATTTCATTCACGGGGTCTATAACTAACCATATATACATTTATAATAGGTCTTTAATCTTCTCCTTGTCTCCTTACACCATTCCATGTTCTCTAAATACCACCCAATGACCTCTTGTAAACCTTCTTCAAAATCAATCTCTGGTTGCCAACCTACTTGCTCTCTTATTTTATCGTAACTGATTGCATACCTATAGTCATGACCAAGTCGGTCTTCTACAAGAGTAATTAAAGATTCTGTTTTATTTAAAGCTCTTAAGATACTCATAACTATATCTTTGTTAGTTCTCTCGTTATTGGCACCTACATTATAAATTTCCCCATTTTTCCCCTTACATAGCACTTGGAAAATAGCTCTACAATGATCTTTAACATGAATCCAATCTCTTATATTTAGGCCAGTCCCATAAAGAGGTAGTGATTGATCTTCATAAGCATTACATATCATTAAGGGTATTAATTTCTCAGGTAACTGGTGGGATCCATAATTATTTGAACAGCGGGTGATATTAACAGGAAGTCCAAATGTTTGATAGTAGGACCGTACCATCAAGTCTGCACTGGCCTTCGATGCGGAGTAAGGGCTATTAGGAGCTAGAGGTGATTCTTCCGTAAACACACCCTCATGTCCTAAAGATCCATAAACTTCATCTGTTGATATCTGAATGAACTTCTTAATGCCATATGTTTTAGCCGCTTCTAATAGGGTGTTAGTCCCAAGTACATTGGTATTTATAAACTGACTTGAATCAATTATGGAGCGATCCACATGAGATTCAGCTGCAAAGTTGATAACATAGTCTATACCCTGACTCATTAGTTCATTGATTGATATAGCATCGCAGATATCTGTCTTAATGAAAGAATATCTTTCATTGCTTTCGATGGACTTCAAATTATCCAAATTGCCAGCATAAGTTAAGTTATCAACATTTATGACAGTATAATCAGGGTGATTATCTATTATGTATTTAATAAAATGGCTACCTATAAAGCCTGCTCCACCAGTGATTAATAACTTTTTCATTCTCTTCACCTCAAATAATTGGATTCAATATAGAAAAAAGTGGCCAATGCCACATTAAAACTGAAATAGGAATGTACGATACCTTACTTGATTATTTCGTGTAGCGAAATATATCAGAAGTAATGAGGTTCGATGCCTTATTGCTTTTATAAGCAAAACGCCAACTTTCCTATTCCAGAATGATATTAGACCTTATCCACTATTTTGTCAATACTTATAAGATCAAAGTAAGAGAAAAAGTACATGATAAGGTATTTTACTACCCTCATGTACTTTCTATTTTTGTAGGCATAGTCAACCTAGTATAACTTATTGCTGATTATTTAAATTGTAAATCATCATAGAAATCATATTGATCTTCAACCGGTTTAAAATTGATTTCACTTACTATTTCTTCCGCTTCTTTTTGTGCATCCATTAGAGCTACATCAAGTTCTTTCTCCTCTTGTAAGATTTCTTCAAATAATCGGTCGTATACCCGATGTAATGTTTCTGGTATTGGACCAGGATACATAGATTGATTGATATAACTTCCTTGAACTTGAAACAGATGATTTTCAGCTATTTCAGAGGCATCTTTTAGAGAACTTCTTGCTGGATAGGCACCTTTATGAACAGCGTATTCCGTAAGTAATTGCTCATTGTTAATAATAAACTTAATAAACTCATTGGCATTACTCTTATTGTCCTCTTTAATATATTTACTAATACCTAATGAAATCTCCATTGACTTGGATTCGACAACAGCCACCTGATCATCCATCTTCGGAATAGACATGATCCCTACATCAATATTTGGATATTCTTCTTTTAGTCTTGCATAATCGGCCCCGTAACCGTAAGCCATAACAACATAACCGTCAGCTAACTGCTTCCAACCGGGCGTTACATTTTTATAATCATTATTTAATTCTCCCATTATTTCAATACTTTTCATGGTTATATTAGTATTAATATTGGGTATGCCATCTGCTGTAAACATGGGCATACCTTGTTGATAATTAAGGGACCAAACTAAAGCCTCTTCCATGCCAGCATAAGTAAAACCGTTTCTAACCATTTTACCGTCTTGATCAAATAATTCAAACTCGTTAGCCATGGCTATTAATTCTTCCCATGTTTTTGGATAGTTCGTACCATCGAACCCCTTTTGCTCCCAAGCGCTCTCATCATACATAATGATCCCTGTATAATAACCCATAGGAACATAGTATATTTCATCGTCAATAAAATGGCTCTCAATGTGGCTATAATTGTTTTCAACTTCATTCTTCTTAATAATGGAATCATCATAGGGTTCTGAATACTCAATGGTGTTTTGTAAATATAAAGTGTTCTGATAAAACAAATCTGGTCCATTACCTGATTTCATTGCTAAAGGCAACTTAGACCAATATTCCTCCCAAGTATGCTCCTGAATTATAATCGTAATATTAGGATTTTCAGTTTGGTATGCACTGACCCATCCTTCCATCAATTCTACATCCACTGGCGTCCATAATTCTAGTGTATTAGGTGTCTTATCACCGTTTTCTTCCTTCTTCTCTGATTGGTTATTTCCACCATCTGTATTTGTACATGCTATCATGAATAAAAACAAAAAGATTATTAAACCGCTAAGGCATTTCTTCATATATAATCCTCCTGAATGCTATTAAATCTTTAAACTCAAGTACTTTTCTGATTGCATCATTATTATAAGTATGTACCAAAGCTAAGTTTTTTATTTAATTTAGAACAATCATCAGCAACTATAAAGAACAGTGAATCATCTATTTCACTTCAAAACGGTACTTACCACCTCAAGACACAACATAAAGACATAAACATCCATCATAAAAACATGTTTTTTTTAATGAATTAGATTATAATAGAGTTAACATAAACATTATTAATGAGGAGGGTTTAATTATGTCTAAAATCACTTTTTTGGGAGCAGGAAGTACTGTATTTGCAAAAAACGTTCTTGGTGACTGTATGCTTACAGAATCCCTTAGAGATTCCCATATCGCACTTTATGATATCGATGAAAAGCGACTTAAAGAATCTGAACTTATGTTAAAAAATATCAATGATAATTGTAATGAAAGTAAAGCAACAATAGTAGCCTATACTGATCGTAAAGCAGCTCTAAAAGATGCAACATATGTTGTTAATGCCATTCAAGTGGGTGGATATGATCCTTGTACAATTACTGATTTTGAAATTCCTAAGAAGTATGGATTACGTCAAACCATTGCTGATACACTTGGAATAGGTGGAATATTCAGAGCTTTGAGAACAATCCCTATTATGATGGATTTTGCTAGGGATATGGAAGAAGTTTGTCCAGATGCTTGGTTTTTAAATTATACTAATCCTATGTCTATGCTAACATTAGCTATGCAAAAAGCTACAAAGGTAAAAACTATTGGTTTATGTCACAGTGTTCAGGTTTGTGCTGATCATTTAATAAGGGGTTTAAATGAGGCAGGTTATGATTTACCAACAGAAGATCTTCAGTGGAAAATCGCTGGTATCAATCATATGGCATGGCTATTAGAACTTACTCATAAAGGTGAAGATCTTTATCCACAAGTTCGCCAGATTGCAAAAGAAATCGATATTAAACATAAAGACATGGTTCGTTTCGAGATTATGAAACACTTTGGTTATTATGTAACGGAATCCAGTGAACATAATGCAGAGTATATGCCTTACTTTATCAAAGATAAATATCCAGAAATCATAGATAAACTCAACATTCCATTAGATGAATACCCAAGAAGATGTGTGGAGCAAATTGAAAAGTGGGAAACTATGAGAGATGAACTGGTGAATGATTCATCACTTACACATGAGCGTACCCATGAATATGCTTCTTATATCATGGAAGCTATGGAAACAGGTCAACCATATACTATTGGTGGTAATGTACTCAACACTGGTCTTATTACTAACTTACCAGAAGAATGCTGCGTAGAAGTACCTTGCGTAGTAGATCGTAGTGGTATCACACCTTGTTATGTTGGTGCTCTTCCTGAACAACTTGCTGCTTTAAACAGAACCAATATAAACGTACAGCTTCTAACTGTCGAAGCTGCATTAACTGGTAAGAAAGAACATATCTATCATGCAGCTATGTTAGATCCTCATACCTCATCTGAGCTCTCTATCGATGATATTATTGCACTTTGTGATGAACTAATTGAAGCTCATGGTGATTGGTTACCAGAATTTAAGTAAGTAATACTCTTGAGAGTACAAAAGTGGCTAACGCCACATTTAAACCGGATATAGGAAGTATGGTTCCTTGCGAGCAAAAAGCAGTACTTTCCTATACCAAAATAAAAGCGTATGACTTCCTCATGAAGCCAAGAAATCCGTGCTAATGGATGAATACTCCATGATCAAATCATACGCTTATGTTTTTGTTAAATTATCTTATGCTGTTTGACCCATATTTCCAGGTTCTACATCATTTAATAAATTGGATCGATCAACATTCTTAAACACATTTTCAAATCTTTTAAGGGCTTCATCAACAATCTCATCTGTTGTAGCCATAGATGTGTAAAGACGACTTCCAGCTAATGTAACTAACCCTTCTGCCATATAGGCTGCACCCATCTCTTCCATCATGAATTTCCGTGCTTTAATCTCTCCCAAACATTTCTTAATACTTGTATATTTAAGTTTAATAAACATAGCTGCAGAAGTTTCTAAATGACAAATGGATCCTTGATTATATGCCACATATGGGAGATCATATTGCTTTATAAGATCTTGTAATCCTTTGGTTATCTTATCTCCTTGCTGGCCTGCAATAACAGCTGCATTAGTTCTTTCTAGCTCTTTTATTGTATAATAACCAGCTAATGAACTAAGAGGATTTGCTGCTAATGTACCACCACAATAGGCACGTTTTTTCCCACTTTCCAGCCCAGCAGCCAAGTGGTTGATTAAGTCACGTCGTCCACCTAAACCGCCTGCTGATGGATAACCTCCCGCTACAACCTTACCAAATATGGTCAAGTCAGGCTTTACATTAAAATAGCCTTGTGCTCCTCCTAATCCTAATCTAAATCCTGTTACAACCTCATCAAATATAAGAAGTGCACCATACTTGTCACAAAGCTGTCGTACTTGGTGATTATACTCCTTATGCATTGGTCTAGTGCCACTTTCTGGTCCCACTGGTTCTAGTATAACTGCAGCAGTGCCCCCCCTCAGTTTATTAAGCTTCATGGTTCGCTCAAGGGCATCGATATCATTTGGAAAAACTTCCTGTGTATGTTTCCTACAGTTCCCTGGTATACCGTGAGCTTCGAATCCTCTAGTTCCTGGGATATGCAATCCATAAACCATCTGATCGCTCCAACCATGATAAGCTCCACCTAACTTAATGATTTTTTTATGCCCAGTAGCCAGACGAGCTATACGTAATGCTGCCATAACAGATTCAGTACCGCTACCTAACATCCTAAACATTTCAACAGCAGGCATATGCTTATTGATAATCTTTGCTAGCTTTAATTCATATTCATGAAATAGACCTGTTACTGGACCACAGGTATTCAATAATTCGATAACTTTTTCTCTTACTGGTTCATAATTACTCCCCAGTACCGTTGGTCCACCTGCCTGTAAGAAATCAATATATTGATTTCCATCCATATCATAAAGATACGCTCCCTCGGCTTTTGTGAAAACCAATGGAAACGGATGGTTAAAAGCTAGATTATGTTGCACCCCACCAGGTATATATTGTTTTGCTTCTGTGATCATGTCTTTTGATTTTTTACATTGGGTTTCAAAGTACTCCATGTACTTTGTTACTGCTTCTCTTTTTAACGGTATCAAAGGCATACTAATCAGCTTATTAATTTGCTCATATACTGCATCTGTATCATGCCATTTTGATATAGAATATCCTGACATTAGGTTATCTCCTCTCTTTTATCTTTATTTATTTCTTCAAGGAACTCAGAAGAATATCTAACGCTACATCTACTTCTTCTTTTGCGCCCGGCTCTCCACCTTCTTCAAACCACTTAAATAAGACGCCATAATAGCAACTCATTAATGAAACACCTATTTGTTCAGCGCTGTATTGAGTTGTCAAATCACCTTTCTCTTGAGCACTACAAATTCGCTCTTGAATAGCATCTCTTAATGCTTTAAAAGGGGACTGTATATTATTTTTATTAATCAACGTTGTAAATAGTACACGACCAGTTACCCTCAAATAAGGGATGGAGTCTTCGATTAAGCGTAATAAAACACTTTTAATTTGTGTGATCTCATCTTCATCTTCTAAGGTTTCTAATAACTCTAGTACATCTGTTACCTCTTCATCGGCTAAACCAATTAATAAACTCTCTTTATTGGGAAAGTGCTTAAATAATGTGCTCTTGGATACATCAGCTCTTTCAGTTATATCTTCAATGGACGTATATTCATATCCCTTTTCTCTAAAAAGATGCTTTGCTGACCTGAGCATCTTTGAGTGTGTCATAAGCTTCTTTCTCTCACGTCGTGTCATATTCTCCATGTCTAACTTCCTTTCTTGGGCATCATTTTAAAGTTATCTTGCTTGATCTTTGAGTTGTCTCTTTTTCTTACTGTATATTTTCATGTAGTACTCATGCATGGCAAATGCTTCTAATTTATTAATCTCAACAGGTCCGCCTATGCATTGACTTTCGATATAAATACGACAACACTTTTCTACTAGTTGGCATGTAGTGAAGGCTTCTTCCATATCTCTCCCTAAACATATTCCCCCATGATTGGCTAATAGAGCAGCATTTCTACCTTTTAAAGCTTTTAATACTTTTTTAGTTAATTTTTTTGAACCTGATATGGCATATTCAGCAGTTTTTAAAGATGGTCCAATAATCTGTACCATATCATCTATTACTGGTGGTACTGTCTGTCTTGTTGATGCGATGACACAGGCATTTATGGAGTGTGTATGGATTACAGCATGAATATCTTTACGATCTTGATAGACGGCTGCATGAAGTCCTCTTTCCATAGATGGTTTTAGATGACCTTCATACTCTAAGGTAGCCATATTAACTAACACGATGTCCTTAGGTGTTAACTTTTCATACTCTTGACCACTAGGTGTTATGAGCATGTGTTGATCATCTACACGTAGACTAATGTTGCCCCATGTCCCAGCAACTAGACCAGTAGAAATTAATCTCTTCCCAGCATCACAAACCAATTGTCTTTCTTGTAATAGTTCCATAATACCCTCCTTTAACTCGTAAACCTCTCACTGTTAGCTTGTCGATAAGCTTTTTTTAATGAATAATAGATACTCTTATAACTCTTAAATAATTCATCGTAAATCTTCTCATTTCCTCTTTGAGGTATGTATCTTTGGTTGACTGTAACAAAATCTTTAATATCGTCAAATTGATAAATTCCCAGCCCAACTAAAGCACAGAAGGCTGCTCCCACAGCTCCTGCCGTTTTTGGGTTATTGATTGTTTCTATCTCTTTCTTCGTTACATCAGCAATAATCTGCATCCATTCCCTATCCAAAGAACCACCGCCGATAATACGGAGTTTATGGATATCGAATTTAAAATCCCTTTTAAAGTTATCAATAATCCAGCGCAAATTATAGGCGACCCCTTCATAGACTGCTCTCATCATATGCTCCCTTTTATGTTCGTGACTTAAATTGAACATAGTTGATCTAGTGGTAGTTGTACTAACGGGACAACGTTCACCCATCATCCAAGGTGTACAAATAAGATAATCTGCGCCTGGTGGAACTTGCCGAACAGTTTGGTCCATGACTTCATAAATATTCGTTATATTAGGATCTTCTTGCTCATGTTTAAAGAATTGATCTGCTATCCATTGAAGGCATGAGCCTGCGGCTTCTGTTATACCAACTGCTACATTCATCTCTGGATGTGCACTTTGTAAAACATTAGCGCCGTTCTTATGCTTTAGATTTTTGCGTGTAGAAACGCAAAACCAAGCAGATGTCCCTAAATAGATATGAGCTTCTCCCTCACCGATAGCTCCAGAACCTACTGTTGCACTTTGTACGTCATCGCAGCCTCCAAACACAGGTATACCTGCCTTTAAGCCCATTAATTCAGCTGCTTCCTCTGTTAATACACCAATTTTATCAATGGACGTTACCAGGGGTGCTAACTTATTTTCATCAAAATCAATAGCTTTGAATATAAACCTTATCCAATCTTTCTTTTTCAAGTCAAATGCATAGGAGGAAGCTCCTGTCCAATCCATTACTTTTTGCCCAGTCATCATAAACTTAACGTAACCATTAACGTCAAGAAATACTTCTGTTTTTCTGTAGACCTCTGGTTCTTCATCTTTTATCCATAGTAATTTAGCAATAACATCTTTCCCCATGATAGGGATACCAATAATGGCCTTAAAAATTTTTTCTCCTCCAACTTTATTCATGATCTTATGAGCTTGCTTTTCAGCACGACCATCTACCCAGGTGATATTAGATCTTAGTACTTCTCCTTCTCTTGAAAGAGGTATAACACCCATTGCCTGTGTTGTAGAGACTATGGCAGCTATGGTTTCTGGAGACACAGATGATTTTGCTACAACTTCTTTTGTTCCTTTGACTACTGCTTCCCAATAGTCTTCTGGTTCTTGCTCAGCCCAACCGGGATTTCTTGTATAAAGAGGATATTCATTAGATGCACTTCCGCAGATGTTTCCATTAAGGTCAATCAAGACTGTCTTAGCACAACTTGTGCCAATATCATGGGCAATAACATATTGTTGTCCCATGTGAAAACCCCCATTCATTAAATACTGTTTGTGCATGATGAAATAAAATGAAAATGCTTTGAGATATTTTTATGGTTATCTAGATTGGTATATTATAAAGGATTGTTCTCTAGTAAGATTAGAATATCAGAAGTAAATATAGACTCTATTATAAAAGTAAACTATAGTATACTTTTATAATATACTATAGTTTTTAGAATTGTCAATCATTTCTTTATTGTTTTTTTAAATTATAATTAAGAAAGTGCATGCTAGGTACAGTCGTTACTGTCCTTTTCATGCACTAAAATAATTTACATCCAAATCATGTATTAATCGATAATGCCCTTTTCTTTTAAATATTTTTCTGCTACTTCATCAGCTGGCATCTCATCTTCTATGACTTTAATTTGCAGATTGGTTATATCTTCTGCTGTAATGATATCCTCTAATTTCTCTAACGCCTCTATAATATCAGGATATTCATCTTTTAACTTAGCGCTAATCAATGGAGCAACGTGATAATCTTCAAAATACATGAGATCATCTTCTAAAAGTATTAAATTCATGATTTTTACATAACCATCTGTTGTCCATACTTGCACTATATCTGCATCACCATCACCAAGCTTAATGTAACGTAATTCACTATCATAGCCTTGTACAGTTTTAAAATCATGCTCATAACTACTTTTCATACCCTCTATCCCCTTCTCTTCATCAAGAAAAGTATAACTAGCAGCTAAATTCAAGTCACCTGATATTTCTTCTAAATCCGTCATGGTGTTAATACCATATTTATCTGCAGTCATTTCAGTCATGGCTAAAGCATATCTCTTCTCATAACCTAATTGGTCCATGAAAAGTACATTCTCTTCATTGAAGGTATCATTAATAGCTCCTTGTAGCTTTTCTACTTCATATATTTCATTTTCCTCTCCCAATAAGGTATAATAAATCATTTCCATTTCCTCTGGATATACATCAATTTTCTCTTCTTTCAATGCTTGTAGGGCTAATTCTGAATTACCGTACTTATTCAGTACCGTTTCATAAGGCGTCTCTTTTCTAATAACTTTTGAAAACATTTGAGCTAAAATATGGTGCTCTGTACTATCTCTATAACCTATTGAAACAGTCTTTTTATCTGGACATCCTGTTAAGATGACAGTTATCATAAGAAGCACTATGATAAATAATGATTTTCTACCTTTCATAGAATCTTCCTTTCCTATATTCTCCGCTACTTTCAGTGTATCCATTTTGTTTTTTTTAAATACATAATAGGATTATCAAGTACTCCATTCTAACGAATGAACTATTAAGTACAAAAGTGGCTAACGCCACGTTAAACTGAAATAGGTAAGTACGGTACCTTGCAAGCAAAACTCGAACTTCCCTATTCCACAAAAAAAGACTAACCTTACGGTTAGTCACAATCTAAATAAAATTTAAATTATCTGTCATCGGAAATGGTATAGGAAAAATCTCTTGCAAAATACCGTTAAGCTCGGTATCTTTTTTTGCTGTATCATCCCAACTACCAAATATCAACTTAACAAGTTCGCTATCACCACCTAGGGAAATAGCCTCATCTTTATAATAAAACACATAAGAATCAACTTTCTTTTCCACTTTTATTAAATCAAAAACATCTTCTGGTATATATTGTATAGCATAAGGTCTTAGTGCATTCAAAAGCCCATTGATGTCAATTATTTTGATTGTACCGTTATGGTTCCTCTCTTCAACTTCATAATTTTTCTCATAAATCACACTGATATCCTTACTGTCAGATAATAGATCTAGATTCAAGTCACCTAACTTATTATCCAGTTGATATTGTTGAATAGATTGGATAATTAATGGTAAAGAACCGCCAAACTCAACAACTCTTTTAAAGTTTTCAGAAATAACAAAATACCCAATGAGCATATTGTTTAAATATACCTTCTTAAAATGCTCGTATGCAGCTTTGCCAGCATACATCAAAGCCACCATTTCATCGTGGTTACGATAAAACCGAGTACTGTCACAATTATAAATTTTCAATAGGGATATGACGTCTTTTTCTTCTACCTCTTCATATGTATAAAGATGATTACTTTTATTTTCTGTTAGTTTAACTCTTAATACTTTACCTCCAAATGAAGCGCCTCTCCTAGTATAAAGTGCACGATCACCAGAAATTAACTGTACATGGATATTCTCATTTAACATCCTCTGATCAATCTCATTCAGTATTTTTGTAGCAAAGCCTTTGCCACGGTGATTATTTGCTGTACAAACAGCTCCAATAGAGCCTACATTTACTGAAGTCCCTTCTATATGTATATTGCTTTTATAATAGTTGACAATAGCTGCAACCTCATCATCAACTTTCATAAGTACCCTGCGTTCAGAGTTCTCCTCAGATAATAATAAAGGAAATTCCTTTTCCATCATTTGCTTTCCTTCACGAAATGTCGCATTGATTAGATCTAACGCTTGTTGAAATTCATCTTTTGAACAGCTTTTCAATTGTTGCATGATACTTACCCCCTTATATACATTTTAAATTCATTATATACTGGTCTATACCAAAACACAAGCACTAATTGCATTTTTGTGAATATTTATGTGAAATAAGTGAATTTACACAATATCACACAATGAATTTCTAATCAACCTATTTAAAGTAAAGCAAAAAAAAGGTACATAATCTCAGTAGCAAAATACCTCCATTATGCACTCTATATCTACGATATTTAATCATTTAAAAGGCAACTAGAATAATAGATCGAGAATCTTTTCCTCAGCTTTTCGATTAACCCCTTTATACGGGAATCCATGAATATGAATAGCAGGGTTAAAATTAATTTCGATTATAGCATGGTTATTTTCATTAGGTGTTGCCATAATATCATCTATCATGATATCAACACCACAAATGGTTGCTCCTGCGGCTTTTGCTGCTTTTACTGCGATATCCTTATAGGGCTGAATAATATCATCAGTAAAATCAATACTATCTCCACCTGTACTAATATTGGAGTTTTCCCTTAAATAAACGACTTCATCTTTCTTTGGTATATAGTCAAAAGTCAAACCTTGAAGTTCCAAAAAAAGTTCCTCAGCTTCGCCGCACTTGATTTTTTCTAGAGGAGTCCTATAGCCTTTACCTCTTAGCGGATCTTCATTTTTCGCTTTAACTAATTCTCTGATGGTATGATGATCATTACCAGTAACGTTAGCTGGTACTCTATGCAGAATTCCAATAGTCTCATCTCCCATAACAAGAAAACGATATTCTTTCCCTTTAATAAACTCTTCGACAAGTACAGATCGGTCATGACTAAAAGCCATCTTTACAGCCTTCTCATAGGTCTCATAATCCTTCAATCCCTTAATTATCGTGATACCTATACCAAAATTCGTAGACTTTGGTTTGACAACAATTTTTTTATTTCTATAGTATTTATAATCTACAAGTGCTTCATCCCCACTTGTATATATCGCTCCAGCTGGTACTTTTACGCCGGCTTTTTCTAAAACTATTTTGCTGACTAGTTTATTTTCCATAATAAGAAAAGTACTATAAGAATCCAATGAAGTTTTTGTGGCTTGTTTTACATATTCAAGTCGTTGATTTTTCTTTAATGCTATAAAATTATCTTGTCGGTCTAAGACTTCAAACTCCACTCCGTTTTTAATTGCTCCTCTTAGTAGAATTTGTGTAGAGAGCTCTAGATCTTCGTAGCCCTTCAATCGATAACTCTTTTGTTTGGTCTCTTGAGCATACTCAGCTGCTCGCTCAAGATTAAATCTTTTAAAGTCCTTCTCTTCAACATAACTAGCAATTTGAGATGAAGGTAATAGCTCCTTATTATTTAACTTATTCATTTGAATCTTAAGAGCATTGTGCCACTCCACATCATCCGTCAACTTGTCAACCATGGTCCTTATATTAGCTAATAATTCATTAGCATGAACAACTAATTCTTTCTCCTGACCATTGATATCATTCAGAGTTAAACCATCTTGGCGTCCATACAAAGCTACACGATTGACATTATCATTAGCATGTAATTGCTCAGCCTTACTTAAGCTGCTCTCATCCAACATAAGGTTATACAACATGAATAAATGAATGAACCTTAAATCATCGATAGTTATACCTACCTTATCCAATGGGTTAACATCTAACAATCTCATTTCTAAATAATTGATGCCATTTTCAAGTAAGCCATCGATATTGAAAGGATGTGATTTTAATCGTATAGGACTATAGAGTTCCTTTTCATATTGCAGTGTACCTTTTGATATATACTCTCTAAAGTCCTCTGCATATTCTTCTAAGTTATTGTATGAAAGGAGAATTTCATCTTTATTACAATAACCATACTGACTATTTCTTAATGATATGGCGTGAGGATAGGATTTATCCACAAAAGATGCAGTACCTGTGGGTGAAGCTCCCATCAAGTATACCAACAACCATCTATTCTTCATAAAATTACGCGCGATTTTCAAATACAGTTGGTTCTTAAAAGTCTGTAAATTACCCTCATTGAAACCTATTTCTTTAAACATCCACTCTATAGCTCTATCTGATAGAGAATAATTATAGTGAATACCACAGAGTAACTGTTTTTTCTTCCCGTATTTATCTACTAGAAACTGACGATATGCTTCTTGCCCTTTCCCCTCTTTACTCCGGTCATACATAGCTATTTTGATGCTATCTTCATCTAAAATTTCAGGTGGTAAAGATCCTGGCCAAAGTAATTCATCATCAATGTTACTAGAAACAATATCATGGATATTCTCCAACATTTGATGAACATCATTAATACTTTTACAAACAGGTGTTATCATCTCTAGTTGACTTTCTGAAAAGTCCGTTGTAATATAAGGGTTAGCTAATTTATTGCCAAAAGCTTCTGGATGATTGCTTGATGCAATTTCACCATTTTTTTGAACCCTTAGATGCTCTTTTTCCATTCCAAAATTACCTTCCAGTAATAATCTACTGTTTTCTTTATTAAAGAGCTTATTCAACATAATCTACCTCCGTTGAGACTTATCAATCATCATCTCAATCAATTTATTATTATAAACACGTAATCATATATACATGTTTCTATGTTAATATAAGTATATTCTAATATAATAAAATATGATACCATATAGGATAATTATTTTCAATTACTTTATAGAAATTAACAATAATTTAATTATTTTTTTAATAATACCCACATCATTATGTTAACTTTATAGACAAGTTATATACTCAAACTCTTCCTTTACTTTAAGACAAGAAAAGAAGCCATCAAAATGATGGCCTCTAATTATAATAGAACTCAGTGCTTAAGCACTTTCATTCCTAAGGACTATTAATAAAATTTCCGCTTTATGTTCTATATTTATCCCGTTTCCCCGAACTAACTCATTGGATACTCATTATTATGTATTATTCTTTCTTAATTTCCTTAATTCTATCTTTCGTGTCTTAAGACATAATAAATACCAACACATGCCTTGATTAAGAGAAAAAAATGTCGAATAAGATATCCATGTTTTTCATTATAGATGAAATATATTACGAATCCATTGACTAATCATTAACTATCTATTAAATATTGCATTCTGTATATTTAATCCTTTTATACCTTGATATTATTGTATATATTGTACAATAATATAGATATTGTGAGCCTGTTCCACCTATAGAAAAAGAACTGTATACAATCAGTTAATAGTGAATCTAAATGGCATTAGTCCAACGCTCCAATTCTATTGATTATCTCTTCAATATCATTCGATAGTGATTTCTTTAGGGCTTCTCTATCATATCCTTTTGGCTCCATATATACTCCCATTGCAGAGCATAAACGATGCATAAGAGCATACAGTAATAATCTTTTTTCATCTGGCTCTTCTCCATATGTCTTTATAAATTCTCTCCATAAATCCGGATCATATTTACCGAATGGTGGATACTTCAATGTTGCTATGTCATATGCTTTATCCCACCACATGACATCCCCTAATGACATAATCTTTCTTATCTTCCATGAGGTTGTTTTATCAAAATATATATTCCAATAAAATGGACTGACATGAATCATTACAGGCTCGTGATCTTTTAGATAGTCTAGATTCTCCTGCCACAATTTGATTACTTCAACATATTGTTTTCTAGTAATCACTCCTTCTTCTAGTGCCATTTTTCCACTTCCATTAATTATTTCAGCTTGTAACATATAATCATTAGGCGAAACAGGGTATCGAGTTTGATAGGGATCATTTTCATCCCATAAACCAGATTTTCTCCCCTTAATAGCATGTAGTCGTCTATAGAAATCACCCAGTGCTTTAAAGAGAAGTATTTTTTCTTCTTCTGTAGCAGTTTCCAGCACTTGACCCAGTCGTATACCTCCAAAGTAGCGCTGAATGGTATAGGGATAAGGTATTAGTTCACACGTGTCATCTATAGCAATGATTTCTGGTGCAGGTAGATCATACTGTTTTAACATATTTATCACATTTGATTCATGAGCAATAACAGACCATTCCTCATTCGTAATAAGTTTAAATATTATTTTGCTACGAGTATCCAGAGTAACCTCATAGTGATGACGAACCCACTGTCCTTTATCCTTAATATCAACGACTTGACCCCCTAGGTACTTTTCAACAGCGCTGATGATTCCAGAACCAATTATCCTATTTTCATTCCAAGTCTTCATGGTCTTTTCTCCCTTTTTGTTTATTATTTCATCAGTATTAAGAACATAGCCTTCACCTGCATTACAAGAAAAGTAGCTAAAGGCACGTTTCTTGTATGTGCAAGAAAGTATGGTACTTTACGAGAAAAATGCAGTACTTTCTTTCATTATAAACAAGTATTCCTGACATAAATATGTCAAGAATACTTGAAGTTATGTTATCACTATTTACTTTTAAAAAATAAAAAGTATCTCTAACATTAATCTGTCAGAAACACTTGTATCTACCTCATCACTAATTTTTGTGCTGTTCGCCTTCTGAATTTATGTAATGCTTGATCCGCATGGGCTATAATTTGATTAGTAGTATGTCCACTTCCTGGATGATAAGGTGTCAGTCCGTAGTTAAACACAATCTTATAGGGTTTATGAGAATTTTGATTAAATCTCTTCACAGCAATTAAAACTCTTATCATTATTTCTTCAGCTTCTTTATAAGATTTATTCGTTAAAGCAAGCAAAAATTCTTCTTTGCTGAATCGTACTATTTCATCTCTTCTGCTAAGTCTTTTACTCATAATATCTTCTAACTTATTGATGACAAGATTTCCTTCTTTACTTCCATGATTACTAATGATTTGATTTAAGTTATTAATCTCTACAATACAAACGTTAAAAGATTTATTTTTCCTTTTATGCCTATTTTTCAGCTTTTCTATAGTTTCTACACCTGCTTTTCTACTAAAATATTCAGTAGAACCAGTAGCTTGTGGTTTATTAAAAAAGTTTTTTATAGCTGAGCTAAATATTGAATTTGTTAGCACAAAAAATGCAAAGAGTAGAAATAATATTAAGCATAAATTATTTTCCATAGTCAATCACTTCCCTTATTACTTAATTAGTTGCAAAATAGCTGATTTCATTTTATAAAGCATCGGGGGGTTCAGGCGAAGAAGTAGCTTCGCCCTAGTCATTGACAATGCACTCCAGGGTTAATAGAGATTTCTGAATGACTAAACACTATTATAAAGAACATTTGTGATGGAACTGTGATGGAAAATATAAAAGTTAAGAGTTTCTCTGTCTTTAATCTGTTTTGCTTTTTAAGTAAACTTCTGCACTTATATTTTTACGGTTGTAATAACAATTCCATACATCTATAGATCTCGTAGACGATTTGATTCCTCCATTACTTATAGAAGATGGAGATATTCTGCTTTAAAAATAGACAATTTAACATCATAAACTTTGCATTGGAGGCTTAGGCGAAGAATCAGCTTCGCCTTAGTCATTATCAATGCACTCTAGGTTTATAGAGATTTTTGGATGACAAAAAATATTATAAAGATTACTTGTGATAGAACTGTGATGAAAATATTAAAAGTCAGTTCTTTTCTGACTTTTTACGTAAAACTATATTAATTTATTCTGATTCCCCTTATCCTTTTACAAACCCTAATTCATTACCATCTAAATCTTTAATTGTGAATTTACGTGTCCCCCATGGTGTATCAAAAATTGGTTCTACTACCTCTACTTTGTCTTTAAGACGTTCCCATACTTCATCCACATCCTTTACAGCGAAGTTAAATCTGCCATATGACTTATTGTTCTTAGCCTCCATAATTGAAAAGGTAGCCCCTTCTTCAGAACGAAAACCTACATATGTTGGATTATCAGGTGGCCAGACACCATCATTTTCAAATCCTAATACTTCTTCATACCAGGCAATTGACTTTTCTAAGTTAGATACATTCGCTCTTACATGTGTTAATCTTGTTTTCATAGTTAGACTCCTTTCATAAACCTTACGACTATATATATTGTAGACTAATATTTAAAGGGTTCATTGTAAAAACCGGACATATTCTTAATAAAAGATTGAGGCGTAGTACCACAAAATTCTTTGAAATCTCGAATAAAGTGAGATTCATCAAAAAAGCCATCTTGAAGCATATTCAAGTCACTTCTATTTCGATTACTCTTATAGACTCTAAGACTATTATTCAGTCGCGTTAATCTTGCAAACATCTTAACACTGAGACCAATTTCTCTTTCAAATAATCTTCTTAAATGCCTTTCACTGATATACTCACTTTCTGCTAACCTTTTAATGGATATATTACCTCTTGATAGCCTAATTTTATGAATAGCTGATGTAATATTCAACTGTTTCCTACTGTTATTTTCTATCCAGCTTAATAAAATACGATCAACCTCACTGACTAAATGATCGATACCATCTGCAGATTGAATAACATCGCTCAAAATCATTGCTAGCTTCCTGCTAATATCAGAAATGGTGCAATGCATATCTTTTAGTTCCTTTTGTTCAACACCAGTCAACATACTAAGTCCACCTGGTAAAAACTCGATAAAGAACATTCTCTCATCTTTTAGCAGATTATTCTTTTTGACCTTGACAGGTTTAGATGTTGGCCCCCAGCAATTCTTATATGCCCCCCAATTATCAAATCCAAAAATGAAACAGCCGCTTGCATCAGGAATAATAATCAAGTCCTCGGGTGTAGTATCAGCTACCTCAGTATATGTAGAAGTAGAGTATAGCAACGTATAGTTGGCTATATATTGTCTCAACATGGGATGAGGCATAAAATAGGTCTGATTCATCATATTTTTCGAAGTAATACCTCTATAAGTATTGATACAAAAATCATTAGTAACCACATAACCAGTCCTTTGTAGTTTTAGAAATAATTACGTTATACTCATCATACCGAATGCACGTTCTTTTGTCAATACATGTAAAGGTTATCACAATCAATATACCTTAATCTATTGCGAGAAATTCTGTATCTCGCCAAAGAGTTCTTCAATCCCCCTCTTAATTTCCTCATGGCTAAGATGAGAAATACATAGTCTGAAGCTATTCATTTGCTCCATTTTATCGATAAAGAACTCCTCTCCAGGAGATATGTATATATTTTTCTCTCTTAACTTACTACTTAGAAGACTCATTTTAATTCTCTTAGATACTTTAATCCAAACAAAAAAGCCTGTTTCAGGCACAATGCATTCTACATTACTTGTATCAATACTTCTTAAATATAGTCTTAAGATATCCATCTTTTTCTTATAGTCTTTTTGAGCTTTTTGAATATGTCGTTTATACATACCGCTTTTAATGAAGATTTCTAATGCTCCTTGAGCTAAAACTGATGTACTTAAATCTTCGCATTTTTTATAGGCTAAAAAGGTGCCTTTCATTTTTTCTTGCAGTATGACTGCTCCAATACGTATACCAGGCATAAAAGCTTTAGAAAAGCTTTTTACATAGATAACCCGATTATATAAATCATGATAATATAGGGGCATGTTCTTTTTATTGGTATCCAAATCAACTAAATAATCATCTTCCACAATGTACACATCATACTTATTGGCTAATTCTATTATTCTTTTTTTATCTTTTTCAGTATAGCTGCTTCCAAGAGGATTATGTAACCTAGGGATAGTATAAAAAAATTTAACATCGTCTTCTTTAAAAACTCTCTCCAGCTCATTTAGATCTAATCCATTATGATCTCTATTGATTCCTAAAAGTTTATAACCATTTAACTCAGCCATTCTATGAATGAGTCTATATGTCGGTTGCTCAACAGCAATTAGCCTCCTGTCGTTAGGAAAAGGCATTTTTGTTAATATGCTAAGAGCTTGTTGTGCACCAGAGGTAATCATGATATTGTCTTCTAATGCAAAAATTTGGTACTCACTAAAATGCTTTACTAGTACTTTTCTTAATGATGGAAGCCCTGCAGCATCACTGTATGAAAATAAATCACTCTTATAAACCTCTACGGCTCGGTTTATACAATGATTAAATTCTTTATAAGGTAATAGTCTATGATCTGGTAACACCTGCGAAAAATCAATAGGACCATGATGATGATTGTTCAAAGGATGCTGTTCCACAAGATAATACCCACTCTTAGGAATAGCATAGATTTTATGATTCATTTCAAGCTCTTTATAAGCTCTTATGACCGTGGACTTATTACAGCTGAACTGCTTTGACATGGTTCTTATTGCTGGCAACCGTTGCCCTTGTGTGAGTTCATTTGATGCAACTTTATCTTGTATATGTTCCATGATTAGCTCATACTTCTTTTTCACGGTATCACTCCCATATAATTCTATCGACTTAATAATCTGTACCGGTACAGAGTGGTTTTTTTCAAGTTGTACCCTATTTTTAAAACTGCTATAATTTGATTATAATGGAAAATCAGAAATGAAGCAAAGGAGTTACCTAAATGAATAAACAACGACAAAAAGCTATATTGTACCTCATCATCGCATCTCTTTTATGGAGTATAGGTGGATTATTTATTAAAATCATTGACTGGAACCCTATGGCTATTGCTGGAGCAAGAAGTGGTATTGCATCAATCGTTATGCTAGTATTCTTAAAAAAGCCTTTATGGCATATAAAGCTAGGAAAGACAAAATTCTTAGGAGCTCTCACTTATACATCACTCTTAATATTTTTTGTTACGGCCAATAAGTTCACAACTGCAGCCAATGCCATCTTACTACAGTTTACTTCACCAGTATGGGTAGCTTTGTTTTCTTCATGGTTCTTAAAAGAAAAAGTAAAAAGCTATGACTGGCTAGCAATCATAGCATTTATATCAGGAATGGTTTTATTTTTTATTGGTGATCTGAATAGTGGCAATCTATTTGGCAATCTCATTGGTCTATTAAGTGGTGTATCAATGGCTGGTGTGGTAATCTTCTTAAAGCTACAAAATGAAGGTTCACCAGTAGAAATGACTTTGGTTGGCAATATCATGATGTTGATTATTGGTCTACCCTTTTTCTTCATTTCTACCCCAAGCTTCGAAAGCATCCTAGCTCTTCTCATTTTGGGAATCTTTCAATTGGGCATTTCATATATATTTTATACTCTCTCCATTAAATATGTCTCACCCGTTGAAGCCATTTTGATTCCTGTTCTTGAACCCTTACTTAATCCTATCTGGGTATTTCTAGCTACAGGAGAATCACCTGGTATATACGCTTTCATAGGAGGTTTTATTGTTATTTTGACAGTCATAATAAGAGGTATTTATCAACAAAGAAAAGAGACTAGTACTTATTAAATCGATAACCAAAACCCCAAATAGTTTCAATAATTTTAGGATTGGCTGGATCTTTCTCAATCTTTTTTCTTACTTTTTGAACGTGAACAGCAACCGTTGCTATATCACCAAAATCATCTTCACCCCATATTCTATCGAATAAAATCGCTTTACTATGAACAATATCAGGGTTGGATGAAAAGAACAATAACAAATCAAACTCAGTTGTAGTGAATGATTTTTCTACACCATTTACCCACACCTTTCTAGAATCTTTATTAATCGTAATCCCATTAATCTCGATAAGTGAAGATTCTTTACTCTTGCCAAGCAAGCGTTCATATCTGGCTAACTGGTTTTTAACACGAGCTATTAACTCGCTAGGACTAAAGGGCTTTGTCATATAATCATCTGCACCTAATCCTAAACCTCTCACTTTATCAATATCTTCCGTTCGAGCTGATACAATAATAATTGGAATCTCAAGTTTGTCACGGATCTTTTTGCATATATCAAACCCATCTATTCCCGGTAACATAAGGTCAACAATCACTAAATCATAGTTACCTGATAATGCTTCTTTTAATCCTGCTATGCCTTCTCCAATTATTTTGGTTTTAAAATCATTAATTTCTAAGTAATCTTTTTCAAGTCCTGCAATATTCTTATCATCTTCTATTATGAGTACTCTAGCCATCATCAAATCCTCCACTTATCCATTCATTAGTGTAAATCCTATAGTCGTTCCTTCGCCTATTTCACTTTCTGCCCATATCTGACCACCATGAGCTTCTATAAGCTGTTTAGCTATAGACAGTCCTAAACCTGTACCACCAACGTCTTTGTTTCTTGAAGCATCCGCCCGATAGAAAACTTGAAAGATATTCTCTAACTGGGTTGCTTCTATTCCTGGTCCATTATCCCTAACTTCAATCTTAATTCCTTTTCCTTCACCTTCTAACTCACTTAAATGTATATGGATTTCTGGGGTGTCTTTATCACAGTATTTTAGAGCATTGTTTAATATATTTGAGATTACTCTATAAATCATTTTTCCATCTAGATCAAGAGTCATTGTATCATCAACAACACATTGAAAATCTATTGTCGCTCCCTTTTCTTCTATCTGAAGTTTCTTTTCTATAAAGATATCTGTAAAATAATCCAAAACATTGATTGTATTGAATTGATATTCCATTTGATTGATATCTAGTTTTGAGAATAAGAATAAGTCATCAATCAATCTGTTCGTATAGCTAGCATTAAAGTAAATAATATCCATATATTGCTTCATCTTATCTGGGGTGTCAGCTATACCTTCATTAATACCTTCAACGTAACCTAAAATGGATGTTATGGGTGTCTTAAGATCATGGGATATACCAGCAATGAGTTCTTTTCTATTTATTTCATACCGCTCCTCTATCTCTCTAGCTGCCTTTAATTCTAAGCTCATCTTATTAAATGATTCGATGAGCCCACCAATCATGTTATGAGGATAATCATCGATAGTAAAACCATAATTTCCTCTAGAAATCTGGTCCACACCTACTTTCAAGGTTTCTATAGGGTCCATAATTTTTTTTCTCATTCTTATGGAAAAGATTAAACCACTAATCTCTCTTATGCCGACCATTGTAAAGATAAATATTAAGATAAATATGGGTAGATTCAATTGTGATAATTTATATAACAGATAAAAAATCCCAATATTGATCAAAATGAAAATTAATGGTATCAACTTTAAGGCTTTTTGATATCTCTTGAAATTTTTATAGTGAGCATCCGTATGTTGATTCATAAAATGCCTACCATGCTTATGATGTGTGTGTTTAAATGCTTCCCACTTATTTTTGTTCATAACATCCTCCAAAAGCCCCACTACCAAGTGGGGCTAGTAAAATTATATGTTTATACTACTCTTTTGGGCTTTTATTATTATATTCTTTCCATTTTCGTCTACTAAATTGATCGTTGAAATAGCTTTTTCAATTTGGTTTTTATCATTAATCTCAAGCTTAATATTTAAGTTTTCTGGTTGAAGTGTTTCAAGAGTTAATCCGGCTTTTTCTACAGATGAATGAATCTCTTTCATCACCTCATATCTTTTCTTGAATTGCTCATTTTTGAATGTATGACATGGTTCAAAATCTAGATCATTCTCTTTGACTTTTTCCATGCATTTTTTCTTAAACTGCATATGCTTCTTTTTATGGTCCATAATCACCTTAAATTCCTCAGGCAAATCACTTTCTTGTATATCTAATGATAACACTTTTTTGTCATCATTTTCAATTAAAGTTGTTTGATCTAGCAATTTAATCATGAACATTGCACGATCTAATTTACTCATATGCATGGATTTCATCATTTCCATATGCGCAGTTTTCATTTCATTTACTTCTTCCTTACTAAAACCAAGTTCTTCAAGCTTTTCTTCATGCTTTCTTATACTTTCTTTTAATTCTTCTGGTATATCATCCATTTGTTTCATGTTAAACTGCTGATGATGAAAATGTCTTGGTCCGTGTCCCATATCCATTTTCATATGACTTCTAAATCCACCTTTACTTTCATCATCGAAATCCATATCAAATTCAAAATCATTACTTAGCTTTACAATATTTTCTCCGTCGCTGGATACTTCTAAATCAAAAGTTCCTTTTCTTACTTCAGCTTTCTTCATTTCCTTCATTACATTATAAATGGTTAATAATTTACTCATATTCATTTCTCCTTTTAATTTCAATTTTATTATGAATTAGTTTTTCTTTTAACTATCAACTGATAAATCAAGTATAAAGAACAATATTAAAAGTAAAATAAAAAAAGTTTAAAAATTTCATAAAATAAGAAATAAAAAACTATAAAAAATCTCCAATATATATAGACAACTTTCCTCCAAAAAAGATAGTGCTCATAAGAACTTTATAGGCACTATAATTTCACTCGAAAAGCAATAGGTTTGTTTGTTCATAAAATTACATGGAATGGGTTGTTAGTTACATGGCTTTATACTATACACAGTGCTATAGTGATAATAACTTCATTAAATATCTTTTAATCGTTAGGAGTGTTCATATGTCCAATATAAAAGTGCGCTTACCCTTTCGCCAAGTACATCTCGATTATCATACCAGTGAACTTATGGAAAATGTAGCAGCTAATTTTAATAAAGGTGAATTTGTCAACACCCTCAAAAAGGCTCATGTCAATTCTGTGACTTGTTTTGCAAGATGCCATCATGGGTTTCTTTATTATCCATCAAAAGCTTTTCCTGAACGCATTCATCCCAGTTTAACCAACAAAAATCTTTTACTTGAGCAAGTAGAAGCATGTCAAGAGGAGAACATACGAGTACCCGTCTATGTCACAGTTCAATGGGATCACTATACTGCAATGCGCCACCCTGAATGGTTATGCAGAGACGCTGAAGGTCAATTATTAGATCAACTGTTTAGCCCTGGATTCTATCGTTATTTATGTACTAATACCTCTTATCGGGATTTCTTGAAAGCTCATGTTAAAGAACTCTGTGAAATGATACCAACTCTTGATGGTTTCTTCTTTGATATTATTTGGTTACTCCCATGCGCTTGCCCTTCTTGTCGTGCAAAGATGGAAAAGGAAGGTTTGGATTGGAGAAAACCTGAAGACCGTATAGCCTTTGCTAAGCTGTCTATACAAGATTTTACTCGAGATATGAGTAATTTCGTCCACCAACTCATACCGGATTGTTCAATCTATTATAACAGCGGTCATATTCAACCTGACCATAAGAGTCATTTAAAAGACTTTACTCATCTAGAATTCGATGCATTACCATCGGGTCATGGCAGTTACAATAACTTTCCAATCATAACGAGGACTAATCGCACTTATGGGTATGATTATGCAGGTCATACAGGTAAGTTCCATACTGGATGGGGAGATATGCATTCTTATAAAAATCAGGCAGCTCTAGAGTATGAATGCTTTATGCTCATGGCACTTGGCGGCAAATGCATAATTGGCGACCAACTTCATCCCCTAGGTCATCTTGACGAAACTGCCTATGATATTATTAGCGCTGTTTATTGCCAGGTTGAAGAAAAAGAACCTTGGTGTGACGATATCCAACCCGTTATTGAATTAGCTGTATTTTATACTGATGAGGAAAAAGCATTGACTGGAGCCCATAAGCTCCTTAAAGAATCCTGTTATCAATACGATATTATCAGTAGTGATTCAGACTTTACGAGGTATAAAGTTATTATACTTCCTGATCGCATCCCTATAACAAATGATCTTGTAAATAAACTAAAAGACTACATGCATAAGGGTGGCAAAGTTCTCGCTACTTTCCTTTCTGGTGCTGATGAAAAAGCCAATGACTTCATGCTACCATTAGGTGCAACAATGAACGAGGATCAAGAACTGGACGTCGAAGGTAAACCAGTGAGAGGTCTTCTACATTTTAGAAAGGACTATGCTGATTACATAATCCCCCAAGGTCCTCTAGGTAAAGACTTACCAGAAACAGAACATGTCATGTACGCTCAAGCTAATAAGGTTTCGGTTGGTGACAAGGGAAATATCTTACTTCATGTGACTGAACCACCTTTCTATCGCAATGCAGCCCACTTTTGTTCTCATGTTCAAACCCCATCCTATGGTAATATCGGTACACCTGCTGCCATAGAAACATCTAATACACTTTATTTAGCTCATAATGTTTTTGAAATATATGATGAGTATGGGGCTAGTTGGTGCAAAAAATACGTTCAGAATGCTATTGACTATTTATTAGGTGATCGTATTCTGACTCACACTGGTCCATCAACTCTTGAAGCCATTGTTAATGATCAACCAAATGCTAAACGCTATATTATTCATCTCCTCCACTATGTACCAATAAAAAGAGCCAAACTTCTAGAAATAATCGAAGATATCTATCCTTTATATGATATAGAAATTTCTTTGAAGCTTGATCACCCTATTAAAGAAATACGACTACAACCTGAAAATCTATCTGTAGCTTTTGAGCTAAGTGATAAAAGACTTCATTTTCATGTAGATCGTTTTGAAGGGCATCAATTAATCGAATTAAAATATTAATAAGTAAAGTTCTTTTCTATGCTATAATAGAACACAAACAGCATGGAAAGGAGCTTTTTTATGGAACTTATAAAATACCCACTTTTTCATTCATTATTCAATAACCTTAAATTAAGTCTTTATCTTAATGGTCATCTTAATGCTGATTCTAAGTGGCAATATTATTACCTCGATCCAGCCCATAGACTTTATTACATCACTAAAGGTTCTGCATATTTCTATAAAGAATCTCCTAATGAGAAATACTTATTAAAAAAAGGTCATATATACCTTTTACCAAGGCGACAATTATATGGTCTTGGTTGCGATCATTATATGGAGAAATTCTTTTTTCACTTCGACTTGCAATTAGTACCCGGTCTCGATGTTTTTGACTGTTTCAATGATTATATCTCCATGCCTTTTTATAGCCAAGATCTCTACAACCTTACTGATCTGGCTAGTCAACAAGATCTAAAATCAACACTGTTATGTAAATCCATACTTTGGGAAACTTTAGCTTATTTTTTAGAGCCTCATACAGACTATCTACTTAAGCACGCTAAAAAGATAAAAAAATATGAATCCCTTTGTAGCTATCTAGACTCCAACTGCCATTTCGGTATTACCGTTAAGGATTTAGCTAATACAATGAATATCTCCCCTTCCTATTTATCAAGAGTTTTTAAGAAAGATATGGGGATTACTATTAAGGAGTTTGTCAACGCCCATCTATTGGATCAAGCAAAAAAAGAACTCATCTTCACAGATAAGTCCATTCGTCAAGTAGCTGCTGACCTCCGCTTTAATGATGAATTCTATTTCTCTAACTACTTTAAAAGACATACTAATTGTTCTCCTAAATATTATCAGCATATTAATAGCGTTTATGGTAAGTGACTAGGTTATATCAATTAGAATAGTACATAAAAAGAAGCATGAAATCATGCTCCTTAACGATCCTTCATATTATATTGTCAGCTTGGAACTATAGAACTCACATTCTACAGTTTTTCTAGGTTAGACACGTTACTAGCTCCACAACCCGGACATTGAATGGTTTTTATCTCTTTTATTGGTTCTTCATCTTCTTCAAAAAGAGCACCTATCTCCTCATCTACCTGTTGGTCTATCTTATCCATTTATAGTTGCTGTTAGGAATTAATTTTATTTTTTCATTTATATTATCATTATACATTTTATCGTATGAAATGATACCTTTCAAATCTTTATATCTTTCTACTTATATATGATAATTCACAACTTAGCAAATTAGGAAAAGCGAAATTAAATATAATATGATACTATATACTTACCGTACGGACAGTTAAATTTAGGAGGTAGCCGATGGACTACATGAATTTGATACAAATGACTTTAGATTATATAGAGGATCACATTACTGAGAAGATAACGGTCAATCAATTAGCTGACATAGCAGGCTTTTCAACCTATCATTACTATAGAGTATTTAATAGCTTTGTTGGTATGCCTGTAATGGAATATGTTACAAGGCGCAAGCTCCAATACACCCTTCATGAGCTCAGTAATAATAGCAAGGTGAGTGATATTGCATTTAACTATGGTTTTGACACTCATGCTGGTTTTACTAAGGCATTTAAAAAGTGCTTTGGCTATGCTCCAACATTTTATCGATTACATGCACCCATCGGACTTCCACAAAAAGTTAATTTAAGAAAATTAAAAGAAAATAAAACTGGAGGTATTATCTTGCAACCTAAAATAATACAAAGAGATGCTTTTAAGATTGTTGGTTATAAATTCAAAACCACCTTAAGAAATAATGCTCATTCAAGAGACATCCCAGCTTTCTGGGATCAATGCAACATTGAGGGTAAAGAAAGTAATCTTTATCATACTCAAAATCCTCCTCGTCATGGTGAATATGGTATTTGCGTCAATACAAACATGGAAACCGATGACTTTTCATATGTCCTTGGTGTAGAAGTTACTAGTTTTGATAAGGTCATAGAAGAAATGTTCCAACTGGAAGTTCCAGAAGCAACCTATGCAGTGTTTACTACTCCACTAGTTCATGAAGACGACTTTGTCAGCTCCATACAAGGAACTTGGAAGTATATCTTAGAAGAATGGTTCCCTTCTTCTGGTTATGAAATTGATGATACTAAACTGGATTTTGAATTTTACGATGAGCGGTGTCACCCTTGGGAACACGATAAATTATCCATGGATATTTATATACCTATAACTAAAAGATAAATTGGAGGAAGTCTATGTATAGTTTTTATAGTCAACTCTCTACTGAAGTATATGATTTGGATAAACCTATTGGTAAATCTTTTGGGGATATCGAGTTTTATGCTACTCGCCTGGCTAACTGTGACGGACCGATTCTCGAACCAGCTGTTGGAACTGGTCGTATCCTCATACCATTACTTAATAAAGGATTTAACTTAGAAGGCATGGATTGTTCATCAGATATGTTATCCCTATGTCGTTCTCATTGTGAAGAAAGAGGGCTAACCCCGCAATTATATGAGGCTAATATGCAATCTTTTTCATTACCCAATACATATGAAGCTATCATCATTCCTACCGGTTCATTTTTATTAATTCAAGAACGAAATGAATCAATAAACGCATTAAAATGCTTCTACAATCACCTTGTACCAGGTGGACGTATAATACTTGACATCTTCTTGCAAACAGACTTTCACTTAGGTATAGTTTCTACAAGGAACTGGACCACTCCAACCGGTGACCTCATTACACTTGATGAAAAACTCATTGAAGTTAATTATATTGAACAATATACTGTCTCACATATGCGTTATGAAAAATGGCGTGATAAAAAGCTTATTGAAAGTGAATTAGAATATTTTCCTCTTCGCTGGTATGGTGTAGAAGAATTCAAAACTATTTTAGAGAACGTAGGATTTAAGGATATCGTTGTCTCTTCGGATTATAATTATGGCCAATATCCCACAACCCCTTCACAGACCATTACATTTGAAGCATATCGCTAAAGACTTAAAACTCCTCAGTTATTGAGGAGTTTTTATTGTATCATTACTATTTCAATTATTGTTGATTCACTAATGTTTCATCGCTTATATTGTCAGTTGCTTCTTGTGTCGTTCCTTCTTCTGTTGTCTCTTCTTCTGTTGTCTCTTCTTCTGTTGTCTCTTCCTCTGTTGTCTCTTCCTCTGTTGTTCC
This sequence comes from Vallitalea okinawensis, assembly GCF_002964605.1. Lineage (NCBI taxonomy): Bacteria > Bacillati > Bacillota > Clostridia > Lachnospirales > Vallitaleaceae > Vallitalea > Vallitalea okinawensis. The sequence goes on from NZ_PQDH01000005.1 coordinate 336,160, forward strand.
TTCTTCTGTTGTTCCTTCTTCTGTTGTTCCCTCTTCTGTTGTCTCTTCTTCTGTTACCTCTTCTTCTGTTGTCTCTTCTTCTGTTGCCTCTTCTTCTGTTGCCTCTTCTTCTGTTGCCTCTTCTTCTGTTGTCTCTTCTTCTGTTGTCTCTTCTTCTGTTGTCTCTTCTTCTGTTGTCTCTTCTTCTGTTGCCTCTTCTTCTGTTGCCTCTTCTTCTGTTGCCTCTTCTTCTGTTGTCTCTTCTTCATCGATCTCTATAGTTTCACTATCATCATCCCATGACACTTTTAATCCAAGTGTTTCAGCAATAAATCTTAATGGAACATAAGTCCTTGAGTTCATGACTTCTGTCTTAGCATCTAAAACTACTTCTTCTCCATTAACGTAAACAACATCACTATCTAACTCCATGATAATTGTAACATCATCTTTCACAATAGTAACTTCTTTAGTTTCAGCATTCCAATCAACTTCTGCACCAAATCCATTAACGATAGCACGAACTGGAACTAAAGTTCTTCCTTCTTTAATCACTGGAGGTGTATCAAACTTAATCTTACCATTACCAATTACTACACTATCGACTTCTAATACTTTTGCCTCCTTATACTTATCCTTGATTTTTTTAACTGATTCGTCAATATCCTCAAGCTCTTCATATGTATATTGTTTTTTTAACTCTTCTTTTTTAGCAGCAATATATTCTTTTTTATTTTGCTTTTTACTATTCTTCTCAACTTCTTCTGTCTTAATTGTTTCATCTATTGTATCTTCTTGATTCTCTTCTACCTGGATTCCTTGTTCTTCTTCAAGCTGTTGCTCTTTTTTATTATTGTTATCTTCTTTCTTTTTATCTGTTTGAGTTACTTTAACATCTTCTTTACTATTCCCTTTACCTTTTCCGTTATTAGCTGATATGTTCATTGTGAATAATGATAGGGCAAGAGTACAAATTACTACATAAGAAATTATTCTTTTCATGATAATACCTCCTAAATATACTTTAAAATTTATCTTCTAACATAATATTCGAAAAAAAGCATATAAAAGAGGTACCAAAATCTGAGAAATTTTTATTAATTTAATGAAATTGGAATAATTATTTCTTCTATTTCTTTCTCCCCATAGATCGCTATCGTATAAATATCTCGCTTAGGCATTCTATTAAAGATATATGTTTGCTCACTTACTAACTCATGATTCTCTAAAAAATAGTATTCATCATACTGATTAAGTCCTTTTAAAACTGATAGAATTTCCATATTATCAGCATCATCATCATATCGTTCTTGATAGTATGATTTAAAACCCGTTACTGCATCATCTAACTCTAATTCTTGCAACTCTAGAATATCTTTTAAAGAACTGCCTAATACCTTTTCAGCTTCAGTCTTTGTTAATACTTTCCCTCTAAAATCATCTCTTACTATACCCTGCTCCCAATTATCACTTTCGCCACGTCTAATATCCATCTTAGGAAATTCTGAAGCTTTAATGGTGTCATTGCATGTAAGTACAAGCCCTAAGTCATCCTTTCTTACTCCAGCATCAAATACCTCTTCAATGGTAAAGCTATGACTACCTACAGTAAAACTATTTAAGAAATTATCTTCCTTTTTGACTGTTACATATTGCTGATAAGGGTATATTAAATACTCAAATGTAGCTGTTAATACCTCTGGTCTATCATCATCATAATAAAATGATGGTTCAATCAAACTCTTGGTAATGCCATTAAAAGTGGCACCATCATAATGAGTATAGTAGCTAGATGAGTTATCAACTATCTCCCAACCTCTTATATCAGGCTTTGCATATCCTTCATGTGCTGTTACTGTATACTGCATTTCAAGATAGGATGGATAAGCCGTTAAGGCATATATGTCTAAATCTGCTCCTTCCATTTTTTCCTGATGGTTAATGGCATAATAAATTGGCTCACTGAAGCTTATATCATAGCTATATATCTGTGAGGTATAGGCAAAATCTTGCTTTTTTATAGTTACTTGATAATCGATATTAACCACATCTTTTTCAGTGTATTGAATCATATAATCATCAACATCAAAATAGAACCACGGGTCTTCTGTAGTCACGCCTCTCTGTAATGTTATATTACTTGGACCTAATCGTACCTGTACATGGTAATCGTTTAAATTAATCATTTGTTGGTCTGGTCCTATCATCCCAATCTTCATCGAGACTCGAGCTTGATCCATATAGATGTCTTTTATATAAAGACTATACCCTTCTTCATTATTTTCTTGTATATTATCAACAGGATACCCATGCTCTTTAGCATATTCAAAATTGTCATCATCAGAAAACCACCCCATTAGATGTTCTACTAAAGGTATCTCCATTGCATATGCCTTAAAGTCAGGTGATACCATCATTGCTCCCACGCAAACACTTAGAAAGAGCAGTATGGAAACACAACTTAGCATAACGGTTCTTCCATGATTTTTTCTAGGTTGATAGTCAATATGATCGATTCTACTCTTTATTCGATCACTGAGAATTTCGGGGATATCTAATTCTTCATCTATTTGATAATGATTTTTTTTCATTACTTTCCACCTCCATATCATTCTTTATGGATTTTAAGCTACTATATAACCGTGTTTTTACTGAATTAATGGGCATATTTAACCTCTCTGCAATATCCTTAATCTTTTCATCTTTCCAATAACGAAGATAGAGTATTTTTTGATCTCTCTTATTCATCTTATTTAATATCTCATCTATATAGATATTATCTTCTATTGAATTTTCTGTAGTATAAACCGCTTCATCACATAAGGTACTAAATATTTTTTCCCTCTTTTTGCGTTTGTTCAATAGCTGTATAGAAGTGTTTATAACGATTTTCATAAACCATGTCTGAAAGTACTCAGAATTTCTAAGACCCCCTATTTTTATATAAGCTTTTTCAACGCTATCACAAACAGCATCCATGCTATCTTCTTCATTCTTTAGATAGCTATAAGCAACACGATAAGCCTTGTCTTGAACCAAAGTAATCAACTGACCAAAGCTCTCTTTGTCCCCTTTTTTAGCCTTTTTCACCAATTCCTCCAACTTTCTCCCCCTCATGTCTATAAAATCACTTAAGTAAAATGCATTTTGCTTTATCTATTAGATAATATAATCACTAAAAAAGTTTTACTTTTGATTGAATTCTTTATAAAAGTAAGCGTAGGAATGAATAACTCCTACGCAATCTGATAAAACTTCTTAATTCATATTGACTAAATCAAGCCATTTTTGAAGAGCCAATGTATCCTTTTTTGTTTTATTGATGAGCATAAATATTTTTTTTGTTGGTGGAGATGAATCCATTATTTTAACGTGTATTAATTCACCTTGATCTAACTCTTTTGATACGATTGATTGTGGAACAAAAGCCCACCCTAACCCCGCTTTTACATAATCTAAAGTGCAAGTAACTGAATCCGTAGACAATCTCAGTAATGGGCTGTCACCTAATTGTTCTGATAACCATCTAAAAAACTCTTCTCCTAGATTAGCATATAGCAAAGGGATGTCTGCTAATTCCTCAGAACTTATCTGATCTCTTATAATAAGTTTATTTACAGAACTTGAAACAAGGATTATCTCATCATCTTTTAAAGGTAATATCTCAAATTTAGATAATTTAGGTTTATGATACACAAATCCTATATCCAATATTTCGTCACCTAATAATTTTATTATCTCATCAGAATGGTTGATTTTAAGTTTCACTGCTATGTTAGGGAAGTGCTGAAAATATTCTTTTACCAAATCTTTAATAGCGCCATGATAGATGGAATCTACAGCACCTATAGCCAGTCGATCATCGTAAATACCAGTCGATCTAGCTTTGATAACCCCTTCTGTTCTAAGCATGAGCATCCTCTTTGCATAAGGAAGAAAATTCTTACCAGCCCTTGTCAACTCTACATTTTTATTGTCTCGAATAAATAATTCCTTACCAACAAATTTTTCTAGTTCATTGATTCTATTGGAGATGGTTGACTGTACCACATACTGCAGCTCAGCTGTTTTAGTGAAATTCCTATTTTCTGATAACAAGACAAACGATTCTAGTGTTTCAATATTCATAATTACCCCCATGTATGATCAATAATTTCGATTATACTAATTTAAATAATTCGTTTTTAAAATTATACCATTTATTTTATACTAATACATAACGAATTTAAATAAATTTGGGTTAATTACTAATTATTTTGGAGGAAATAAGATGAAACTAAGTTATGATTGCATCCCTTGTCTAATTAGGCAAGCAGTAGACATTGCTAGAAAGGTGACTGATAATACAGATATACAAGAAGATATTATCAAGCATGCTTTAAATGAGGCTAGTCACTTTGATGATTTAGAAGTAGCTCCTGGGTTAAGTAGAGCCATACAAATGCATGTAAAAAAAGTTACTAAGAATAATGATCCATATAAACAACTCAAAATTCAATTTAATAGGGATGCTAAAATGATATGCAGAGAACTTCAACTTGATCAGCTAGTCAAAGATAGCCTATCCCCCATCAATACGGCTTGCAGATGTGCCATTGCTGGTAATATTATTGACTTTGTAGCTGTTTCATCAATTGATAAACATAAAATTCGATCTACTGTTATGGAATGTCTAGATACTGAGATTCAAGGCCAAACACCTGAGGACCTGTTAGAAAGTGCTAAAAAGGCAAATAAAATACTTTATCTAGGGGATAATGCTGGTGAAATAGTATTTGATCAATTATTAATTAATGAACTTCCTAAAGAAAAAATTACATATGTGGTTAAGGGAGCACCCATAGTCAATGATGCTACCATGGAAGATGCTATTGAAGTAGGCATGACAGAAATGGTAAGAGTAATCGATAATGGTTCTGATGCTCAAGGTACGATTATGAATACTTGTTCTAAAGTTTTTAAAATGAAATTTGAGGAAGCAGATTTAATCATTTCAAAGGGGCAGGCTAATTATGAAACCTTAAGTGAAATGCAAGATAAAGAAATTTACTTTCTTCTAAAAGCTAAATGTAAACCTATCGCAGATGATTTAAAATGTACCCACGGAGATTTTGTTATTAAAAGACATTTACTCGGACGTGAACGATGAGTATTCGTTTAATAAAGATATGGAGAATAGGGTTTCAGCAAGTGTTGCAAGAGACTAAACTAAAAGGTACATTAACTGAAAGACCGTAAGCTAAGTAATAGAAATAGGAGGCTTCTTTATGACTTATGTCTATCTAAAAAGTAATTTGAAAAAAATCAGGTCCATAATAGGGGATCGTACATTATTTGTTATTGGGCATCAAATTCCTGATGTTGATAGCTATGTATCCAGTTTACTTCTTTCTAATTTACTTAATAAAGAGGGCATAAATGCTGTCCCTACTCTTTTAATTGATTATAACTTAATAGACTCCATTGATAAATCTATCATTGAAAAAATAAATTGTGGTAGAATCCTTAAGCATGTTATCACTGATAATGATTATGTTTTCTTAGTCGACCATAATGATCCTTTTGAATCCTATAAAAATATTCACCCTCAAAAAGTCTTAGGCATCGTGGATCACCATGAAGATAATCATATTGATGGGTTATTAAAGATAGTAAAACCCTCAGGCTCAACCAGCAAACTCATCTTTGAAATGTACAATACTTTAGGGTATACAATGACATATGATGAAGAAGTTCAAGTTCTTTATTCATTGCTGATTGATACTTGCGGCTTAACTGTTAACAGAGGTGGAAGTGATGAGGAAGTCCTCGCTAGGAAATTATCTAAAAAATTAAACCTGGATCTTTTGAGGTGTAAAAAAGAGAGTATTTTTGAAACGGATTTAGAAAAACCAATGGAAGAATTGCAAATGAACTTTTATAAAGAATACAAGATTAATGGCAAAAGAATAGCCTCCTCAGGCATCGAGTTTTTTGGAGATCGTCCTCAAATAAATGAAAGAGTAAAGAATATTACTCATTACATGAAATCCAAAAAAAGTAGGTTTGGACAATGTTATTGCCATGTTTTTATTCACAGAGATTTCTATAATAAAAGAACAACAGCCTACTATATACTTGATGAACATACTCATGAAGTCGCATACCCTTATATTGCTTCTAGGGGAAGCACAATACTTCCTGACTTCAAGAAATGGTTATGCTTATAATTTGATGATCTATACTTTTCATATTACTTATTAAGCTACTAGTATTAAAAAGGAGCTATCCTTTTCATATGTAACATTACAGAAAAGTAGCTCCTTAAAAGTATTTAATTACTTAATAGATTCTGCTATTTTAATTAGTTCATCCTCAGTTATTACTCCTCCTCCTGATAAACCATAGAGTACATCGTTAGTTTCCCAATTAATTTTCCTTCCATCTGTTATAATTGCCTTTACCCCATTGATATCAATTTCTTTTATTTCACCATCTGTTCCAAACTCATAAGCTGTTTCTTCGTTAGCCAATCGTTGCTGCATAAAAAAATATTGTCCAGTCTGCCCATTACTAAAGATTAGGTCTATATACTTATCACTGACTTCCCCATTTTCATCCTTATAAAATTCTGCCCTATCAAAAATATATCCTTCTGGTAGGTATGTTGGAAGCATAACATTAAAGGATGTGTATTTATTAAGCTTCTGACTATCTTCTATGACTAGTTTATCTATTTGTTGAGATGTCCCTTCTTTGGAGGTCGTAATGATTTCACCATCTACCATAGTAACGATCTCTTCTCCTTCTGCATCATAAAGCTTTTCAGTAGAATCTTTAGAAATAACATCTATTGGATTCCCTTCTTTATCGTAAATTTTGCCTACTAATTCACTTGGCATAGGTAATTCATTAACTTCTGGTGACTCTGTTTGAATAACAGTAATATGCCCAAGAGATATAGTTCTTATTATCTTATCCATGAAATCTTGTGCTGCTGAAGATGTACTGAATATAGATATACCCAACAAGCAAACCATGGCAAAAGCAGCAACCTTGACACTTTTATGTTTCATATTAAATTTATTCATCTCAACACTTCTTTTATTCTTATGAATACTTAGCCAAATTTTCTGATAGACTGCATCTTTATGGCTGTTTATACTAAAATCGTTATCAGCTAAATTTTTCCCTAATTCAAAGAGTTCCTTATATTCATCAGACTCTTGTTTGTTAAGTTCTACAACTCCTCGAAAATAAGCGTCTAAATCCTTAGAGAATTTACTCTCAATACTTTCATCTTTCATCGAATTCCCTCTCTTTCTACTTCTTTTTTTAATCGCTTCATTGTGCGAAAGAGAATAACTCCCACGTTACTCTCAGATATTCTTAACATTTCAGCTATCTCCTTATTTTTTAGATTGGCTCCAAATTTAAGCGCCACGATATGCCTCTCCCTTGCTTCAAGAATATTTAAAGCTCTTAAAAGCTCATCATTTGTTTCAGCTTTGACTACAACCTCTTCAGGTACTTTTTCTTTAGAGATTAATTCTTTGACAGCATCAAAAGAAAACAATTGATACTTTCTTCGACTTCTAAAATGATCTGTTACAATGTTTCTTGCAATGGTGAAAAGCCATACTTCAAAGGGTGCCCTACTCTTATTATAGGTGTGGTATTTTTGAATAATCTTTTCAAAGACCTGACTTGTTAAATCCTCTGTTGTATAGTGACAATTAACGCGGTAATATATATAGTTATAAACTCTCTTATAATAAACCTGAAAGATTTGAGTTAATTCATGTTCTTGTGTATCACTTTTGTCTAATTGATTTAGCGCAGTAAGCTCCTGCATATGAATATCCTCCTTCCATAACTTCTTAACTTAGCTAAGTTGTCATATGTTAATACGAACAGTATTTCAATTCATTACATATATTTTTCAAACATCAAACTTTCATATTATGTTAAAACTAGTATATCATAGGTGCATTGTTCTTATATTAAGAAAGACTCTGTTATAGACAAAAATATCAGAAAATCTTATTATTTTATTGTAAATCACTTGTTTTTATTGACTTATCCACATATTATGCTATGATATAGTTATAATTGATAATAATTATCATTTTTAAAAAGGAGTTGATTGGATGGAGAAAGATTTAAGATTAGATAATATAGAAATGAATCATCACTTAGATATTGATGATTCGAGATTAAAAAAAATGATTACTATTAAACTTGATTTTCTTCAAAATAAAATCACTTTAGATGAAGCTAAAAAGCAAATGAATGCATCTTTTGAAAAGGTATCTGCAGAAGAGTTTGCGATTGGTGAACAACATCTGCAATCCTATGGTATTACGGATGATATGCTAGCTGAAAGAATGGATGATATTCTTGAAATCTTTGATGGCATCCTTGAATCAACTGATTTGAACTTGCCCAAAGGTCATCCGATTAGTACCTACCAAGATGAAAATCTAGCAATTGAACAAGTTCTTTCATCAATGGAATCCTTATTAGAAAAAAAATTTATAAAAAATCAATGGCTAGAATTATATGATCAATTAAGTCAAATTAGTGTTCATTTTAGCAGAAAACAAAATCAACTGTTTCCAGCCCTTGAACGTAAAGGTTTTGATAAACCATCTAAAGTCATGTGGACCTTGGATAATAATATAAAAGACATCATACGAAAAGCTAAAGCTTTCCTAAACGATGATAATGATATAGAATTTTTAGCTCTACAGCCTGAGGTTATTGAATTGGTTAGAGATATGATTATAAAGGAGAGTGAAATTCTATTCCCTACTTCAATTGAGCTTTTAAGTGACGAAGAATTTACTGAAATGAGAATTAGTGATGATGAAATTGGTTACTGCTTAATCGATACTCCTCCATTATATAAACCTACTACAAAGGATCTTAATGCTTTAGATAAGGCTCTTGACTCTAATAGTGAATTATTAAAAGATCTTGCAAGTGTACTTCAAAAACATGGTATCTCTCATTCTACACAGGATGATGAAGTACTCAATGTTAGTCAAGGTCAGCTTACCTTGAAGCAGATTAATATGATTTTTAAACACTTACAAGTTGATTTGTCTTATGTTGATGAAAATGACATTGTAAAGTTTTACAGTGATACAAAACATCGGGTCTTTCCAAGAAGTGCTGGAGTAATCGGTAGAAGGGTTCAAAATTGTCATCCTAGAGAAAGTGTTGATACTGTAGAAAAGATCATTGATGCTTTTAAAAAAGGTGAACAGGATGAAGCTGAATTCTGGCTTGAAATGGGTGGTAAGTTTATCTATATCATTTATAATGCTGTTCGAGATGAAGAAGGTCATTTCAGGGGTGTTCTTGAGATGATGCAAGACGTTACCCATATAAGAAGTTTAACTGGTAATCAACGACTCCTATCCTGGGAATCAGAATCTAATAACAATGATCGGATTAATGATGAACCATCTACTGAACTTATTGAAAATAAGTATAACATAGTACAAGATACTAAAGTGGGGACACTCGTTAAACAATATCCCTATTTAAAAGACTACTTAGTATCCCTATCTCCTAAGTTTGAAAAGCTAAAATCACCAATCCTTTTTAAGACCATGGCCAATGTAGCCACACTAGAGATGATAAGCGAAAGAGGTGGCTTCCAAGTATCTGATCTAATTAGTAAATTGGTTGATGAGATAGATAGAAATAAGTAGCGTGTTGTGGCCCCCATTGTATAATTGGGGGTCTTCTCATTCAGCCATTTATATATCTTTTTAATCCTTATAAACAGTATAATCAAATAAGGCTAAAATCTTCTTGGGACTAAAAATAAATACAATCCCTATAATTATCCTAATTAAATTTTCAACTAATTGAGGTATTAGGTTCATTTTTATTCCTTCAGTAAAATCCCCTATATGTTCAACTCCTAAAATCATAACGTTAACTGTCACATTTATTAATGCAGGCAGTGCATCAGCGAAAAAATAGATTCCTAATATAAATACTGCTACATGTAAGATTCCATAAATCTTACATTGATTATCATGAGATTCAATTTGATTATCTTTTCCATCAAGTATTGTTTCTGCAATTTTATCAGCAAAAGTCCATAACACTACAACACATATGAGAATAAATCCATATGAGAAAACACCTGACCCCATGATTTCCCCACTCTCGTAGTCGATGTAAGCTGAAGCAAATAAAATGATAGCTGAAATTGTTCTTATACCTAACCATATACTTATTATCCTTAGAACTATTTTAGTAAGTTTTTTCATCTTTACATTTCACCTTTATACAATAGATTCTTATACTTTTTTGCTCTTACCCTCATAAAAATTAAGTATAATATTGGCTGGAAATAAACTCTGCTTAAACAAAATAATCATCGATAAAATTCCTTCAATCATGCCGACTATAAAAAATAGTATGTGCATGAAGGCAACTGTTTTGGTTATAATGCATTGGACTAAAATGAAAATAACTAAAGCCCAACTAAAAACACTGCTCACATACCCATGATATCTTGACTTAATACATAGTGTAATGGCACTCATAACATTACCAAAACCAATTATAGTTAACAAAATTACACTTGGAATGAGAAAATTGCTAAATGGGGAATGCTCTAGAAATTCAAGTGTTAAACCTAATGGTTCTATTGGATTTATAATACCAGCTATCCCTCCTACTATAGCTCCTGTTCCAACTAATATGTGTAATATAATCAATACTCGATACACAGTCTTCATATCCATATCATCCCCTTTATGGTTTTCAAATAATATTTAGTTTGAAATTATTTTATCTAGCTTTAATTTATTAGTAAAATTATACCATATACAACTACAAAATAAAAACTAGCTTCACCTTTACAGTGTTGAAGCTAGTCTGTTAGCTTTAAAGTTCCTTAAAGGTATTTAATAAATCCAATTCTCCGTATCCCCATTCCCGATTCGGGTATCTGATATTATCTCTTCTACGTGCGCCCCTCGTTAAGTAGTTCTTTGCAGAGATCGTATTGATTGTAGGATCATTCTCTTTTACGATTCCCCACTCTAATAAAAGAGCGCAAGCACCAGCTGTAATGGCAGTACTCACACTTGTACCAGACATCGTACCATATTGATTATTAGGATAAGGACCTACGACATTGAACCCTGGTGCAACAATATCAGGCTTAATACTATTAGCTCTTGTATACCCTCTTCCAGACTCTAAAAAAATACTATTAATAACTTCATTGTATGCTCCAATAGTTATAGTCCCAGTATTAGTCGATGGAAGGGTAATCGTTATATAAGGATCTGGTTTTAAAAAATAGGTGTTTTTTTCAATGAAATTATTAGTAGGTAGATAAATATCAAACTCACCATTAGCTATTAAGTCCGCATAGACCACTAAATTCCATATTCCAGGTAAAGGATTGATAATAAATATTGCTATGGATTCGCCTCCAGCTCTCAAATCTATTCTATAATTAACTCGAATAACTGATGATTCTACAGGGAAATTAATGATCTGCCATTCATTAGTTTTAATAGGTAATTTACCAGTTGTCGCACCACTTGGAGAGATTAACTCAATATTAATTCTATCAGGCAAAGGAGCATAAACATTAAAAAAAACACCATTTTCTCTTTCAGCAATATTTAATTCTATCTTCACTTTATCTTCATTATCTTTTAATACTCCATGAAAGTGGCGAGATTTATCAGCCTCATTACCAGCAGCTGTAACAATGACATCACCAATTGCATCACCTAGTTTTGCCATATATTCTTCAAGCTCACTTGTTCCATTGTGTGGTCCATCGGACGAAGATAAAGCTAAAAAAACAACCATAGGTTTTCCCCTTGATTTATTAATGACATAATCTAATCCCCGAAATATATCACTGGTTTGATAAGCAATAACATCCTCTTTCACTTGAAAAAATTGTTTGACACACTTTTTTGCCGGCTTAAGCTTAACTACAACGAGGTCTGCTTCTGGAGCTGCTCCTTGAAAATTTTTCTTATTATTAGATCTTCCAGCTGCAATGCCTGCTAAAAAGGTTCCATGTCCAATTTCATCTGTAGTCGGTACTATGGATAATGGTTCATCAGAATTTAGTGCTTCATTAATTTGTTGATTCGTATATTCTGTACCAAATAGAAACCCCTCTGGTGGAGTACCCGATTCAGTTTGATCCCAGATACTTATGATTTTACTTGTATTATCTTCATATCTGAAGGCTTCATGAAGATAATCTATTCCTGTATCAATGACTGCAACAGTAACCCCATTACCAGTAATTCCTAATCCAGGTAACTTTAGTACACCTCCTATACCAGCTGCTTCAATGCTACTTATGCTTGATAATCCATACAAATTAGTCAATAATCGATATTCACTATTAAGGTAAAACTCATCACAATCATCTGGATCTACTTTGATGTGAAACATAACCCAATCTTCAAAAATGTTACGAACACATTCTGCTCCCATTTCTTTAGCTACTTCTTCAATATCTCCTCTAATTTGGTAATACAAATCTACGTAGTTGTCAGAAGTAATAATCTCATGGCAGCTTAGTTCGTTCTCCATAACTTCTTGCCTCATTTTCCCCCTCCTTTTAAGAGGTTCCTATATCTTAAACAATGGTCTCTTTACTGTTAATTTATGATTTACCTTACTCCTTATATTACTCTTTAATATACCTTAACTCACTTTACTAATGTTTTATATGATTTTAGAAAAATTTTAGAATTACTTTACCTCTCTTTTAGTATTGATGTCTACAATATAAACATCATCAAATAAAGGAGAGATATATATGAAGAAAACAAAATTTACTTTACTAGTTGTATTAGTTCTATCGTTATCACTGTTTACTGTAGCAGTTATGGCAGGCTCTAATCCACTAGCAGGATATGAATCTTTTAAAGAAGTCCTAAAAGCACAAAATGAATCAAAAGAATTGAGTAACGGTACTATGAAGACAACAGTTGTTATTAGCGATAATGGTGAAAATATTTTATCCATTGATGCTGATTTTCAGGCAGATCAAGTTAATGAATTAGCTAGTGGATCAGTAAGCTTATCTACACAAGACCAAAACAAAGATCTAGATTTCTATGGTGTTGATAATACGTTTTATATTATTGACGAAAGTGAAAATGGCTATTATATGAGCCAACATGAGAAATCAGAGGAAGCTTATGAATATGAAATGGCTAAAGAGAAAGAATGGTCAGTTGCTCAAGAAGAATTAATGGATTATTTAGTTGGTGATTTAAAAGAACAATTTGTTGAAACAATCAATGAAGATGGATCTCGAGTTATTACTGTTGAACTAAAAGAAGATGAAATACCTCAAATCGTTAATTTATTAGCTGCTATTGAACCAAGTGAGCATGATAATATGGGTGAATATGAAGATGAATATGATGCCCAATTAGAAAATTATCCATTCTTAAAAGATTTTGATTCTATTCATGAGTCACTTCCTCAACTCGTTAACAACAAAGAAATTAATCTCATCTACTTATCACTGTACGTTGATGCAGATTATCAAGTTAACGGTGTAGACTTTAAAATTAATGCTACAGGTACAGATGAAGATGGTGAATCTCATGATGTATTCGTTACAGTTAATACAATAATTCAAGATAAAGACACTACTGTAGTTGATACAATTGATGCAGAAGCATATGACTGGGAAGAGATTGAAATGAACAATAAAGATATGAGACATCAAAAAAAATAGCTAGATATAAAGAAAGAGGGTATTATTACTCTCTTTCTCATGTTATAAAAACAATCTTTGGAGGTGACAATATTGAGTAATTCTATAGAACTAAAAAATGTAACTAAAAAATACAAAACCAATAGAGGTGTAGTAAATATAAATCTATCTACTGGTGAAGGTGAAATTTTTGGCTTGTTAGGACCAAATGGAGCAGGTAAAACCACAACTCTAAAATTAATTACTGGTTTATTAAATAAACAAGAAGGCTCAATTAGTATAGGTGATAAAGAAATGGAAAAAGATTATGAATCTTATATGAAACAAATAGGTTGCATGATAGGTGATGTCAGACTGTATCCAAATCTTAATGCTTTGCAGCATATGGTCCTCGTTACAAATTATTATACTTCAATCACCGATACAAGAAGAAATGAAGTTTTGGATAAGGTTGGATTAAGCCAGTTTGTTAATGAACGTACTAGAAATTATTCAACGGGAATGAAGCAAAGGTTAGCCTTTGCTATGTCTGTTATCCATCAACCTAAGGTATTACTTTTAGATGAACCTTTCAGCGGGATGGATATTGAAGGTAAATCCATGATAAGAACTTATATTAAATACTTGGCAGAAAAAGAAGGTATGTCTATAATTGTATCTTCTCATCTGATTCATGATATAGAAGATATTGCAACAAGAGTGGCTATAATGGATCGCGGAGAAATTATTAAAATAACTAATAAAGAAGATGCCCTTAAAGAACATAAAACTTTAGAAGACTATTTCTTAACATCTATAAAAGATAGGAGGGTTACTGCATGAATACATTTTTGCCAACTGTAAAAAATGAATGCATGAAATTATTCGCTAGAAAGCGTACAAAAGTATTCATTCTAATTTTAGCGCTATTAACAGTTTTATTAGTTGTACTACAATATACCGCAAATAGCTTTTTAGGATTCAACATTATCCAATCTGATCAATTGGCTAAAACAATTATAGAGTTAATGTTTATGTTCATCGTACCATTATTCACGTTTATATTGGGGGTAGATAGTTTTGCAAGTGAGAAAAGTCAAGGAACCCTTAAAATATTGTTAACAAGTCCTGTATCGCGTATTAAACTCTATTTCTCAAAACTCGTTGCTTTAACCATCGCTAATCTTTTAATGGTTTTCTCCATACTAATTGTGGCAATAATAGGAAGTGCTTTTAGTGCATCGGATGCCTTTTTCAGTGGTACTATTGAAGCCTTCATAACTTGTATTCTAGTAATCATACCCTTAGGTCTTATTTCTGCATGGGGATTATTAATCGGACAACTTTTTTCAAATGGTTCAATGGCTATTGGCTTAGGTGTATTAGGATTGTTCCTTATTAATGTAGGTCAGGTATTCATTGATAAACTATATGTACTGTCACCTTTAACCTACATGGATTTCTATAGTCCATTGATGAATAGCAGTATAGGCATCAACTTCTTTATGATATTGCTATATATGGTCGCCTACTATATAATATTAGTATCTGCTGGATTACTTAGATTAACTACTGCAGAAAGCTAGGAAGTGATCATTTGTCAATTCGTATAAAATTAATTTTATCATATTTTATTATTATATTATTTAGTCTTATGATTCTGGTATTCTCTTTTGTAAAAACAACAAGAGACTTTGCTCACAGCATTGCTGAAAGTACATTTGAAAATGTACCCATCACTGAAGCAGTCTCAGACATTTTAGATATCATTGTTGATTTTAAGTATATGGCTAAATATGAACCAGAAAAATTTAATAATACTGAATTCAAAAATAACATGGAGGCATTATCTAAACGTTATGGTGTTTATTTTTATATCACTGTAAATCAAGAAATCGTGTATCAGTTAACACCTCCAGAATTAGAGGATTTTCATAATGAACTCTTTGAACTTCGCTTCAAGAAAGGTCATAGGAATGAGCCTTTTGGTATGGCTAATTATTCAACGAAAGAAAGTGATTTCACCATACTAAAATACAATGAGAATGTTTCTGAAGATATAGATGCACAATTCTATGTCCTTTATAATAATAATGAAATAAATACGGTTGGAGAACAAGTTTATAATAATGTATTTGACATATTTTTTGTAATCATTGTTTTAATACTCTTCTTGATGACACTTGTCGTTACTAAAATGATTGTTAAGCCTTTAAAAAAACTAGAAGAGGCTACTGTAAAAATTAAAAACGGCCAGCTGGATTTTAAACTACCTAGGAATAAAAAAGATGAAATTGGTAAAGTAATGACTTCCTTTGATATTATGCGGGAAGAACTAAAAAATTCCATAGAAAAGCAGATCCAATATGAAGAAAACAGAAAAGAGTTGATTACGAGTATCTCTCATGACCTCAAAACACCCATAACATCCATAAAAGGTTATGTAGAAGGTATCAAAGATGGTGTTGCAAATGATCCAAATAAGATGGCTAAATACTTAGATGTTATCTATAAAAAATCAATGATTTTAGATCAACTAATCGATGATTTGTTCTTATTCTCTAAATTGGATTTGAATAGAATGCCTTTTAATTTCGAAAAGGTGAATGCAATGAGTTACTTTAACGATTGCATAGATGAGATTGCTATGGATCTCAAAAAAATAGATTTTAAGTTAATGTATCAATCAACGCTAAAATCAGATTGTTACATGATGATCGATCCTCAACAATTCAGGAGGGTTATTCTTAATGTAGTACAAAATGCAGTGAAATACTCCATAGATAACCAAGAAATTGAAATTAGAACTGACATGCTTGAAGATAGAATTCATGTTGAAATACAAGATTATGGTAAAGGTATTAAGCAAGATGAACTAGATAAAATATTTGATAAATTTTATAGATGTGATAAGTCGCGTAATACAAAGATTAGTGGCAGTGGATTAGGGCTAGCCATTGCTAAACAGATTATTGAACAACTTAATGGACAGATTTGGGCAGAGAGTGAAAGTGGCAAAGGTACTACCATTTTCATTGAAATTCCACTTATCAAAGAATAAGCTAAAGTTATAACTTTATTTAGTTTAGAGCTCATGGGGTGAATACATGAAAAAAATATTAATTATAGAAGATGATATAAGCATAGCAGAATTACAAAGAGACTATCTAGAGATAAATGGTTTTCAAGTAGTTATTGCTCAATCTGGAGTAAAGGGACTTAATGAAGCTATGAAGGGTTCTTATAACCTAATCATTTTAGATTTAATGCTTCCAGAAATAGATGGTTTTGAAATCTGCAAGAGAATACGTGAAGATCAAAATATTCCAATTCTAATGGTATCTGCTCGCAAAGAAGATATTGATAAAATACGAGGGTTAGGTCTTGGTGCTGATGACTATATGACGAAGCCCTTTAGTCCAAATGAATTGGTAGCAAGAGTAAAAGCTCACCTCGCTCGTTATGACCGATTAGTTGATTCCACGAAGAAAGTAAGTCAACATTTAACTATAAGAGGTCTTGATATCGATATAGATGCTAGAAGGGTTAGAGTAAATGGTGAAGAAATTGTGCTTACAGCAAAAGAATATGACCTATTATTATTTTTAGCCAGTAATCCTGATAAAGTTTTCAGTAAAGAATACCTTTTTGATAAGGTATGGGGTCTAGAACATTACGGTGATATTGCGACTGTCACCGTTCATATCGGTAAAATTAGAGAAAAGATTGAAGCTAATACCAACAAGCCTCAATACATTGAAACTATTTGGGGCGCAGGGTATCGATTTAAAGTTTAAAGGAATGCTACAAAAAATAGATAATGCGCTAGAATATATGATTCTAGCGGAGTCTGTAACGTAAACTGTGTAAAAATCTCCATCCTGGTTATAATCCAAACAATCAGGAAGGAGATTTTTTTATGG